>DATANR010000335.1:0-5252 GCA_036266155.1 Gemmataceae bacterium | reverse complement strand
CATTATCGGGCGGCTTACGCCGCTCCGCTCGCCTTGAAACTACTTTTTCACCACCGAGATCGAACCCGTCTCGCTGATGTAGATCAGGTTGCCGTTGTTCTCGTCGACGAACACTTCGACGCCAAACTTCTTGGTGTCCTTGCTGAAATCCGGCTCGTCGCCTTTGCGGGCGCGGAGCATCAGGCCGTGCGTCCACTTCGGGCCCTTGGCGTCTTCGGCGAACACCAGCGGCGCGCCAAACTCGGCGAACAGGAAACCGCCCAGGAACGCGGCCGACGCGAACAGATACGCAGCTTTCTTCGACATGGGTCACCTCATCGGATGGGTAGCCCGGAGCGGCCGGGCGGATTGGGCGGAACAACACCAATCGGACGAACAATCCGCGACAGGATAACGCCGGCAGGCCCGGAAGGCAATCACCCCTCCCCCCAGGCTCGTTACATTTCCCCTCTTGAACCTGTTTGAAATTGCTCGCGATTTTTCCCGGAATCTTGCTTGACCGCTCCGACAAGGCAAGGTATTCGCCCCCCGCTTTCCCTCTCCTTGCGCCCACGGAGAGGGCCCGCGTGCGCTGGGGAAGCGCGACGCGGATGCGAATGAATCATCGTCCGCCAATGGGGGAATTGGCGGCCGTGGATGGACGGTCGATCCCAACCATGATGGTCGGGAAAGGAGGCCAGGGGTGTTCCAGGCGAAGTTACGGATGTGGCGGCGGCTGGCGGCTGGCCTAGTGCTGGTGCCCGGAATGACATGGGCCGGGGCCGACGCCCTGGGCCTGGTCGGTCGGGCGGCGGGCCAGGAGCGCCCCGCGGCGAATCGAGCCGAAGAGGCTCGCGATCTCATGCGTCGGGCCCGCGAGGCCTACGACGCCCAAAACTTTGGACTTGCCCGGGAACTGGCCGAGAAGGCCCGTGCCCTCAAGGCGCCCGGCGCGTTTTACGACGATCAGCCGGACGACGTGATCGGCGATACCGCCAAGAAGGTCGCGCCACGCACGCCCGCGCCGACGGCCGCCGCCGCGACATCGCGGCCCACGTCGGCCGATCCCAAGGTCCTCACCGTCCTGGCCAAGCAGGCCCTGGACGTCGGCGACCTGGACAAGGCCCAGGACCTCGCCATGCAGGCCGCGCCGTCGGCCAGCACGGTCAAGTGGGGCCTCTTCGAAGACACCCCGGCGTCCATCTTGAAGGACGTCGGCAAGGCGCGCGGCCGGCGCGACAAGGACGTCGCGGAACGCCTCATGGTGGAGGCCCGGCAGCTTATCGAGAAGCAGACCGCGTCCCGCACCGAGCGGGCCGCCAACTTGACCGCGGCCGAGGAAAAGGCTCGTCAGGCGGCTGGTCTGCACGGTCAGTTCAGCATGTGGGACTTCGGCGACCGGCCGGCCGACCTGATCGCGGATGCCCGCAAGGCCCGCGAGAAGGAAAAGCTGATCGCCTTGAAGGGCGAACCGCAAGGCGACGAGCCGATGCCGCCGTCGAAGGGCACCGCCTACGGCGCCAAGAAGCCGACGGCGCCCATGGACGATGTGCCGCCGCCGCAACCGACGCGCCAGGCCGACAACACCCGCAAGAAGGCAGCCATTGCCCTCATGCAGGAAGCGCACGCCCTGGAAGTCGGCAAGCACTACGTCGAGGCCAAGAAGAAGTACGTTGAAGCCGCCAAGCTGAACGTGATGTTCGGCCGCGACGAAGATACGCCGGAAACCGAGCTGGCCCGACTGAACGTCGCGGCTCAGCGCCGGATTCAGGGCTGCATCGACGAAGCTCAGTCGTGCATGGATCGCCGGGACCAGTCGACGGCCCGGATCCATCTGGACGACGCCCATGCCCTCGCCATGGGCATGGGGCTTGATGCCTCGATCATCATGGAAATGAAGGCGAGCCTGAAGCCGACCACGCCGACGCGCATTGCCGCCAAGCCGGTCGACGAAAAAGACCTGCTGAAGATCAAGACGGGCAGCCACGTCAGCGACGAGCCGGTTCCGCCGCCGGTCATCCGCAACGGCCGCCGGCCGATGACGGAAGAGCCGGGCCTGGTGAGTGTGGGGGGCGCCGACGACGTTCCGCCGATCGCTCCGATCCCGACGGCGAAGGCGCCGCCGGTCGCGGAGGAAATCAAGCCGATTCCGACCACGCGGCCGACCAAGCCCGACATCGACCTGCCGCCGCCGTTGCCCACGGTGCCGGACACGGCCAGCCAGGCCGACCTGGTCAAGCCGCCGATGGCTGATCCGGAGATCAAGAAGCCGGTCAAGCCCGCGGTGGACAAGGGTCAGGAACTGCTCCGCGCCGCTCGGGCGGAACTGAAGAAGGGCGAGACGGAATCCGCGCGCAAGATCGCGATCGAATTGCTGTCCGGCCCGTACGACTGCAAGGACGAAGCGCGGACGCTGCTCTCGTCGATCGAAACGAACGAAGCCTCGCGCAAGATGGCCGATGCTCATCGTGCCTTCGCGAAGGCCCAGGAATCGTTCGTGATGGGCAGCTATGCCCAGGCGGTGGCCATCTTCAAGCAGATCGACCCGATGCTGCTGACGGCGGCCGACCGCAAAATCATGAACGACATGCTGGCGGCCGCCGACGTTCAGGAAAAGAAGGTCGCGTCGACCGGTCCGGACAGCCTGCCGAAGGCGCCGAAGCCGCCGTCCGGCGTGCCTGATTTGCCGACCACCGGCCCGGCCGCCGCGCCGCGAACCGGTTCGGACAATCTGGTCAAACAGCAAGAAGCGCTCGGCCAGGTCGAGTTCCAACGGCTGCGGACGAAGGCGCTCCGCGTTGAAAGCGAAGCGACCGCTCGCTTCGGCAAGGGTGAGACCGACGAGGCCCTCATGGACCTCTCGAACTTCATCGCCGAGGTGAAGGCGTCCAAGCTCGAACCGAGCAAGCAGGCCATGCTCTGCCGGCCGGTCGAAGCCCGCATGGATCGCTTGAAGATCCTGAAGCACCAGACCGACTTCCTGACCAGGGAAGCCAAGGAGCATCGCGACTTCAAGAACGAGATGACGCAGGAATCTCTCGTCAAGATGGCGAAGCAAAAAGACGTCGCCATGTTGATGAAGGAAGCCAACAAGCTGTCCGAGGAGAAGAAGTACAAGGAAGCGTACGCCAAGCTGCAGATGGCCCAGACGATGGATCCGGACGATGCGTCCGTGCAGAGCGCGGCGATGATGGCCAAGCAGCTCATGCGTATCCAGCTCGACAAGAAGAACTCGGACGGTCAGGAAGATACTAACTTCAACCTCTTGCAGGGCATGCACGACATCAGCGGCCCGACCGATGGCGTGCGATTCAACAACGATCCGGAGTTCAAGAAGGTCCTCGAAGATCGTGCACTCAAGACGAAGCGTGGGTCGTTGAACATTCAGCGATCGCGTTCCGAGGCCGAGAAGGTCATCGAGCGCAAGATGTCGACGCCGATCAGCGTCAACTTCAAGGCGACGCCGCTCGACGCTGTGGTCGATCAGCTTCGCACGATGACCAACATCAACTTCGACCTCGATACGCGACGGTTGAAGGAAGAGAACATCGATTCGAAGCAGCCGATCACGAGCGAGTTCAACCAGATCTCGCTGAAGTCGGCCCTGGACCTAATCTGCCACCAGGCCGGCCTGAAGCACGCGATCGAGAGCGAAGTGATTCGTATCTCGACGGCCAAGGGCTTGCAGGGCCGTCAGACGGTCCGCTCGATACCGGTCGGCGATCTCGTGATCCCGGCCCCGAACTATGGGGCTCATCCGGGCATGTCGCTGATGGAGTCGCTCAAGGCGGCTTCGGATGCGGCGTATGGCATCAAGCCGACGACGGGCTCGACCTTACGGACCGGCCCCGGCAGCTTGCAGGACGGTAGCCCGACGGGCAGTAGTTCGATGCTGCCGGGTTCGCCGAACCGTATCCGGACGAACGCCCCGATGGACGGTGGCGCCAGCTCGAACACCGGGCCGCAGAACGGCACGTTGGAACGCGAGCTGATCCGCTTGATCACCAACACGATCAAGCCGGATAGCTGGATGGCGCAGGGCGGCGAAGGCTCGATCGAATACTTCCCGCTTGGCTTGGCCCTGGTCATTAACCAGTCGCCGGAAGTCATCGAAGAAGTCGAGAGGCTGTTGGAATCGCTCCGCAAGCTGCAGGACCTGGAAGTGTCGATCGAGGTCAAGGTGGTGTCGCTGGCCGAAACGTTCTTCGAGCGCATCGGCGTCGACTTCTCCATGGGCATCCCGACCAACGCCAAGCCGACCGGCGGGCCGGGCACGGGAACGACGTTCCCGCTCGCAATCTCGAACCGCAACTACAGCGGCAACGTGGTCGGCACGCAGATTCCGGGTGTGCCGACGCCGGACCTGGACATTCCGATCCGGGCCACGAGCTTCGGTCGGGCGGTGCCTCCGTTCGGCGGGTTCAACAACTCGTTCGCGGACGGCGGTATCTCGCTCGGGTTGGCGTTCCTCAGCGACATCCAGGTGCAAATGTTCCTGGAAGCCGCTCAGGGCGACACGCGAACCAACGTGATGCAGGCTCCGAAGCTGACCGCCCTGAACGGGACCGCGGCCAGCATGACGGTCGGCGATTACCAGTTCTTCCTGACCGGCATCACGGTGTCGTCGGTCTCGGGGCAACTGGTGTTCACGCCGCAGAACGTGCCGTACGCGGTTGGTATCACCCAGCCGATCCCGCCGAACGCGTCGATTCAGAACGGTCTGTTGAACTTCACGCCGACCCAGCCGCAAACGCCGGGCCTCGGGTTGTTCATCCAGCCGGTCGTGTCAGCCGATCGCCGGTTCGTGCGACTGAACATTCAGCAGTCGTTCACGAACCTGATCACGGGCACGCAGCAGGTGCCGATCACGACGATCATCACGCCGGTGTTCGAGAACGGTGGAACGGGCCAGCCGGTGCCGTTCACGCAGTATTTGCAACAGCCGCGCTTCTCCAACCTGGAGACGCAGACGGTGGTCGTGGTGCCGGACGGCGGCACGGTGGTGATGGGCGGGCTCAAGTACATGACCGAAGGCCGCAACGAGTTCGGGCCGCCGGTCCTGGGCAAGATCCCGTACCTGAACCGTCTATTCCGCAACGTGGCCTACGGTCGCGAAGGCCGCTCGATCCTGATCATGGTGACGCCGCGCGTCATCATCAACCGGGAAGAGCAAGAACGGCAAACGGGCGTCCGGGACGACGACTTCGTCGGCCTGGTGGGGCCGTGATTCGCTGGTGAGTTGAAGTGATCGCCTTATAGGACCTATGGGTCAT
>DATANR010000334.1:0-7600 GCA_036266155.1 Gemmataceae bacterium | reverse complement strand
ACCGTGAACCCCGGTCTGACGCAGACCAACTTTTCGCAGAACATGCTCGAGCGTAACGCCAAGCAGAGCCTCGACCACATGCGCGGCATGACGCCGGATCAGGTAGCCATCGCCACGCTTGATGCCCTGGCTGCGGGCAAGCGCGTCGTGAACCTGACGTTCCAGGGCAAGGCACTGTTGTTCGCCAACCGCTTCCTGCCGGGCTTGGTCGATCGGATCACCAAGAAAAAGGTGCGTAAACTGTTCGCCGATGAAATCGCCCAGCGCGGCAAGGCGTCATAACATTGAAACTCGGCAATTGAGTGCTTGACAAGCATCCGGCTGCCGATGCACAATCAATTCAGGAAAGTTCCGATCACTTGGAGCACGTCCATGCGGCACCTCATCGCTTCAGCAGTGGCCCTGGCCCTGGTCAGCCCGGCGTTCGCGTGCATCAACGACACCGAGCTGAAGAGCCACGAGCGCGAATTCAAGTCGCAGTATCAGGAGACGCAGTACGAGCCGCCGACGGCTGAATCGACCACGTCGGTCAGGCCGTACGTGATCGGTGGTACGGGCGTCCTGTTCGCGGTGGCCGGCATCGGCGCCTTCTTGCGGCTGCGTCCCCGAGCCTGATTTCCCATGAAACCCCCCAAGGGCCGCACGCTCGTCGTCGCGGCCCCACTCCTTTTCGTGGCCGGCTGCCTCGGCGGCGGGTGCGTGGGCGCAACGGTTACGCCCATGGATCCGGGGCGGATCGTCTACGCCCGTCTGCCGCATCACGTGGCGCCGTCGCCCGACGCGACGCCCTTCCGCTTCGCCATGGTTCACGACGTGATCCACGAGCGCTATCCGCGGCACGGGGCAGCCTTCTATCAGGAACGCGAACGCCTCGCCCGCGAGCGCCTCGCGGTCGTCCATCCCGATTCGGTGACGGCCTTCGCGGCCATTGACGACATCGCCGTCGGTCTCGATCGCCAGGGCCAGACCGACGAAGCCATCAAGCTGATGCGCGACAAGCTCAAGCGGCAGCAAGAGCTGGACCGGCCCAAGGAAGACCTCTATTCCTCGTACGCGAACCTCGGTGAATTCCACATCCACAAACACCTCTGGGCCATGCTCGGCGGCGACGAGACGGCACGCAAAGGCGTCGAGGAAGGCCGCGATGTGTTGCGCAAGTCGGTCGCGGTGAATCCGACGGCTCACTTTGGACAGGAGGAGTGGCAGATTGCGGCAGTGCAGTCGTTGTTGGATGCGGGGGCGAGTCCGGAACTGTTGCGGAAATGCGACCTTATCGGAAACCGGCTTGATGTCACAATCGAGGTTCCCAAAGTCGACAGGAGTGTTTATCGCCATGACGGCGCACAAGCCATTTTCGGCCGACCGTACTACAGCGGCTTTACGCACGTTCTTTATGGTCATCCGATGGACAAAGATTATTCCGACACGCGCTATCCGGAGCAACGAAAGGAAATCCGGGAATACGTCACCCAGGTGGGCGGTGAATCGCCCCCGAAGGACTCCGACGCCAAACATGGGCGTCGCGCTCCGTTCGACGAGCCTGCGATGTGGCTGATCGGCGAGTGGCGCCAGGGAAATGGCCCGAATCCCCACCTCGCTCTTTGTCTTGGCGAAATCATGTTGCGCGTCGGTCAGCGCTATGTCGCCTGGAATTGTTTTGAACGTGCCGACCGTCTAGCCGCGCAGTTTTCACCCCGCCCCGAGATTCAAGCATTCTTTCGTAAGCATTGTTGGACGCGGCAAACGGCAATTGAAGAATCGTTGCCGACGTCCGAGGTCGGGACACTTCGGCCGAAGTTTGAGTCCGAGCTTGCGTTCGGCGAAGCGTATCAGCGCGACTACCAGAGCTACACGGAGCAAAAGATCCGTGCGGGGGTAAGTATCGGCGACCCGAATTTTTACGACGAGTTTCACGCGGGCCGACCGGCGATCGCATCCAAGGTCGGCCCCGAAGAATGGTATGCCGGCGAGGTGCCCATCTACGAATTTCAGCGGAAAGCTCTGGCCTTCTGCACCTGGGGCCTCTTCGCCGGCGGTGCCTGCGTCTTGATCGCCGGGCTCATTGCGAATCTGCGATCACGGGTCTGAACTAAAATGGGCCGCCCTTACAGCCCTACTCTCGTTGTCGCCGCCTGTCTACTACCGATCGTCGGTTGTTGCGGCGGCGGCTGTGCCGGCTGGATGGCATCGCCATTGCAATCCAAGCGCATCGTGTACGCCCGCATGCCGCACCATGTCGCGCCATCGGCGGACGCGCCGCCATTTCGCTTCGCGATGGTACACGACGTCATTCACGAGCGCTATCCCCGGCACGGCGCCGCATTCTACCGTGAATGCGAACGGCTCGCCCGCGAGCGGCTTGCCGTCGTCCATCCCGACCTGGGAACAGCCGCCGCGGCCATCGACGACATTGCCGTCGGCCTGGACCGGCAGGGCAAGACAGACGAAGCCATCACGCTGATGCGCGACAAGCTGAAGCGCCAGCTAACTCTGATGCGGCCGGGCGATGAACTCTATTCCTCCAACGCCAACCTCGGCGAGTTTCTGATCCACCAGAATTTGATGGGAATGCTTGGCGGCGATGCCAAAGCTCGAACGCTCTTCGAGGAGGGGCGCAACCATTTGCGGACGTCCCTCACCATCGATCCGAAAGCGCGCTTTGGTCAGGAAGAGTGGCAGTTCCTGGCGATCAATGCGTTGCTCGATGCCGGAGAGACGCCGTTACTAATGCGCAAATGGGATCTGATCGGCAACCGGCTCGACAAGCCGATCGAAATCGGCACGTCGCATCGTGCACCCTTCCAAGAGGAGCGATTCGTATTCGGTCGGCCCTACCACGAAGGATTCATTTACGGGCTTTACACAAATCATCGCGAATATACGAAGCAAATCGACAATCCGATTGACCGGCGGCGAATTCGAGAACTGATCTATCAAGTTGGCGGAGAGCGTGCCGACGATGATTCGGGAGAACCAACACGTGGTCGCCGGGCCCCATTTCACGAGCCAGCCCTTTGGATCATCGGCGAATGGCGACAGCGCAGCGGTCCGAGTCCGCACCTTGCACTTTGCCTGGGCGAGATCATGCTGCGCGTCGGTCAGCGCTATCTGGCCTGGGATTGTTACAAGCGTGCGGTGCGACTGGCGAATCAATATGCGCCGCAAGAACATGTGCGGGCGTTTCTGCGTGACCATAGCCGGAAGCGGCAGTTGGCGATCGAGAAGTCGCTATCCACCTCCGAGGTTGCGACGCTGCGGCCGAAGTTTGAGTCGGAGCTTGCATTCGGCGAGAGTTATCAACGCGATTACCAGGCCTACACGGAACAGAAGATCCGAGCGGGCGTGAGTCTCAGCGACCCAAATTTCTTCGATGAATTCAACGCGAGCCGGCCGCCGATCGCTTCGAAAGTCGGCCCAGAAGAATGGTATGCCGGCGACGCAGGCGATCAGGCACTCGACTTGAGATTTCGTGATTTCTGGATGTGGGGCCTGTTCTCCGGCGGAGCAGTCCTGCTGATCATTTCACTGATGGCACATTGGCGCTCACGACGGCGAAATGAATTCCGTTTTGACGGGGCAAGCCGAATCCGACCTACCCAATCCCCAGCGCCGCCTTGAGACATTGATCAAGAGGGGCGAGGAGTTCCGTGGGCAGTTGACCTATCTTCTCGGTCAATCGATCTTCGGTCATGACCTAGAGCAACGGACCACAAATCAGGCAGTCGCGATCGAGGCCAGTTCCCCGTCCATGTTGCGCGGCGTCAATGAACAAATAGGCTGGATCGTCCTTCATATCGAGGTTGGTCGACACCTGCGCCACGACGGCATGCCTTAGCCGTTGGTTGTAAGAGTTGGCTTGCACGACTACGACCGGCCGCTTCTTGCCGCGACCACCCGAGGCATGTGGAAACCGGGCCTTTAGCACGTCGCCACGCTCGATTTTCATGCGTCGTCCAACTCATCAAAGCCATCATCTTTCAAGAGATCAATTGCTTCCGCGGCCAACAAGTCCATTTCAATTGCCGACCACGGCTCGTAATCCGGCTGACTCGCGCGGTCGTACACGTCCTTGCGGACGATTATGCACTCGGCGCCGGAAACATCGATACGTACCGCCTGACCGCCTTGTATCGCTTGCTGTTGTTCGATGGTCAATTCCATCACAATTTCCTCGACCAGCTCATCGGAAGTGCATTGTACCAAACGGCCGTAGCACTCCAAAACTCGTCATTCCCTCACCGTCACCAGCGGCCGAATAGCCTCCATCTTCTTCGGCCCGATGCCACTGACGCGGCGCAAGTCTTCGACTTTGGTAAACGGCTTCTTCTCACGCTCTGCGACGATGCGGCCGGCGAGCACGGGGCCGATGCCGGGGAGCTTGTCGAGTTCCGCGGCCGTCGCCGTGTTGATGTCGATCAGCTTGTCGGGCGCGTCCGGCTTCTTCACCGTGTGCGTCGTTCTTGTTGGTTTGCGCACAAGGCGGTCGGGTTCCGGCGGCGCTGGCTCGCCATCGTCGCTGGCTTCAACGACCACCCACGGGCGAATCTTGTTGAGCGTGGCGTCGCCGATGCCGTGCACGCCGGCCAGGTCGTCGACGCGGTTGAATTTGCCGCGAGCGCCGCGCTCGGCGACGATGCGGTCCGCGAGACTCGGGCCCACACCGGGGACTTGCATCAACTCGACCCGCGTCGCGCGATTGAGGTCGATGCGGTGCGTCGGATCACGTTGCAGTTCGGTGGGCCGCGTGCCGAACTGGTCGGTACACCAGCGCCAGCCGACCAGGACCGCGAGGAAGACCACGAGGAAAACGGCCGCGAACTGGGTCCGACGCGGCACCGGCGCGTCGGCGACGGCCGGCGGCGGAGTCGCGGGTGCGACCGGAGGAACGGGTTGAATCGGCGGCGTGGACATGCCGGCGACCGACGCGGGAAGTTTGCTTCCCGAGAGTCTACGATCGCCGGAGTTCAATCACCACATAGCGGCACCATTTTTCCAGCCGCGGCCAGCGTCGGAGCAGGGCGGTATCCCATCTATCCAGCTGGCCACTGGAACGCCGTTCGCGACGAATGAGTCGGCCCGCCATGCCGAGAAGCTGATAGCCGCGCACCGTCAGATCGGGAAACGACTCACGCAACGGAGCGAGGCCGCTTGGCCGCAGGGGCCTTTCATCCCGCGTGCGGTGCTTGCCGGGGTAGGGCAGGTAACGCCGAGCGAATTCGAGGAACGGATTGCCGCCCCACGGCTCGCAAAAGACGGCGACGCCGCCCGGCCGAAGCACGCGACGAAGTTCACCGCCCGCTTGCCGCAAATCAAGATGGTGGAGAATCGCACAGCCCCAGACGGCATCGAATGAACTGTTGTCGAATGGCAGATGCTCCGCGTCCGCTTGCAGGAATTGCGCGTCGACTTCGTTCGCCATCGCTCGTCGCCGGGATTCTTCAACGTAGCCAGTCGAAAGATCGAAGCCGGTCACCTCGGCACCATGTCGCGCGAGAACGACCGATGCCATGCCGTGGCCGCAACCGTAGTCGAGAACGCCCTTGCCGGGGAGGTCGCCCAGTCGCTCAAACGCGGGACGGATCCACGTCTCGTGGTCGAGGTAGTCGGCATCGCGGAAGCGCAGGCTGGCGAGGTCGGCGAATCGCTCGGCCCGTTCCGCGGCCTGGGAATCGTGGAATTGCTGTTCGGCGAGCAGCCGAGAGCCCGACATGGGTGGAGTCCTTTCCAATAGTTGGGACGATAACTTACCGATAGCTTTCGAACAAGCGGAATGATTGCCCTTCGACTTGCTCGACGATAGCGTGTCGGCTATTCTCTCCACTCAACAATTCTCGTTGGAACCCGCTCATGCTCGTCCTTCTCACACTCGCCGCCGTTGGCCTTTATTTGGTCGGCTGGGTTTGGCTCATGATTGCCGGGTTCGTGGAGAGCTTCCCCTGGGGCGTTGGGACCTTCTTCTTTTCACCCATTGGTCTCGTGTTCAGCCTATTCCATTGGCCGGAATACAAGGTTCCGACGTTCATGTATATCGGCGGTGTTGCGCTCTACATCCTGCGCATCGCCATCGGCTAAACCTCGATTCCGCTTGCCATCGGCGGCGTGACCTAAGATAGTGTAAGAGTCCATCCCGCCTGAATCGCTTCGCGGCCTCCGCACGGACGCCGCCGGAGTCACGCCAATGCTGTTGTCCTGTCCTGGGCCGATGACGCGCCGCCATTTTCTTGGCGCCGGCGCGTTTGGCATCGGCGCTCTGGGAATGTCCGACTTGTTCCGCATGCAGGCCGCCGAGACGACGCCGACGGACGACACGGCCGTCATCCTCCTTTGGCTCCCCGGCGGCGCGCCGCACATGGAGATGTACGACCTGAAGCCGGGCGCTCCGGCCGACTATCGCGGTGAGTTCAATCCGATTCACACCAATGTGCCCGGCATCGACGTGAGCGAATACCTCCCGATGCACGCGAAGTGTGCCGACAAGTACGCGATCATCCGCTCGATCCATCACACGTTCAGCGATCATGGCGGCGGGCACAAGCGCTTTCTCACCGGCCGCGATCCGATGTCGCCGGTCGGGTTCGTCAACGACTATCCGATGGTCGGCTCGTTCGTTTCGAAGTGCCGCGAGGGCCACAACGTCGGCTTGCCGAACTACGTCGCCGGTGTCGACGGCGGCCGGCAACAGGTCGACACCTTCTCCTTCGGGGCCGCGTATCTGGGCCAAGCGACCACGCCGTTCACGTTTTACGGCGACCCGGCGGAAGCGAAGTTCAGCGTCGAGAATTTGAGCATCCCCGCAGCGCTGGCCGACAAGCTCGCCGATCGGCAAACCCTTTTGAAGCGCTTCGACACCGCCCGCCGCGAAGTCGATGGCACGGGCTCGATGACCGCGATGGACTCGTTTTCGCAGAAGGCCGTCGAGTTGGTGACGAGCGCCAAGGCCCGCGACGCGTTCGACCTGTCGAAGGAGCCGGCCAACGTTCGAGATCGCTACGGCATGCACCGCTATGGTCAGCGTTGTTTGCTCGCACGCCGGCTCGTCGAGGCGGGTTGCTCGTTCGTGACGATGGTGCTCGAAAACCCTTCGCTGCCGGGCGAATCGTTCCCCAAAGATGTGACCTACAACTGGGACTCGCACGCGGTCAACTGTCACATCTTCACAGACACGAAGTATCGGCTGCCGTTCTACGATCGGGCCGTCACGGCGTTGATCGAGGATCTCTACGCACGCGGACTCGACAAGCGCGTGATGCTGATCGTCACCGGCGAATTCGGCCGCACGCCGAAGCTCGAGTATCAGAAGAGCGACAACCGGCCCGGCCGCGACCACTGGCCGCAATCGATGTCGCTGCTCGTCGCCGGCGGCGGCATGAAGGTCGGCCAGATCGTCGGCTCGACCGATTCGCACGGGGCCCATCCGAAAGATCGGCCCATGTCGCCGAACGACCTCTGGGCGACTATGTACCACCACCTGGGCATCAACCCCGAACGCGCCTTCCCCGACCACAGCGGCCGACCGATGCCAATCCTGCCGCACGGCGAGGTGATACGGGAGCTGATGGGGTAAGCGATTGTCGAACGGCTTTGTTGGAGTCCCGGCGTT
>DATANR010000333.1:0-30752 GCA_036266155.1 Gemmataceae bacterium | reverse complement strand
GGTCGGCCATGTCGTCGTGGAACGCGAGCCACAGCGAGGAGCAAGCGCCGGCCGAGCCTCCCGTCGCGCCGATCTTCTTCTTGTCGATGTTCCACTCCGTAGCCTTGGAACGCACGAACTGCAAAGCCCGGGCCGCATCTTCGAGCGGCGCTTTCACCGGCGGCGTGACCTTCTGAGCATTCGCCTGCGTCATGAGCCGGTAGTTGATCGAGACCACGGAGATGCCATTGTCGAGGAACGTCTTGACCTTGCCGTAATAGCTGCTCTTGTCGCCGCCCGACCAGCCGCCGCCGTGGATGCAGAAGACGAGCGGGGTCGGCTTGTCGGACTTGGCTTGCCAGAAGTCGAGCACCTGGCGTTCAAGTTTGCCATAGGGCAGGTCGGCCGCGGTCGGGGGAATCGGCGGGACCGGCGGCTTCTTGGGCTCGGCCTTTTTCTCTTCTTTCTTTTCAACCTTCTTGTCTTCCTTCTTGTCCTGGGCCTGGCTGCCCTGCATGGCGAGCAGGAACAAGAGCGCTGCGGCGAGCGCGGAGCCAATCAACCTGCGAAGCATGATGCGGTACTCCGAGATGCGGGGAGGGATGGAGCAATCGGCGGGCAATGGCAGGACGAAATTACCAGAGGGCACACTCGACTGCAATAACCTATTCAACCCGCCAGCCCTTGAGTTGTTCCTCGTCGAGTTCGACGCCGAGGCCGGGGCCGGTAGGCACGAGCGCGTACGGTGGCCCGAGGTCGAGCGGTCGCGTCAGCAGGTCGGCTTCGTGATAGAACGGCCCGATCGTGTCGGCGGGGAAGCTGTCAGTGTCAATTTCCGGTAAGGCGGCGGCCACGTGCAACATCGCGGCGGTTCCGATGCCGAGTTCGAGATTGCTGCCCATGGTGCAGCGCAGTCCAGCCGCCTTGGCGACGGCAACGATCTCCGCCGTCGCCGCGATGCCGCCGTGCTTACCCGGGTAGACGCTGAGAATGTCCACGGCCCGATGGACGCTGAGGAGCCACGCATCTTGCAGCGTAAAGACACTTTCGTCGGCCATGATCGGGCACGGGGCATCGCGGCGAAGGTCGGCCAGGGCTGCGGGATCGCCCGCCGGGATCGGTTGTTCGGCAAGGAGCAAGTTGACGTCGGCCAGTTGGCGGAGGCATTGCCGTGCTTGCTGCAACGTCCACCCGCAGTTGGAATCGATCGTGATCGGAATCGTCGGGCCGGCCACTTCACGCACGGCACGCACGCGGGCCACGTCCGTCTGCGGATCGAGGCCGGTCTTCACCTTGACGCAAGACACGCCGAGTTTGAGATGCTGCTCCGCCATTGCGCGCGAGCCCGCGACGTCGCGCGCCCAGACGACCAGCTTGATGCGCACGCGGTCGCGCACCTTGCCGCCGAGCAGTTGATAGACCGGCAATCCGGCCGACTTGCCGGCAAGATCCCAGAGAGCCATCTCCACGGCCGCTTTGGTGAACGGATTCAACTTGATGATGAAGTCCATCGCGCGTCGTGCGGCCGTGACGTCGCGCGGGTCCTTGCCGACGAGTTGCGGCGCGATGTACTCATCGATCGCGGCCACCGTTCCCCGCTGCGTCTCGCCCGACCAGAGGCCGGAGATGGTCGCTTCACCGAGCCCGACCAGGCCGGCGTCGGTGTGAACCTTGACGATCACATAGGGCGAGGTCGCGTGTTCGCCGTGCGCGGTCTTGGCGGTCATCCCCTTTTTCAGGGGCACACAGATCGGGATCGCTTCGATGCAGGTGATCTTCATGTGACCTCCAGGAAACGCCGAAGGACATTGGCGGTGATCCGAGAAACGTTGTCATCGACTGGAAGCGAGGCGACGAAGTTGATCGAGCCGACAGAGAACACTGTGCCATTCGATGGCGTGGAAAAGATAACCATTTCCGCGCCGCCATCGTCCGGATTCATGCCCTTGGCGAGGCGCTGAACGTTTTTTGGAGACGACGGCGACACCTTGTCCGTCTCGTGCCCCGAAGCACCGCCGGGACAGCGTTGATGCAAACACTGAGTCCCGAATAGATCGCCGTTCTTCAAGCCGGTGCCCGCGAAGACCCAGTGTGCTTCGTCGAGAACGCGATAGGGCGCTCCCGTCATCGCCCCCGTGGGCGTGAAAACGACGCCGAGCAGATTGGCCTCGGATTCATGGCGAATGTGCAGCCGGCTCTCCTTGCCGCCGAGGCCGGCAACGTCCAGTCCGCTCAATTCACAATTGTGGTGAATGACCGACCCGTCGTCGCGCAGCTCCACTTCGCAGTTGAGCCCGTTGCCGCCCAAGTACAGAAGCTTTCCCCCGTCGTGGAACACCCAGCGCTTCACGCGGTCGTACATCCGGCGTGTCCAATATTCCGGATGCACGGATGCGATAAGCACGCGGTACGCGGACAAGTCAAACACGCCCGAATCGAGCTGGGTCTCGGCGTAATAGTCGTACGCGAACCGTTCGCGTTCGAGCCAGCCGAGGAGCCGCCATTCAGCGGGCGCGAGGTGGCAATCTTGCCGGCCGTCGATCGGGTCCGTGATCTGCTCGTCGAAGTCAATGTGATTGAACGGCTCGGGCCGATCGAACGAGAGCGATGGATAGGAACTAGCGCCCCATGTGAAGAAGCCGGCGTCGCTGTAACGCTTGAGTTCGGCGCGCGAGTTGATCGTCGGCGTCAGTGGCAAGCCATCGGCATGGATGTAATTGCTCCGGCCGCCGAAATTGTTGTAGGCGTTCCACGTGATATTCGAGGCGAGCACAGCAAGCGTTGCTGTCGGCTTCGCCGGGGCCACGATCCACGGGAAGGCGAAACGACGGCCCGATTTGGTGAACGCTCGGAAATAGTACAGACCACTCGACGGCGGGCCGGCGACATGCTGAGAGTGCACGGAATTCGCATAGCCGACCTCGTTCCACCGCGTGCCGGTTTGTGAATAGTCGCCGTCGGGCGTGATCTGCATTGTGGCGAGCGGCCCATGCTCGTCGTGCCAGCCGAGACTGCGGATGAACTCGGGCTGCCATCCATAGCGCCAGATTTCCACCTTATACGGCTCGACGGAATGGACGCGGAACTCGGAACTCTCGCCGGTCCGCACCCACTTTGGCCAGACATAGCCGAGCAGCCCGTCCGCGAGGAGTCGAAACTGATGTGGCTCAGCAGCCGAGAGCGTCACGTTCGCGAACTTCGCTCCATAGCCGGGTTTCTGCAGGATGACGCGGTATCCACCTGGTGGCAGATCAAGATGCACGGCCCCGCTGGCGCGCGATCGCGTCTCCCATGCTTGGCCGCGATTACTCACAAATTCGAACAACACGTCGGGCAGGGCCACGTAGCGTTCGTCGCTCACATACCCGATCAGCATGTCCCGCTCCCGAAACTCTGCTACACTAGGCCGGCCTCATCCCACGCGTGACGAATCGACATGCCCGATGATTCACGTCCGACTCACGCTCGCGTCAAGCTCGCGGTCTGGCTGTGCGGACTGTCGGCCGTGTTGTACCTCGATCGCATTTGCATGTCGCAGGCCATCAAGCCGATCCAGCAGGAGTTCAAGCTATCGAACAGTGAGATGAGCGCCGTGATGATGGCGTTCACCCTGGCTTACGGTCTATTTGAAATACCCACCGGCCGGCTTGGCGACAAATATGGGTCGCGTGCGGTGCTGACGCGCATCGTCATCTGGTGGTCGATTTTCACGGCGCTCACGGGCGCTTGTTCCGGCTTGATCTCCTTAATCATCGTGCGCTTTATCTTCGGCGCCGGCGAGGCCGGCGCGTTTCCCAATGCGGCGCGCGTCATCTCACGCTGGTATCCGTTGAACGAGCGCGGTCGTGTTCAAGGTGTGCTGCTCGCGGCTGCGCAGATCGGGGCCGTGGTCGCGCCGACGCTGGCGGCTTACTTAATTGACGGCGTCGGCTGGCGTTTCTCGTTCCTTATCTTCGGCCTGATCGGCGTGGCCTGGGCGGCCGGGTTCTGGTGGTGGTTCCGCGATGATCCGAACAAGCATCTCGCGGTCAATGCTGCGGAAGCAGAATTGATTCGCGCCGGCACGTCAGTCCATCCGCCCGATCCTGGCCCGATTCCGTGGCACGCCGTCGTTCGCAATCGCGGCATCGCGACGCTCGGCACGATCATGATTCTCGGCTCGTTCTTCACGTACTTCTTCTACACGTGGTTTTCCAAGTACCTGATTGATGCCCGCAATCTCGAGAACCTCGAAGCCGGCCGACTCGCGTCGCTGGCCCTGGCCGGGTCCGCGATCGGCGTGTTCGTCGGTGGCTGGATCGGCGACGCGATCACGCGCCATGCTCGCGATCCCGTGCGTGCGCGCCGCTATCTCGCGGTGGTTTGTTATTTGAGTGCGGCCGCGTGCCTATTCCTCGGCGTGCGCTGCGACGATCCTCTATCGCTGGCGCTGTTCTGGTTTGGCGCAACGGGCCTGATGCATGTGACGCTGCCGAACTGGTGGTCCGTCGCGATCCCGCAATGCGGTCGACACGTCGGCGCTCTGTTCGGATTGATGAATGGGCTCGGCGTCGTCGGCGCGCTGGCGTCGCAGGGATTTGTCGGCGTCTATAGTGATTGGCGGAAAGGGCTCGGCTACGAGGGCCGCGCACAGTGGGACCCCATCTTCGATGTCTACGTCGGCGTGTTGATCGCCGGCGCAATCGCGTGGTGGTTCTACCGCGTGCGGCCGCTGCCGGATGAAACGTAACGCTTATTTCCTGCGCAGTAGTGCCGGCAAGTCGACGATGACCTCGTCACCTTCCTTCAGGCCTTCCAGAATCTCGATCGAGTTGGCGTTCGCGGCCCCCGTAATGACCTTCCGGTCGACAATCTCCTGACCCGACTTGACGAAGCAATGTCGATCCAGTCCGGAGCCCATGACCGCCTTGAGCGGAAGCTGCAAGGCACTCTTGCGTTCGCCCGTCACGATCTCGGCCACACCGGTCATGCCGGGCTTCAATCCGGCCGGCGCGTCTTCGATCGAAATCGTGACCGGATAAACCTTGATGTTCTTGGTCGTCCACTCGGCCGCGGACGCGACGGGTGAGATCTGCGTGACCTTCCCCTGAAGCGTCTTTCCGGGAAAAGCGTCGATCTGCACTTGTGCGATCTGCCCCGCTCGAAACGTCGAAATCACCGACTCGTGAACGCGCGTGGCGAGCGTGAACTTCTTCAGGTCCGCGATGCGCACGAGTTTCTGGCCCTCGCGCACCGGCTCGCCGACGGCGACGATCGGCATACCGCTGAACCGGCCCGCTGGCGGTGCGTAGTACACAGCCAACCCGTCCGCCGGGGCTGTCAGGACGCACTGCTCCAACTCGGTACGGAGATTGTTGCGCCGCTGCGCTTCTCCTTCATACGCTGCCATCCGTACGCGCTTCTCCGCCTCGGCTTGCATCACCTGCGCCTTCGCTTGGAAGCGTACGCGATCAAGCCGCAGTTTCGCTTGCTCGACCTTCAATTCCCAGAGTTCTTTTTCCTTGGGGAACTCGGCGTTCTTCAGTTCGACGGCCGCGAGCTTGACGTCGATCTCCGCGAGCCGAATGTCGACGTCATGCCCCTCCTGCATGAGTCGAATACTATCCGTCGCCAGGGCGAGCGTGGCCTCCGCCTCCTTGGCCTTCGCCGTCGCCATCTCAAGCTGCTCGCGGATCGCCGAGTCATCCAACTGCACGAGCACGTCGCCCTTCTTCACCGAACTGCCCTCGTCGATCAGCCATTTGATCGTCGTCGCGGCGCTATCCTTGTCCTTGGCCTTGACCTTGCAAACGACATCGAAGGTGTTGGCCGCCTCGATCGAGCCGCGTTCGATGACCGTGACTGCGAGATCGCCGCGCGTTACGGCCGTATACGGCGACTTGGCGCCCGCGAACTTCTCGATCATCTTCAACCGCTCCGCCGGGTCGAGGCCGCGGAAGAGGTCCAATTCCGAGGTCGGCTGCGACTTGCGCGGCGGCAGCGGATCGTCGACGCCACGAGTTGGCGGGGCCTTCTGCTTGGCCTGGGCCAGGAGCGCCGGCTCGTCACCCTCTTTCGCCGGATCCGGCGGGCCGCCGCGCGACATGCCGATGCCGACGGTCGTCGCAACTCCCAACAACACGACTGCCCCGACAGCGATCTTGGCGGACATGGTTTGGACTCCAGTACAAAGGAGAGAACGCACGGCCGCGGGCAGTGCGCCGTTGTTGGTGACATAGCGAATGGCCAGTTCGGCGGTGCTCGTCGTCAACGCCGCGGTTGCGGCCGGCAACGCGATCGCCGCAACAGCAAGGCTGGCCGTCGGACCAAATCCGCGGCGTAGCAACGCCGACTGCAACAACGCCCGGCCGCGCTCGAGCCGCTTCTTCACGCCGGCCGTCGACAGTCCGAGCGCCTGGCCGACTTCATCCTGTGTTCGGCCTGCCAAGTAGTAGAGGACGATCGCCGCCCGGTAACGGTCCGGCAGGCTGTTGACTTCCTCGTGGATCGTCTGGCGGACTTCCGCCCAGGAAGGATCGAACTCCGCTGTCTCTGGCCGCAGCGTTACCCGCGCTTCACGAAGACGACGGCGTTCACGCGAGCGCCGGGCCTTGGCGGCCGTGCGGCAAGCGACCGCGTGCAGCCAGCCCGCGAGCGCCGCCGGGCAGCGAACGCGATGCGCATCGGCGGCCAGTGCCACGAATGTCGCTTGAAAGGCGTCTTCGGCATCCGCGTCATTGCGCAGGATTGTGCGGCAGACATCGAACACGAGCCCGCCATGCCGACGGACGATGATGCCGAACGCACCCTCGTCCCGATCGGCGCGAAACACCCGTAGCAAATCCTCGTCCGACCGGTCATCCGGTCGCCGAACGACGGCACGCTGCAAAGCGGCCACGGACATCGGTCGACCTGGGGACATGCCCATCTCACGGGGTGACGGCTCACATAAGAGTACCCGCCCGCCATTCGTGGAGATACGGTGTTTTGGGAAACGATGGGGAAACATCGCGACGACGCGAACATGCGATCCCAAGGCGCCCGGATTCGTTTCACTGGCTCCGGTTGCGATACGTTCACGCGCCGCACACCCCCCTGAACGTATTTCTCATAATTCAGGAATGACTGGGACCTGTCGGAACCTTAGACGGACTTGCCGCCGAATGTCCGACGTAAGATTATATTGGAATGTAACTTATGATGCCGGTGCGACGTCCCTCAATGTTGTCGCTGCGTCGGCCCGAACGAGTAGATGTGAGCCGGCGCGTCGAGGAGCCAGCCGCCGCGGATGAGGACGCCGGCATTGATCAGTGCATCAGTTCGCGGGTCTCGGATCTCCATGCCTTGTCCGTCGTAGTCGTACACCAGCCCGGGCACTTGAGCGTTGGCCGACGTGTTGAGGTCGTCCGGCGATGGTCCAACGGCACGCGAATTGAGGAAGTTCGCGCGGCGGTGATCGTCCGGGTGCGTGTGAAACCAGGCGACAAAATACTTGCCGGTTTGCGTGCTTTGGTCGACCTTATCGCCGGCGCCGGTGACCTGGACGGTGGCGCGCGTTGGCGCGCCGTTGACGATCGTGTTATTCGCCCCCGTGCAAATCGGCCCAAAGGAATATTTTCCGCTGGCCGTGTCGAGATTGATGTAGGCGCCAAATTCGTACCAGAGCAAGCCGCCTGAGATCGCGAGGACGCCCTTGGTCTGGCTCCACAAGTTGTCGGCCGCGGCGATGACGTCGGCATCGGCCATGATGTCGGCAATGTCGGGGAAGTGAACTGTGCGCGTTTGCGGCCGGCCGTAGAAGCGCTTGCTCTCGGCCGACACGGACCCGAGGAATTCCACCGTGTTCGCCAGCTTCGGCTTAAAGGTGAGTTGCTCGCTGCTGCCGGAAGCAACCGTCACATAAGTGGTCTTCGGATCGGGCACGCCCTTGTTTTCCAGGCGGTAACCGCTGACCGAGCCGCCGTCGGTCTTGACCACGACGTTGACGTCTTTCATCAACGTCATCGTCGCGGGGCCGGTGCCTGCTTCGAGGCGGACGAACGGCAGGGTGAGTGACTTGGTGTTGTTCTCCTCGTTGTCTTCGTCCACTTTCTTGTCGTGGTCGACAATCACGACCAGAAAGGGCACATCCTTCTGACCAAACAGTTCCGCCTTGGTGTCGAGGGTGACCGACTTCGATCCGCCCTTGCCGTCGCCGGTGACTGTGTCGGACGCGAGCACGCCGCCCGTCGGCTCCGTGCCGTCCTTCGAGCGGAACAACTCGACCTTAAAGGTCTCCTTGAAATTCTTCGGCATCGCGACCGTGGCTTTCACGCCGGTCGGGTTCGTATGTGCCGACTCGCTGCCGCCGATGTATGAGGCGGAGGGCACGGAGATGTCCGGCAACGTGATCGTGGCTTTGCCGCCGTAGGGCCAGAGACCCTCGATCTTTTTGCCGACGCTTCTGAAGGTCACGTCCCACGGGACAGCGGACTTCGTGGTCACGTCGTAGGAGATCACCTTGGAGTTGGCCTTGAGGCCGACCGTCGCTGTGCGCAGTGTGGAACCTTTCCCGTCTTTGAGTTTGATCTCCGCCTTGTACTTGCCGCTCGGATTGGGCGACGGGTCGAAGCCGATGACGACCTTGCTGCCGGACGGGATTTCTTTGATCTTGGATCCGGTCGGGAAAGAATGATGCTCCTCAGTGTCCGACAGCGCGCCGCTGAAGTTGGTGACCAAGGGTGCCGGCACATCGCGGCCTTCCAGCGCTTCGAGTCGCAGGCCGCGTGTCCGGCGCGGTCGAACCGCGCGTGAGAAAGACGAACGGCAGAGCGCGGCCGCGCAATCGGCAAAGATGGATTGGAATAGCATCAGTCGGGTTCCGAGTCGTTGGCTTGTCGGCCGGGTTTGATTCTCGTTGGTCGACGCGCGCGTGTCAACCGTTTCTTTCTTCCGCCGCGGTGGACCGACACGTTCCCTCTGCTCCGACCGTTCGCTCGAGAAAATGGTGAGGCCGGTCGATTTCCCAGTTGCCTATCGGGCAGAAGTCGCTTTACGATGATTGACTCACGTTATCCGACCTCGCGATCCCCGGCTGGCGCCTGTCGACCTGAAGGAGTGTGTCATGTCCCGCGGCCCCCGGCCCCGCCCGCCGATTTGGAAATACAAGCTGCGTCCTCGGCAAAGTCCCCGTCGCGGGCCGGTTGCGCCGCGTATTGAGTCGCTGGAAACTCGGGCGATGCCGGCGGCGCTGGTCATCGATGCCGGCGGCAACCTGACGTACACGGCCGGCACGGGCATCCGCAACAGCCTCACGGTCTCGGTGAACAACGGCTCCATGGTCTTCGCCGACAACGGTGAGACGATCGCGGTCAGCGGGGCCGGCGCTGGCGGCTGGACGGGCAGCGCAACCAAGGTGGTCGGGGGGCCGGTCGGGAGCGTTACGTCCGTCACGATCCACCTCGGCGACAAAAACGATGCGCTTTCACTGTTCGGCGTAACCACGACCGGCAACTTGGATGGCGGACTTGGGGCCGATCGCCTGACGATCACGGCGGATAGCGACATCGCCTTGAGTAACACGGGACTGACGGTCACCGGCAACCCCGCGTTGCTGTTGGCCGGCTTCGAATCGGCCAAGTTGACGGGCGGCGCCGGGAACAACACGCTGGATGCTTCTGCGTTCACGCTCGGCCCAGTGACGCTGCAAGGCGGCGGCGGCAACGACGTTCTTATCGGCGGTTCCGGCTCGGACAGCCTCGACGGCGGCGCTGGCTTCGACCGTGTGACGGCAACCGGCAACGTCAATTTCACGTTGACCGCCACCAAGCTCACCGGCGTCGGCACGGATTCGCTTGTCGGAATCGAGGCCGCGCAACTCGCGGGCGGGGCCGGGAACAATCAACTCAATGCATCCGCTTTCACAGGCCCCGTGACACTCGATGGCGGCGCCGGTAACGACACGCTCAAGGGCGGCGCTGGCGATGATGTGCTCACGGGCGGTGCGGGCAACGACAGCATCGTCGGCGGTGGTGGAACGAACACGCTGGTTGAGGATGCGGACGCCAATTTCACTTTGACCGCCACCGGCTTGACCGGCGCCGGCACCGATGCCATCGCCCAAATTCAGCAGGCTAACCTCACCGGCGGCAGCGGCGACAACACACTCGACGCCTCTGCGTTCGCCGGGCGCGTCACGCTCGACGGCGGGGCTGGCGACGACACTCTGCACGGCAGCAAGGGCAGAGCGATGCTTACCGGCGGGACGGGGACGAATAGTCTCTCCGGCGGGCCTGGTGGCGTCGGCGTCGTTGTTGAGAGCGGCGACGTCGATTTCACGCTGACCTTCACCACGTTGACCGGCCCCGGCACCGACAACCTGGGGCCGGCCATCTTTGAAGCGATGCTTACTGGTGGGCCGAACGCCAACACGCTGGATACGACCGCCTTCTCGGGTTCGGTCAGGCTAAACGGCGGCGGCGGCGACGATACGCTCAAGAGCGGCGCCGGCCTCGATGCACTTTCCGGCGGGCCCGGCGATGACAACATTGATGGCGGAACTGGTCTCAATAACGTCATCGAATCCGCGCCCACTTTGACGCTGACGAATACGACGTTGACCGGCGCCGGCAGCGATACGCTCGCCAATATCACTGGAGCACAACTCACCGGCACACCCGGCGATGACACGCTCGATGCGTCCGCGTTCACGCTCGGTCCGACGACTCTCGATGGCGGTGCCGGCAACGACACCCTCGTCGGCGGCCAGCAGAATGATCAGCTCACAGGCGGCACGGGAACCAACGACCTCGCGGGCAGCGGCGGCATCGACACGGTCGCCGAGTCCGCTGACGTCGACTTCGCTCTCGCCGATGCGACCATCAAGGGGGCCGGGACCGATGCGCTCACCAGCGTTGAACAGGCCCTTTTGACCGGCGGTGCGTCAACCAACACGTTTACCATCGATGGTTGGACCAAGTCGGCCACCGTATTTGGCGGTGGTGGGACCGACGCAATCGTTGGCACGCGCGACGACAATCTGACCGTCGTGGGCGGGAGCATACTGACGTATGCTGGCGGCGGGACAATCCAAATCGACTCATTCGAGAAGGGCCAGTTCACGGGCGGAGACAGCAGCAATCTTCTCGATGTCAGTCCGTTGCCGTTCCCCGTCACCCTCGACGGCGCGTCTGGCGATGACACTCTCCGAGGCGGGTCCGCGTCCGACGTGCTTCTTGGCGGGGATGGCGACGACGAACTGACCGGCGCCGTCGGCAACGACAGCCTTGATGGTGGCGACGGCTTCGACACAGTGGTCGATTCGAGTTCCACCAAATTCACGCTCGCAGCGACCAAGTTGACGGCCATCAAGAAGTCGGGCTTGGGGACAGACTCCCTGGTCTCCATCGAAGCCGGCCGCTTGTCGGCCTCGCCGGGAAACAGCTCGCTCAATGCGAAGTCGTTTCCGGGGCCGGTCACCCTGATCGGAAGTACTGGGAACGACACGCTGGTCGGAAGTGCCGTCGCGTCCATGCTCGACGGCGGGGCTGGGAATGACAAGATCACCGGCGGCGCGGGCGACGACACTTTGACCGGCGGCCCCGGCAACGACAGGCTCTCCGGCGGCGCTGGAACCGATCGCCTGGTCGAAAGCGGGATAAGCGTCGCGACGCTCACGGCCAAGAAGCTGACCGGTCTGCCGATCAAGGGGGGTGAAACCAACTCGTTCTCCGGTATTGAAGAGGCGAGCCTGATGGGCACCGCGTCGGGCGACTCGATTTCTGTGACTGGCTTTACCGGCCCGGTCACGGTCTTGGCCGGCGCCGGCGATGACGCGATCTGGCTCGGGATCGACGGCAGCGGCGGCAGCATCGCCTCGATCGGAGCCGTCGGTAACGACGTGATCGACGGCGGACCGGGAACCGACCGACTGCTTGCCGCAACGAACGGAAACCTGACGCTGAGCGATGCCAAGCTTGTTGGATCGACCACCCAGACCCTCGCCGGCATCGAAACGGCCGACTTGATCGGTGGGACGGGGAACAACGCGCTCGACGCTTCCGGGTTCTCGGGGCCGGTGACCGTCGAAGGAAACGCCGGGAGCGACACGCTCACCGGCGGAGCGGGCAACGATCAGATCACTGGCGGACCCGGCAACGATGGCATTAGCGGCGGCGGTGGGGTCAACATCCTCTTTGAGTCCGGCAATTTCAACTTCACGCTCTCATCCGGCGCCTTCAACCAACTGACCGGCAATGGTCTCGACGTCTTCACGAACATTCAGGGAGTGGTGCTCAACGGCGCCGACGCCAACAACGTCTTTGACGCCAGCACCTACACGGGGCCGGTGACGCTGAATGGTGGCGGCGGCAATGACACGCTCAAGGGCGGTTCTGCGGACGATCAACTCGTTGGCGGGTTTGGCAACGACAGCCTCGTCGGCAACGGCGGAACCGACACGTTGATCGAAACGCTATCGGCGGACTCCACGCTCACGCCGACCAGCCTGACGGGGATCGGCACTGATACGCTCGCGGGTATCGAAGCGGCCAATCTGACGATCGGCGGTCCCGCCCACATCATCGATGCCTCAAGCTTCACGGGTACGGTGACGCTGAATGGCGGCGCCGGCAACGACACGCTCAAGGGCGGCTCTGGCGACGATCAACTCACCGGCGGCGCCGGCAACGATTCGATTGACGGCGGCGGCGGCACCGATCTCTTGAAGGAGTCGGCGGACACCAACTTCACGCTGACGCCGACATCGCTCACGGCCGCCGGGACTTTTGGCATCGATACACTCGCGGCAATCGAGACTGCGAGCCTCACTGGCGGACCAAGCGATAACCTGCTCGACGCTTCCGCTTTTGCCGGCGCCGTGACACTCGACGGGGCCGGCGGCAACGACACGCTCATCGGCGGTGCCGGCAACGACAACTTGATCGGCGGCGATGGCGTCGACTCAATCGACGGTGGCGCCGGCCTGAACACGTTGATTGCGTTTACCGATGGCAACTTGACACTCACCAACACGCTGCTCATCGGCGCGGAAACCGATAACGTCAGCAACTTCACGCAAGCGCAATTGACGGGCGGCGACGGCGACAACAAGATCAGCGCGGTTGGCTTCACACTCGGTCCGGTTACGCTGATCGGTGGGGCCGGCAATGACACTCTCATTGGTGGTTCGAACGACGATGTACTCACCGGCGGCCTCGGTGATGATTCACTCGATGGCAACCTTGGAACCGACCGCCTCGTCGAAGCCGGCGACACCGATTTCACGTTGACTGACACGAGCCTGTTCGGAGGAGGAACCGATGTCCTCACTGCCATCGAAAGAGCGGATTTGACCGGCGGCCCCAGCGACAATTATTTGGATGCCACTGCCGTCTTCTTCGGCCCGGTGACGCTCGACGGCGGCGCCGGCAACGACACGGTCAACGGCGGATTCGGCGACGACAGCTTGATCGGAGGGCTCGGCAATGATGTGGTCACGGCCTCTGGCAACGTCGACATGGTGCTGACGGATACGACGTTGATAGCTGAGGGCACCGACACGTTCACCGGCTTCGAGGCGGCGGCGCTGACGGGCGGTCCCAGCGATAACTTGCTCGATGCCTCCGCGTTCACGCTGGGGCCGGTAACACTGAGTGGAGCGGGTGGATCCGACATTTTGCTCGGCGGCACAAGCGCTGCCGACGTCGTGGCGGAACAAGCTGACGTGAACTTCGCGTTGACCAACAACACACTGACCGGCAACGGAACGGAGACGTTCCTCGGCATCGAAAGCGCTCGCCTGACCGGCGGGCCAAGCAGCAACACGTTGGACGCGTCGGCCTTTTCTGTGGGTCCCGTGACGCTTCAAGGCGGGGACGGCGACGATACGCTTAAGGGCGGGTCAAGCACGTCTGACGTCGTGGCCGAACAAGGTGATGTGAACTTCACGCTGCTCAATGGCACGCTGATCGGCCGCGGAGTGGATTCGCTCACGGGGATCGAGCAAGCCAGCCTAACTGGCGGGGCCGGCGACAACACATTCACCGTGAGCGGCTGGACCGCAACGGCTTCGCTGATCGGCGGCGCCGGCAACGATGCCGTCATCTCGACCAACAATGCTGACTTCACGCTAACCGATTCGCTGCTGACGCGCTCGACCGGCGGCCAGTTCGCCTTGAGCGGGATCGAGGCGGCCGCGCTGACCGGCGGATTCAGCAACAACGTGCTCGACGCCTCGGCATTCACCGGCAGTGCCACGCTCTCGGGCTCGACGGGCAGCGACACACTGAAGGGCGGCGCCGGCGGCAACGACGTCGCCGCCGAGTCCGGCAACATCGACTTCAGCTTCACCAACAGCTTTTTCTTCGGCAGTGCCTTGAACAAGGGCAGCCTCGGCTTCGGCGGCCCGACGGATACGCTGTCGGGCATCGAAGGCATCGCGCTCGTCGGCGGTGCGTCGGCCAACACGATCGACCTGTCGCAGTGGGATGGGAACGCCACGTTGACCGGCGCCGGTGGCAATGACACGATCAAAGGCGGCACGGGCACGACCCGGTTGCTCGAAACCGGCGATGTGAATTTCACACTGACGAACACGACGTTAACGGGACTCGGAACCGATTCGCTCACCGATGTTCAGGAGGCCGTGCTGAACGGCGGCGCGGGGGCGAACACCTTCGATCTGAGCGGATTCACCGGCGCCGCGACCATTGCGGGCGGCGCCAATACGGATGCGATCGTCGCGGCCGGCGATGTGGATTTCGCGCTCGCCGACGCGCTGCTCACGCGGACGGGCCGAGGGACCATCACGCTTTCCAGCATCGAAAATGCCACGCTGACCGGCGGGGCGGGACCAAACGACTTCGATATCTCCGGTTGGTCGGGTCCCATCACGCTCGATGGCGGCGCTACCGGCGCCGACGTTGTCATCGACAGCCGCGACGAGAACTTCACATTGACCAACGCCCAACTCGTCCGCAGCGTCGCCCCCACCGTCAACCTGACGCACATCAATCGCGCCAATTTGACGGGCGGCTTTGGCCCCAACAACATCGACGCATCCGCGTTCACGGGCGACGTGACGTTGAGCGGCGCGTCCGCGAACGACATGCTGTGGGCCAGTTCCGGGAACACGACGTTTGACGGCGGGCAGGATGATGACACGTTTGTCCTTGGAGCCGGGCCAGTCGTCAATGTGCTCGAGGACCAAGGCGGCGACACGCTTGATTTCTCGGCCATCCCGTTTGGAGTTACGATCGACCTTTCGCAATCGAATGGCGTGGTCCAAGGAATCGGCTCAGGCGTGACGCTGGCGATCAACGGCGTCATTGAGAAGGTGGTCGGCTCGGGTTTCGACGACCAGATTGTCGGCAATGACGCGGCGAACAGCATGAATGGTGGCAACGGCAACGACACCATCGACGGCGGCGCCGGCAACGACAGCATTGATGGAGCCGTGGGCAACGACGTGTTGACGGGCGGCGACGGCGCGGATGATTTGATCGGCAGCGATGACAACGACGTGCTCATTGGTGGGACCGGGAATGACACGCTTGACGGCGGGCCGGGCAACGATGCTCTCACCGGCGGCGCCGGCAACGACTCGATCCTCGGCGGCAACGAAAACGATCGCTATGGCGACGCCGTCGATCCGGGCGCCCAGGCCGGCGATGAGCCGGGGGACGACTTCGTCGATTTGGGCAACGGCGACGACTATGCAATCGACCTGGTCGGCGACAACACGCTGAAGGGTGCAGCCGGCAACGACTTGCTCATCGCTGGCGCCGGCAATGACTCGCTCGCCGGCGGTGCGGACAACGACACGCTGACAGGGAATATCGGCAATGACATTTTAGATGGCGGCTCCGGCGCCGATCGCATCGTCGAGACGGGCAACGTCAATTTCACGTTGACTAACTCCGCCCTCACCGGTCTCGGCAACGACCAGCTCGTTGGCATCAGCGAAGCGGTCCTCACGGGCGGAGCTGGCGACAACAGCATCGATGCATCCGCATTTTCGATGGGCCCTGTAACGCTGGTCGGAGCGGCGGGAAATGACACACTCCAAGGTGGAACCGGTGACGATGTTCTTTCCAGCGGGCTCGGCGACGACAATATCGACGGCCTCGGCGGCAACAACACGCTGCTCGAAAACGGCGACGTCAACATGACGTTGACAGGCTCTGCCCTAACCGGTCTGGGCATCGACGTGTTGGCCAACATTGGCAGTGCCCAATTGATCGGCGGCAATTCAGACAACAAGCTCGATGCGTCGGCCTTCCTCGGCGATGTCACGCTGGACGGCGGCGGCGGCAACGACACACTCCTCGGCGGCGCGGGCGACGACGTGCTGACCGGCGGCGAAGGCAACGACAGCATTGACGGCGGCGCCGGGGTCAACTTACTTGTCGAAGTCGCCGACGCCGACCTGACGCTGACAAACACTGCGCTCACCGGCCTCGGCACGGATGTCCTCGTGAACATTCAAAAGTCGCAGTTGATCGTGCTCGGCAACACGAGCCATACCCTGGATGCGTCGGCATTCACTGGCAACGTCACCCTGATCGGTGGCGGCGGCAACGATCACTTGATCGGGGGCATCGGCGACGATTCGCTCGAGGGGGGCGCCGGAAATGACACCCTCGATGGCGGCACCGGCACCGACACGCTCAACGGCGGGCCCGGCGTGGATGTCGGCGTGAACGGCGAGGTGTTGCTAAATATCCCTTGAGTTTAACGCTGGGCCAATCAGGCGAATCTCTGCAAAAAGGAGAGATGGTCATGAGAGATGGCCAAACACATACCGGGGTTGGCCATCTCTCCCTCGAAAAACAGCCACTAGTTCCTTGATTGGCAAAGAGATACGTCGAAAATCCGAATTTGCAGTTCTAGCGCCAAAAGCCGCCAGAAACCCTCTGAATTTGTTGAGGCGTTCAGTTCCTGGAGAACACTTGCGACGAAATGAAACGAATTCTTAGATGCCCTCATTGGCAGCGAACCAGTGCGTCGTCCGCAATGCGCGCACGATCAAATAAAGCAAGACGCCGACCGGCCCGAGCATAATGGTGACAAGATAGATGGGGATCATGACGAGATGTTTCACTTTGCACAGTTTCGCATTGTGATACATCCAAACGCCGGCCAATAGATCGATGCCCAAAATATGTGCCCACGCGGCCAGTTGCAGACCGGCATTGGCGAAGACCTTTTGCACGCCTTCATAACTCATGAACGCCGTGAGGCCGCCGACGTCGCCGAGGTTGGCAAAGTTGAAGTAGCCGTACGCCAAGCCGAAGATGGCGACGATGATGCTCATCACGACCTTGTCCGCGTTCTTCCAACACGGACTGATGAGGATCAGCAAAACCCAGCCGATCCCGGCAAGGCCAGACATGATGAGGAAGAGCGTGTTGTTGTCCATGGCAGCTCGCGGCTAGGATTCCGGCATTGATCGCTTCGAACTATCAAAGGCAAGCACGAAGTTATTGGTGAAGCCGCCCTCGCTCTTGAGGCCGACGCCGCGGCCGGCGAGGCTGTCGTCGCGGCGGAGGTTGGGCAGCCGCAAGACGGCGGCGACGAAGTCGGGAATCAGCACCGTATTGATGTAACGGCCAAAACACTCATGCAGGCCGAAGCCCCAGTTCTTGTAGGGCGCTCCCGCGCCCGCACGCGTGGGGTCGAACTTGCTTGGGTCGGGAAACGCCGCTGGGTCGCGCATCGCGGCCGCGGTCATGGCGAGAATCTTGGTCTTGGCCTTAATCGTGTACGGCTTGGTCCCGCCGCCCGTGAGCGTTTGATGTTCCTCCGCAAAGCGGAGAACGCCGGGCTGCACCGGCATGAAGCGCAGGCATTCGGCGACGTAGCCGTACATCGGGTCTTTATCCATCGTGATCGTCATGTCGTCCTTGCGCGCGATCGCCACTTCGATGGCCGACTTGAGCATGTCGGGGCGGTCGAGTAGAACGCTGAGCGAATAAACGACGGCCTTGTTCGACGTTTCGAGCACGCCGGTGATGATGCCGCCGATACTGCGATTAATCACATCTTCGGAGACCCATTGATAACTCGGCTGACGCGCCAGCAAGATCATGCGATTGAGTACGTTGTCCGGTAATTCGCCGCCGCGATCGAGGACGGCCTGACGATCGCGAATGACCTGGCGCACCCAGTCGCGACGCTCGACGCCGGCACGGACGGCCCGCTGGTGGACGCGTTCGTTGCGCGTGAGATTGAGGAACAAGTCGTAGAAGAGGATGCGAATCCAGGCCATCATAATTTGATCGTTGGCGGCGGCGATGCCGAAATAACGATCGATCAGACGAATATAGATGGGCCGACATAGAGTGTTCGCGACATCAATCTTGCCGAAGTTGCGATTGCCGGCAAGGACTTTGTCGATCTCTTCGAGCACGATGCCACGAATCAAAGTCAAGTCCGTATTGCGGACGGCGGCACGCGCAAAGTCGCGCTCGCGGTCGAATTGGGGATTGTTCTTGTCCCAGCCCAGAAAGAAGGCGCCCTTTTGCGACGCCATGTGCGCGGAATTGATTTCTTCGATCGTGAAGTCGAGGTTGCGCTCAATGAGTTCCGTGAGCAGATTATTCCGCGTGACGATCGCGACCTTGGCGAACGGGACCTTCAGCACTGGGAAATGCTTCTGCAAAAAAGCAAACAACCCCGGCTGGCGTCGTGCGAAAAAGTCGCCGACGCTTTGGCCAACGCAGGTGAAGAACGTCGGATCGCCCGGCAGCTTCGATTGCGGCACCGGCATCGGCCGATTTTCTTGATAGACACGTAAGACGAATTGCCCGGCGGCGGTCTGGCGCAGCGCGATCACCGCCTGACGATAGTCATCGGGCACTTGCTGAATCTTCGGAACGACGCCGCCAAATTCTTCGGGCAGAATCATCGGGGCGGCGACGGCAGCGAATGCCACGTCAGCAATTGAAAGGGTGTTGCCGCCCGCCAGGTAACGCCGGCCGTCGGCGAGCCAGGCATCGACCTGGGCAAAAATCTTCTTGATCTCGATAAGCCGTTCATCGGGCGTGTTCTGCGCGAGCCGGAGCCGTTTGCGAAGCGTCGAGCGGAGAAACGGGAAGAATAATCGCCATTGCAGCCGTTCGCCAAACGGCGCGTTCCGTCCGAACACCGCACGCGCCATCTTGGGCGCCGATAGAAGCTGGTCGATCATGTACTTCTGCACGAGATCGCACAGATCGCGGGCGAACAGCTTAAACAGGTTGAGAGCAAGTTGTTTGGAGTCGTCCGTGGGAATCAGACGCAGGTGCGGCGGGCAGCGTGATTCGAAATAAGTGACGATGCTCTCAACTTCGTAAAGCAGCGTATCGGTCATTACCAATACAGGTCCGTACGTGTCACCAGGTTGCGCGCTGAGTGCATCGATGACCTCCATGCCATTGAACGGCATGTGCGGCTCGTCCTTGTACAGGATGCCATTGCGGTCGAGCACCCACCGAGCGATCTCGTCGAGCCCGCCGACGTTGGTGCTGACAAAAGTCGGCGCCTGATTGGCGTAAGTGAATTCCTTGCGGAAGCGGATGTGATCGAGTTGATTGATGATGACCATGTGTGGGACGCTTCCGGGCGGAGGCCGAAGTTAGGTCAAATCGTGGCCAGATACTTGATCGCCTTGATGGATGGAAAAAACAAATAGACGCCGCCGCGGATCGTGACAAAGCGCTTCAGGTTTTGGACCTGGCGATTCACCGGACATTGTGGGATCGTGAAATTCTGCTCGACACCGGGGGCGGGATCGCGGATCGTACCGATGATCGGGTCGGGATCGTTGTAGAGACGATCGAAGCGCGGAAAGTTAATCCATGTGTGATAAAGAAACTCAAATTGATGTGAGATGTCGGCATTGAAGCACATGAAATTCAAGCCGATCTCGTCGCGGGCGGGATGCCCCTCGGCCGCGGCGATACTGATTTTGTAGTCACGGCCGCGGCGGATGACGCGGTGCTTCTTCGTCAGGCTCAGACTTAGTTTGACGTCATTTTCTTCAAAAACATCGCGCGGATTGGAACGCCGAATGTGCGATCCAAACGGACAGCGCATGCCATCCTTGTCTTTCTCCGCGTAACCGAAGTCATTCGATGCGAAATAATTCGGCTGGTCCTTGCCCGGATCGGCGTCGGGGTGAAGCGTCAGCGGTGCGCCGCTCGGCCAGCGGCCCATCATCTTGGATGCAAGCTTGACCGCATCGTCCTCGCTCGTGCTGTTTTCACGCATGAAGGCCCAGAACTCATCGTAGTGCTGTTGCATTTGCCGAAACACGAGATAAGTGCCATTGCGGCCCAAGTCTTTCTTGTCACCATCAATGGTAGGCAGGAGGTTGACGTCGCCTTGCTGATCCTTCGTCGGAATAATCGGTGTTTCGGGGAGGACGCCGTACTCGTTCTTGTAGCCGAGCAAGAACTCGCCCGCGGCAACCGTGTCGAAGGGGTTTGTGTCGGGATGATTGCCCGCGATCAACGGCTGGGAGATGCCGTCCTTGAAGCCGAATACTTCTTTGTTGTCCTTATCCAGTTGTCCATCAAGCATGCCGAGAATGCTCATGCCATGATCGAGGACGACTTGCCTCACTTGGTCCCAATATTCCTTCAAGATCGCGGCGTCGGCGGCAAACACCATTAGCACCATGTGGACGCGCTCGGCGCGGGCGTCGCCTTGCGTTCCACCCCAGCGCCATTTGTCAGGACTATCTTCGCCGACGTCGCCGAGCAGTCGCTGACGATGCGGCTCGGTCAATCCTTCACGAAACTCGCGGGCGAATTGCCGCCGGCTGCTTTCGCTCATGCCGAGCGCTTCGAGCCCTGGGCAACTGACAGCCAGATTGAGCGCCGTATGTTTGGGATGCTGATTGCCATCGGTGACGTCGATGCTCAGCTGCGCCAACCAGGCCTTGGCGCGCGCGGCATCGTCGACGTGGAGGAGAACGTAGATCGTGTGCCGCATCTTGCCGTAGCCGCGGAGGACGAAGCCTTGAATGTCGTGCTTTTCGAGCGTTTCCATGGGCTAAAGTCTCGCGAGAAATTGTTTCGCCTGGGCGGCGCTCAAATCGCGGCTCAGATCGTTGCGGATCAGTGTGTTGTCATTGATGTTCTTGATCGATTGACTCACGTCGGCGGCATACCAGATCTGCGTCGGAATCTGCGTCGACCGCGACCAGCCGAGGAAGTGCATCTCGTCATAGGCCCCGCGCCAGAAGAAAAACCAGATCCGCGGGAAGTTCGTGGTGTTACCGAACAGGGCGTTCAGGCCCCAACCCGACTTGTCGATGAAGTCGCCGAGATATTGCGTCCAGCTCCCGTCGAAATTGCTGAAGAAGAGCAGGCGCTTGTCGTTATCGAGCAGCACCCAGCGGGCGAAGTGGATGGTGGGAATGCCCATCAGCTTGCCCCGGACGAACAGAATGCGGATCAGGACGCGCGTAACGGCAAAAAAGACCTTGAGCGTGTAGAGCCGGGCCTTCCCGGCCTTCATGACCATGATCTGCGAGAACTGGTTCTGCCAGGTGAAGTCCTCCTCGGCGATATTGGCATCGATGACGGCATCGGGGATATCGTTGGGCAAAACGGTCCCGGCCTTATCGCGGAGTTCGAGAAAGAATTGCACGTACAACGCCCACAAGGCGAAGATGAGCAGCACGACCAAGCCAATCGGGATCGAGATTGGCGCCGTTAGTAGGAGGAGCAGGATCCAACCGAGCTTGCTCATGCCGGGCGTCTTGATCGGCTCCTTTGCCCAGGCGAACTCGGGTTCGGCGAGCACCTGCTGCCGCAATTCGTTGTGAATCGTCTGGGCCGATTTGCCGTTCCAGTTGCCGGCAGCGATGGCCCGCACCAGGCGATTGCGCAGGGCTTTTTCCTGGGCAATGGTCCCGACGGTGCGGCCGGGCGAGCCTTGATAGAAGGCGGCTTCCTTGGTCCGGATGTTCAACAGATAAGACGCCCGGTCGGCCGAGGAGTAGTCGACGCAATTCGAATAGATGTCGTCGATCAACTGCCCGAGCTTGTCGGCAAGGTCGCGAACGTGCTGTTCGACCGGCCCGTCGAAGTTGGAGCCGAACGCAACTTGCGGCTTGTAGCCGGGCTGATCGACGATGACAAAGCGGGCGTAGTGGATGGTGCCGAGCGAGCGTAAGGCATCCTTAATTGCGGCTTCCTTGTCTTTCAACACCTGGCGCAAGGGCGCCAGGCCGCCGTCCTTGACGTGTGCAACCAGCGTGAGCGCGGATTGTCTCATGAGCTGTGGGCCAATGGTGGTGCGGGGCGTGCGCGGAGTGAGAGGCGGTTCACGCTGGTGGGGCGTGGTGCTCCGTTGACGCACCCAGGTTACCAGCACGGTATGGGATTGGGCGCGAAACGTATAGGGGTCGATGGGCGCACCCCACTCGATCACGGCACCGTGATGACATTCGACACGCGAATCGGCAGCGCACCGGGATTGGTCGACTGCGGCCGGCCGAGCCAGATCTTGCTTCCCGGCTTCCACCCGCCTGACGGGACGTTCACCATCAGCTCACCCTTCTGCTTGTCGCCGCGCATCTCGACGGTCGAAAAGCCGCCTTCGAATTCGGTCACAATGAGGTATTCCAGTTCCGACTTCATGTGAACGGTCGCTTTGTAGTCGATCTTCACGAACTCGGTCGAGCGCACTGTTTCCGTGCGCAAGTTGGACAGGTCGTAATGGGCGATGGCGACGATCGCCTTGCCGTCCTTGACCGCGTTGATTTCGTTTTCCTCGACGGTACGATTCGTGTTGCTCTTCGGCTTGTTGAACGCACCCATCGCAAAGGCGATCGCCCCGCCGGCGAAGATCAGGGCAACGAACAGGCCGATGTAGTACAGAATCGGGTTGGATTTCTTTTTCTTCTTCTTCGACTTGCGCACCGGTCGTTCGTTTTCCTCCTCGTCATCCTCGTCTTCGTCCTCGTCATCGCGGGCTCGACGCCGCCGCGGCGCCTCGTCATCGTCTCGTCGCGCACGGCGTTCGTCATCGCCCTTCGACTTCGGCGGCTGCCGGCCGCTCGACTTCTTCGCGCGCGGCTCATCGTCGTCGTCATCGACTGGGGCCTTGGTCTTGACCACAGCATCGCATTTCTTGCAACGAATCTTTTTGCCGAGCAGATTGTCCGGGACGGCCATTTTGGCGTCGCACTCGGGGCAATTAACTGAAGTCGACATGGATTACCTCGATCGGCGATCATTTGCCAAGGTCTTCAGGAATCCGAATCACATTTGAAACTCGTACCAGGTCGTCTTCCGTCCCGCGGATCTTCTTCTTCCCGATCCAATAACTAAATCGGACTTCTTCGCCAAGGCGGCCGAAGAAGACGGTCAGCTTTTGTTTACCGTTTTGGAGCCGGAGTTGGTTGAGCGGTGTTCGATGCTGCTTCCCATTCGCGTCCTCATACACCGTGAAATACAGGCTGTAGTTGCCCAGCGGCTTTGGGAATTCGAGATCAATGATGGCGCCGCCCCTATCATCTTTCGATTCGAAAAACTCAACGAAGCGTAAACGCACGTGCTCGCTGTAGTCCTCTTCGGCGGGGGCGCGCGGAATCGGTTTGCTGGAATCGTCCTTGATTGTTCCGTCGAACCAACCACGCGTCCACCCGACCGCTCCCACGGCGCCTGCCATCAGGAGCAATGCCGCCAAGACCCCAAGAATGAAAGGAAGCGAGCTTTTCTTCTTCGCCTTCTTTTTCGATTTGTGGACGGGCCGTTCATCTTCGTTTTCATCGTCTTCATCATCGTCATCGCGCGTACGTGCTCGGTGACGCGGCTCGTCCTCTTCGGTCCGACGCCGCGCGCGACGCTCCTCATCCGCACTCGCCTTCGGCGGCTGCCGACCACTCGATTTCTTCGCGCGTGGCTCGTCATCGTCCTCGACCGGCACCTTGGTCTTCACGACAGCATCGCATTTCTTGCAGCGGAGCTTCTTGCCGAGCACATTGTCGGGGACGACCATCTTGGCGTCGCATTCAGGGCAAACGATCGAGGTCGGCATCACGGCACCGAAACGGGGTGGAGTCGAACGCGACGGACGGCGAGCAGCGATAGAAGGAGAATAACCGACCGCTGCGCCGCACGCCATGTTTCTCCGCCGGGTAATTCCTTGAGGCGCAATTCCATCTTGGTTACAATCCTCCCCCATGCCCGCCATCAACTGCCCCGCGTGCGGCCGCGAAGTTTCGTTTCCCGACTACTTCTACGGCACCGTGATCGCCTGTCCGACGCCGGCATGTGGCAAGCCCATTCAATTGCCCAATGCCGACGGCTCGATGCCGGTCGCGCAAGCAGCCCCGCCGCCGATCCCAAAACCGCAACCGGCCGACAAATATTACCTGCGCCGGCACAGCGACCGCGACATGGTCGTCGGCCCGCTGCCGCGCGCCAAGTTGCGCCAGTTGGCGGCAAAGGAGCAGCTCCAGTGGACCGACGAAATATCCACGGACGGCCGAAACTGGCAGCAAGCGCGCAAGCGCGATCCGGGTCTATTTCAGGCCGAGGAAACACGCAACTGTCCGGCGTGCGGCCTGCTTTTGAAAGAAGCGCATCAGCCGTGCCCGAACTGCTCGCGTCAAGACGCCGACGAAGAGGAGGCCGGCACGTACGGCGTGTCGAAGGTCGCCAGTCTTCACGCCGGTCAGCGTAACCCGTTGCTCGAGCGGTCCATCGTCGCGCCGTGCCGGTTGTCCGACTTCGCCTCCGCTCGTGGGGCCGATGCAGTCGTCGGCGTGAATGACGACGGTTGGCTCGGGTTGTGGCGTGCCAGCGACGGCCAGGGTTTGCGGACCTGGGAGTTCGAACCGGGCCGGCGCGTTCGACTCGTGGTAGCCGATCAGGGAAACCTGGCGATCGTTGCCGTCGAGCACAAGCGCTCGACCCGCATCTACCTGGCCGAATTCGAGTATCGCAAGCTGAATGAACTGGCCGAACTCAACGGCCACGTCAAAGCGCTGATGTTGAGTCCGGACGGTGAGCGACTGACGCTGGTCGACGACGCACCGGACGTCCGCATCTATCGAGTGAATCCGTGGAAGCGACTGGATCGGTTCCCGGTGCGGGGTCATCGGTTTGAGATCTCCCCGGTCGGCGACCGCCTCGCGGCCGCATATGACAATGGCGCGGTCAACCTGTGGAATCTTCGGACAGGCAAGGTCGAATTCGAACTCGGTACGGGGCGTGAGCCGGCGGGCCAGTGTTTGCCCTTGCGCATGGGGTTCTCGCGAACGGGCAAGCGACTCTTCACGGCCACGGGAATTATCGTTCGGTTTGTCGAAAAGCAATTCGACGGCGTCGATCCATTCAGCGCCTGGCTGCTCTTGGGCATCCCCGGGATCATCATCAACAACAACGCCAAGATGATCCTCGACGCGATTCGTCCGAACGATGCCGAGCTGCGGCGACGACTTGAACATTACACGACGGTTCGCCTCTGGAGCGTGGAGAAGGGCCGGCTCGTGGACGAACTCGGTGATGCCGTCATTCAGAAGCACCCGACCGGGATCGCGGACGCCGTGTTCTGGCCGTGGGGTTCCGCGGCCATCACGCTCGGACAAGGCACCGCCCACGCCTGGGATCTTTCCACCGGCAACAGCCTTGGCCAACTTTATCAACTCGCCAACGAGGCCGAAGTAAGACGAGCCGCGGAACATGTGGACCCGGATCGCGCCGCCCTGAAGGGGCACCCCACGCTCATTCGCCGCATCGACTTTACCAAGGGAGGCAAGCACGCTTTGGTGCTGGTCTGCGGCAGCCGCGAGATTCAAGTCGTTCGCTGGCCGCAAGAAACTGCGGAATGAATGGCCAAATTTGGCACTTCTCGTTGGACACGTCCGATCCTGCTTAGCCGCTCCCCGGCAAATCAAATCCATTCGAGCTTTCCGTGGCAGCCGAGACTCTTTACCTGCCCCGTCCCTGTTTGCTACACTGACGGATACTCCCGCCAGCCTTGCCGCGTTACCTCGCCCCGCCTCCGAACTCTCTTCGCTTTTGGTGCTCTTATGTGGCTTCGTCGATTCGTTTGCCTCGCCGTTCTTGTAGTTCTTGCTCTCCCGGCTCCCGCTCAGGAAAAGCTGCCGGTCGGGCGCTCGGTGGCCAAGCTGGAAGCAAGGCCGGCAACCATTAACTTGAAGACCCCGTTCGCGTATAGCCAGCTCCTCATCAGCGCCACGCTCGACAACGGCGACGTGGTGGACGTGACCCGGCTCGCCAAGTTCGAATTGCCGGCGATGGTCAAGGCGACGCCGACCGGGCAAGTACGGCCGACGGCCGACGGCGAGGGTGCGATCAAGGTCACCGTCGGCGACAAGACGCTGGCCGTCCCCGTGGCCGTGAATGGGCAAAAGACGCAGTACGACGTTTCCTTCGTTCGCGACGTGGCCCCGGCTTTGTCGAAGCTCGGCTGCAACGCGGGCACGTGCCACGGCTCGCTCGAAGGGAAGAACGGCTTCAAGCTATCGCTCCGCGGCTATGACCCGATCTGGGATCACCGAGCCTTGACGGACGACCTCGAAGGACGGCGCTTCAACCGGGCGGCCCCAGATCGCAGCCTCATGTTGATGAAGCCGGGCGGCGGTGTCGCACACGCGGGCGGCGTCGTTTGGCAGCCGGGCGACCCCTACTACCGAATGGTCCGCACCTGGATCGGCGAGGGCGTGAAGCTCGACTTGAATGCGCCGCGCGTCGCCAGTCTTGAGATCTTCCCGAAAGATCCGTCCATCGCGGCCATCGGCACCAAGCAGCAGTTCGCTGCGTATGCCACCTACACCGACGGCAGCGTCCGCGATGTGACCGCCGAAGCGTTCATCGACAGTGCGAACACCGAAGTCGCGACCGTGGACAAGGCCGGCCTCGTGACCACCGTTCGCCGCGGCGAAGCCACGATGCTGGCTCGCTACGAGGGCGCCTATGCCGCGAGCACCATCGTCAGCATGGGCGATCGCAGCGGCTTCGCGTGGAACGATCCGCCGGCGTTCAATCATTTGGACGCGCTCGTTTACGAGAAGCTGAAGCGAGTGAAGGTGTTGCCGAGCGATCTCTGTTCAGATGCCGACTTCGTTCGCCGCGTGCACATCGATGTGACCGGACTGCCGCCGGAGCCGGACGTCGTGCGAGCATTCCTGAAGGACACGCGGCCAACGCAGGTCAAGCGCGATGAGTTGATCGACAAGCTTGTCGGCTCGCCGGCGTACATCGAACAGTGGACGAATAAATGGGCCGACATGCTGCAGGTGAACCGCAAGTTTTTGGGCGACGTCGGCGCCCGAGCGCTGCGCGATTACATCCGCAAAGCCGTGGCCGACAACAAGCCGTACGACAAGTTCGCCTACGAAATCCTGACTGCGAAGGGCTCAAACGTCGACAACCCGGCGGCGGCGTACTTCAAGGTCCTGCGTGATCCGGATGCGGTCATGGAGAACACGACGCACCTGTTTCTCGCCATCCGCTTCAACTGCAACAAGTGTCACGACCATCCGTTCGAGCGCTGGACGCAGGACCAGTATTATTCACTGGCCTCCTACTTCGCGCAAGTCGGCCGAGTCGAAGACCCGAAGTTCAAGAACCAGAAGATCGGCGGCAGCGCCGTCGAGGGCGCCGTTCCGCTCGTGGAAGTGATCTCCGACACCGGCAGCGGCGAAGAGAAGCACATCCGCACGGGCCAGAACGCCGTGCCGAGTTTCCCGTTCAAGCACAAGGACATGCCGAAGGGCACCGAGTCACGCCGCGAGCAACTGGCGAAGTGGGTCACGTCGAAAGACAACCCATACTTCGCCAAGAGTTATGTAAACCGCATTTGGGGGTATCTGACGGGCGTTGGCATCATCGAGCCGCTCGACGACATTCGGGCCGGCAATCCGGCAACCAACCCCGCCCTGCTCGATCGCTTGACGAAGGACTTCATCGAGAGCAACTTCGACGTGCGTAAAGTGATGACGGAGATCCTCAAGAGCCGCACGTATCAACTCTCGGTGGCGACCAACAAGTGGAACGATGGCGACGACATCAACTATGCCCACGCGATCGCGCGCCGGCTGCCGGCCGAGGCGCTGTACGACGCGATCTATCACGTGACCGGTTCGCCGAGTCGGTTGCCGGGCTTGCCGCCGGGTTCGCGGGCGGCACAGGTGCTTGATGGCACGGTTGACTTGCCGAGCGGCTTCCTCGATCTGTTCGGCAAGCCGGTCCGCGAGAGCGCGTGCGAGTGCGAACGGTCGAGCAGCATGATGCTCGGGCCGATCTTGAACCTGGTGAACGGGCCGGTCGTCGGCGACGCGCTCAAGGACACGAACAACCGGTTTGCGAAGCTCGGCGTCACGATCAAGGACGACAAACAACTCGTCGAGGAGATTTACCTCGCGATCTTGAACCGCTTCCCAACGCCGAAGGAGATCGAGACGGGGCTCAAGGCCTTCAAGGCCGGCGAGCCGGACTACATGGCCCAGGTGGCCGACTTCAACGCGAAGATGAAGGCGTTCAAGGATTACGAAGTCGCGGTCGACGGACGGCAGGCCGCGTGGGAAAAGGCTCAATCGGCGTCGCCGGTTTGGGAAGCGATGACAGTGACGAAGGCCGTCGCGCAGAGCAAGGCGAAGATGAACATCAACGCCAAGGACAACTCGGTGCTTGTCAACGGCACGAACCCAGACAAGGACACGTACACGGTGACGGTGACGAGCAGGCTGAGCAACATCACCGGACTGCGGCTCGAAGTTCTCTCGGACGACAGCTTGCCAGCCAAGGGCCCCGGACGAGCGGGCAACGGTAACTTCGTCCTTCACGAGTTCACCGTGAAGGCGGCCGCGACCGAAAAGCCGATGGAGTCGAAGCCGGTCGCCTTGCAGAAGGCCCAGGCGACCTTCTCGCAAGAAGCGTTCGCGGTGGCCGGCGCGATCGACGGCAACCCGGCGACGGGCTGGGCTGTCATGCCGCAGTTCGGCCGGGCTCATTCGGCCCTTTTTGAAGTGAAAGAGCCGATCAAGAACGTCCAGGGAACGACGTTCACGATCGTGATGTCCCAACAGCACGGCGGGCAGCACACAATCGGCAAGTTCCGCGTCTCGGCCACGAGCGACGTCCAGCCGAAACTGGCCGAAGGCGTGCCGGAGAACTTGCGAGCGCTTCTAAATGTCCCCGCCGACAAGCGAACCGACGCCCAGAAGGCCGAACTACGGAATCTGCACCGCTCGACGGACGCTGAATACCTGCGGCTGGCGGGGACCGTGTCGCAGCCGCCGCCGGGCGACAAGCGCGTGACCGGGGCTCAGGACCTGGCCTGGGCGCTCATCAATAGCCCGGCGTTCTTGTTCAACCACTAGCCTGTGTAAAAGCCCACGGACGTACGTCCGTGGGCTTCCCTTTGCGCCTGCACAATCCTCAGCTGTCGGCAGCTGGCCCCCACCTCCGCAGAGTCCGCGATCCGCAGCTCTTTCGTGGTCGTCGGGACCTGACCGATTCTTCGAGAAAAATCGGCATATTCGACACGTCAATAGGTTCGACGGCGCGAAGTGGTACGGGCTCCTCCTCAGCTGCACGTTGCGCCCATACTACGGAACGTACCGGGTAATCCGACCAGGCAGACCTTCCACTGCCCCGACCTACCCGAAACGCTCGCAAATCATTTGATGTTGCTTCAGCTGGGGCGGAAGATTGCCCCAAAGACTTGCGACACAACAGGCTCCGACCAAGGAATCGACAGCGTGGACGCCATCGCCGATCTCACCGTGTCCCAAAAGATCCTCCTTGCCGCGCACAAGCTGGAAGAGGCTGGGCACACTCCGTTCACGGCCGAGGCACTGACGGTCGCCGCCTGGAAGGATAGCCCGCGGACGTTCGGGCTGCGCGGCTTCATCGAAGAGTATCCCGATTCGAACCGCGTCCTCACCTGCATCATGGGCGAGCGCGGCCTGGCACGCCGCGGGTGGCTCATGAAGGTCGGGCAAAAGCTCTACAACCTGTCGCGCCAGGGCAAGGAAGAAGCGCTACGGGTTCTCGCTGGCGACGACTCGCCGCTGCCCAAGCGCCGGGCGCTCGCCAAGATCCAGGTGCCCAAGGACCTCGAGCAATTGCTCAAAGGACTGTTCAACACGACCGCCTATCGCCGCTATGTCGACGGCATGAAGCGCGAAATCACCTACCGCGACGCGATTCGGTTTTGGGGTCTGGCCGAGAGCGCTCATGGCGAGGCCGTCGATCAGACCATCAAAAAGGTGCCCGACGCCCTAGCCCACGTTGAAGGGCTCCTGATTGGCGATACGGTCGAGTTGTCGGACGGCCAAAGCGTGTCGCAGGCGGACCTCAAGTCGCTGGCCGCCGCTCACCGCTTCCTGAGCGAGCAGTTCTCGCGCAACCTGAGCCAGCAACGCGAACGCCGGCGATTCTAAGAGCGCAATGTTCAATGCTGCCTAAGGACCTGGAATGCCAACTGACGGCGATGTTGAACACGGTGGCCTTCCGGCGCTATGCCGACGGCATGACGCGCGAGATCACCTATCGCGACGCCATCCGCTTCTGGGACCTATCCGAGATCGCGCAAGGCGACGAGGTCGATCAGACCATCGACAAGGTGCCGGTTCTGCTGGTTCGTGTCGAACAGCTTTTGATTGGTGAGACGGTCAAGTTGTCGGACGGCCAAAGTGTTTCGCGGGCCGACTTGCAGTCGCTCGCCGCGGTCCATCGTTTCCTGGTGGAACAGTTCTCGCGCAACCTGCGCCTGCAACGCGAATGCCGGCGCTTCTGATCGGCGAGCGGAGCGGCGTAAGCCGCCCGATTGTGACAGCATCGGGC
>DATANR010000332.1:0-10488 GCA_036266155.1 Gemmataceae bacterium | reverse complement strand
GTCTGCTCATAGCCTTCGGGCGTTAACAGTTCCGTCATAGCTCTACCTCCACCACGCCTTTAGGTCGCTTTCGACGGTCGGTTGCGAATTGCTGCGTTGCCCACGCCTCGAAGTCCTCGTCGTCAGCCGCGACGATGATTTGAAGGAACGGCCAAATCAGTTCTTCGTCATCGAGTTTCACTTCGCCGCGCGGATACTCTGGTCCGGGTAGAATCACAACGTCCACATCATTTGGCGCCAATTTGCCAGTCACGAAGCTGCCGTTCACGAGCAGACGGCGAACACCGGAGTTGCGGGCGGCATCGATGAACTGGATCAGTTCCGCGATCTCAGCTTCGCGTTCTTCAGAGCCCTCCCCAAAGCGCATGGCCAAGTCCGCTTCTGAGCAACGATGAATGCCCGGCGGCAAATTGCCATAGTCATCGAATGCGGGGAGCATGGTTTCCGCGAGCGATTCTGACGATACCTTCTTGAGATTTTATCGGGCAGAGCAATTGCTACGAAGAGCAATCCAATCAACTAGGCTGCGAATGGCGTGAAATTGAATGTGAATCAGCCCACCAACTCGCGGATCGGCTCGCCTTGTTCTACGAGGTAGATCGGCCGCCCCGTCTGATCGGGGATCGCTGTCTTGGCCGCGTCGATGCCGAGGTGATGGAAGACGGTGGCCGTGATGTCTTGCGGGCCGAGCGGCCGATCGACGGGGTATTCACCACGCGGATTTGACTTGCCGACGGCTTGGCCGGTCTTGAGATTGCCGCCGGCGAACGCGACGCTGAAGACGTTGCCCCAGTGGTCGCGGCCGCCTTCCGGGTTCATCCGCGGTGTGCGGCCGAACTCACCCATCGCGACGACCAGAACGCGCTTGTTGAGGCCGCGCTGATGCAGGTCGTCAACGAGGGCCGCGAACGCGGCATCGAACGGCGGAATCAGTTTCTTGCCGCCCTCGCCGGTCGGCAAACGGCCGGCGGTTGCGTGATGGTCCCACGGCTCCGTGTTCACGGTGACGAAGGTCACGCCGGCCTCGACGAGTCGCCGGGCGAGCAAGGCGCTTTGCCCGAAGGTGTGCCGACCGTACATGTCGCGCACGGCCGCGGGTTCCGCATTGATGTCGAAGGCCTTGGCGACTTCGTGGCTTGTCAACAAGGAAAAGGCCTGATCAGCACTGGCATCGCGGGCCAATCCGGAAGCGTCGGCTGATTGCTTCAAGCGGTCGATCAAGCCGAGCACTTCGCGGCGATCCTCAAGACGGTGGAACGACATATCGCCCGACAAGGTCAAATTGCGTACGCGATAATCCGGCTTGTTCGGATCGGACTCGGTGACGAACGGATTGTGCTTCGGGCCGAGATAAGCGGCGTAGTGGAAGAAATTATCGGTGCCGCCACGCAGGTGCGGAACGGCAGCGTAGGCCGGCATGCCGGGCTTGTTCGCGCCGCGGAGCTTGGCGGTCGCCGAGCCGAGGGACGGGCGGCGCTGCACGCGAAAATCCGGCACGTTGAACGCCGGTCCCTCGAAGCCGGTGAGCATCCAGTGATTGCCCTTGGTGTGATCGCCCGACCCGTGGGCCACGCTGCGAACGACGGCGATCTTGTCCGCGATCCGGGCCTGCCGCGGCATCAACTCGCCGAGCTGCAAGCCCGGCACATTGGTGCGGATGGCTCCGAACGGCCCACGAATCTGCGGCACCGCGTCCGGCTTCGGGTCCCATGTCTCGTGATGGCCCGGCCCGCCGCTCATCCAAAAGAGGATCACGCTGGTGTCCGGCGCCTTCGATTCGGCACGAGCGCGAATGCGCAGGAGATCGGGCAACGTCAGCCCGCCGACGCCCAGCAGGCCGGCCTGAACGAACGACCGGCGTGTCAAACCGCGATCACCGTGGATGCGCAACATGTGCGACAACTCCAAACGGAAACGCAATGAAATGAAAGCTCAGCTGAAACGTCGGGCGGGCAGGTGAAATCAGTGTAACAGATCGCGAGGGGAGGGTGTGGCAAAAGCGTGGCGATCTTGGCGACCTTACCCAAAAACGTGCGGAAAACGCACCTTTTCAAAAAGGAAGATCGCCAAGTCGCGGGTCGTGAAAAGCATGGGCACACGGGGGCTATTTTCCCGTCCCGCCGTGCCAGCCCTTCGTCCGGAATGGCGACGCCGGCAGGCCCTCTTTGTTCGACAGGTTCGGGTTAGCCACCTTGTCCCAGCCGAAGCGGACTTGCGTCGGCGCCGTCACGTCCTTGGCGAAGACGACCACGGTAGAACCATCGATGACGGCCTCGGCTGGCACGAACTTGTCGTCTGCGCCGGCGATCTGGAAGCCCGTCAGTGGCTTGCCGTCGCGCGCCACGAGCCCGCCGCCGACATGGGCGAATGTTAGTCGAATCTTGTCGCCGTTGACCTTCATCGACTCATATAGCGGGCCCGAATATACGAGGTCCTTCTTGCCATAGGTCTTGACCAGCGCCCACAACGCCAGGCGGTTGCCGACGTCGAGCTTGTTCTGCGGATGAATGTCGCCGACGTTGTCGACGGTGTCGGTCGTCACCGCCATGCCTGTGTGTGGGATCTTGAGGCTCGCCGTCTGGGCTTCCCAGATGCCCGGCAAGCCGTCGCCGTTGTAGCCAGACCAGGGAGCAAGCTGCACGAAGTAGAACGGCATGTCCTTGCCCCACGTCTTGCGCCAGCCATTGATGAGGGCTTCCATCATGTCACGATACGCCATTCCTCGGCCCACATTGGCTTCGCCTTGATACCACGTGACGCCGCGGATCGCGAACGGCTGGAGCGGCGCGATCATGCCGTTGTGCATGCCGCCCGAGCCCTTGTCGGTCACCGTCCACGGCTCGATCGGCGATCCGCCCCACGAACTGTTGATCAGGCCCATCGGCACATCGAGGTCCTTGTTGAGCCGGACGCCGAAGAAGTAGAGCACGGCTGAAAAGTTCGCCGCGGACTTGGGCGTGCACGGCTCCCACGCGGCCTTCACGTCGGGAGCCGGCTCTTTGACCTGCACCTTGGGAATCTGCAAGAGGCGAATGTTCGCGTGCGTCGCCGCGGAAACAGCGTCGGCCCCCTTCGTCGAAGCCCGCAGCGGCCACTCCATGTTCGATTGACCGGAGCCGATCCACACATCGCCGACGAGGATGTCGTCCAGCTCGATCGTGTTCTTGCCGCTGACCGTGAGCTTCTGCGGCTTGGCGTTGACCGCGATCGCATCGAGTACGATCTTCCATTTGCCGTTGGCATCGGCCTTGGCGGTCTTGGTCTGGCCCGCGAACTTGACGGTCACGTCCTCATCTTTCTCGGCCCAACCCCAGATCGGCAGCGGTTGATCGCGCTGCAAGACCATGTGGCTGCCGATGACGGCAGGCAAGCGGACGTCAGCGTGGAGCAATGGCGCGGCGACGAGCGCCGTGGCAAAGGCAATCAGAGCACGGTTCATGGAGAGTGAATCCTGAGGCGGGAGTTGGGGAATTGCCAGCTTCGCTGTCCTACCTGCCGCGGGCTTCGGCGACAAGTCTAGCGATCCGCAGCTTCGCGAGCCGGTGAGCCGGTCATGAGCCGTGTGCCCGTGCGATCGGGCACTTCCTCGCCGGGGCCGGAGCCGGGTGGAGTCGTTCGCCACAGGCCGCCGTCCTTGGCTCGGCGGCGTCCCGCTTCGAAGAGCCGGTTCATCCACTTGGGATCGAACGACATCGGATCGGGCGATGCGCGGACGCCAGGAGGAATTGCGGATAGATGATAGTTCATGCCCGATTCGCGCGCGAACGCGTGGAGCGCCACGAGATCGGACCGGCACTGAGCGGCCACGAGCGCGACCACCGAGTCGGTCACTACGGACAGGAGCCGGCGTTCCACCCGGTCCGGCTCCGCATAGAGCTTGCCGGCCACCATGACATAGACATGTGAACCCACGAGCGGCCGGTCGCCGAGTTGCACCGCCTCCGTCCACGGTACCTGCGGCGGCCGGAAGAACAGGCTCGCGGTCGCGCCGCCATCGACGTGGAGTTCCTCGTAGGTCTTGCCGTCGACCTCCACCGGAATCGGGATCGGCGGGAAGAAGCCGGGCGCCGCTGCCGATGCCAGAAGCACGCGGCGGAACAGCACTACGTCCTCCGGCGTCCCGCGGGCCGCGATCTCGCCCATATCCCAGACGACCAGCCGTCGCGCGTCCAGGTGCGTGGTGCCGACATAGAGCCGCCGGCCTTTACGATGCTCGGCCGCCACCGCTTCGAGGAAGCGCTCGTCGACCATGGCCGCGATCTGCTTGGCGAGAGGCGCCGGGTCGGCCAGCGCGTCGGACAGTAGGGCCGACAGCGTCGAGCGCCGATCAAACAGATCGGAATTAGACACGGTCGTGTAGAACCGCTGAAGATCAGTGTCACGTCCGAGATACACCAGCGTGCCGATCAACGCGCCGGTGCTCACGCCGGTAACGACGTCAAACTTGGGCCGCGTGCCGGTGTCGGACCAGCCAACCAGGGCACCGACCGAGTAAGCGCCGTCGGCGCCGCCGCCGGAGAGGACGAGCACATGAAACGGTGGTCGACCCGAGTCAGCGGGCTCAGTGTCCTTTGGCAGAGTGGGGCGGACGCTGAGAACGGAGACGGTGTCGCCCGTGGGTTGGGCATCCATCAAGTCAGTGACCGTCAGCGGGCCGATCGCGTCGGACTTGCGCGGCGGCGGGTGTGAACAGCCGAGCGCCATGACAGCGACGGCGACCAGCGCAATCCCGATGGACCTCACACGCGTCTCCAGACCCATTCGGGATTTGGAACGGGGCGGGACTATAGCCGGGGACCGCCCATTTTCACAAGGCCGATTCGCGGGCTGCGACAATTGATTGCTTTCATGACACACACCCTAATTCGTTTCGCCGTTTTTTCTGCAACCCATTGCAACGAATCGCAGCGTCCCGATCCAAGGCGTTTGATCGTTGCCCCGCAAGACTTTACACTGACGCGATGAGCGGACAGCTCCATTCGTCACCCTCAGCGGCGCCCCCGGCAACCCGGTTGCTGTCGCTCGATCAGTTTCGCGGCTGCACCGTTCTCGGCATGTTCCTGGTGAACTTTGTCGCTGGTTACAAGGAGGTGCCCCGCTGGCTGCACTTTGAACATACCTATTGCAGTTACCATGACACGATCATGCCGCAGTTCTTTCTGGCGGTCGGCTTTTCGCTGCGGTTGGCGTTTCTGAAGCATCTTCAAAAGGATGGCACGACTGCCACATGTTGGCGCCTGGTGAAGCGTGGGTTCGCACTGATCCTGCTCGGGATCGTCGTGTATCACTTGACCGGGAAGTTCGACTCCTGGAATGATCTGGTAAATGCAAGGCAAACGGATGGGCCGCAACAATTCGTGCTCAAAGCGTTCAAGCGTGGTCCTTTTGAAACGCTCACGCACATTGGGCTCGTCACGCTGTTCGTGTTGCCGGTGATTGCCACGTCGGCGTGGGGCCGCGCGGCCTATGCCTGCGTCGCGGCCGGCTTGCATGTCTGGCTCTCGCTCAATTTCTACTTCGACTGGAACATGGCCGCGCCGCCCGGCATCGACGGCGGCCCGCTTGGGTTCCTGACGTGGACGATCCCGACGCTCGTCGGCACGTTGGCGCACGATTGGGTCAAGAGTGGAACCGGAGGGGCAATTCGCAAGATGATCGCCGTCGGCGTCGCATTGATGTTGATCGGCTACGGGCTGTCGTGCCTGAACCGGGTGACGCCGCCGAACCAGTTACCAGAATCACCGACGTTCGCCGATTATTTGGCACAACCGCCGTTCGTCCCGCCGGTGGACAAGGCACACGCCGAGGCCGTGCGCAATTACTGGACGATGAGCCAGCGTGCGGGAAGCGTGTCTTACCTCGCGTTTGCCACGGGATTTGCCCTCGTCGTGCTGGCCGGATTCCGCGCTGTGTGCGATGGCTGGGGCCTCCGCTGGCGCTATCTCGACTTGCTCAGCCGCAATGCCCTGGCCGGCTACCTCATCCACGGCATGGTTGCGGACGCCGTCAAGCCTTTCACGCCGCGTGATGCACCGGCCGGATATGTCTGGGCGGCCTTCGCGGTGTATCTCGGCGTGACGACATTGATGACTTCGGTTTCTGGATCGGAATCGGTTGTATTTGCGGCTGTAAGCCCACAAGACCGCCTAAAGGCGGGACTCCAACTCGGCCGCGCAGAAGGGGCCAAAGTTGGAGTCCCGCCTTTAGGCGGTCTTCGGTCGGACCACCAATGGCGGACGATGTCACGGCACAATTGCCGCTTTCGGCAGCAGCATCACAATCCGCTCGCGACCGGCCGGCGTGATCTTCGTGCCGCCGATGTTCAGCTTGCGGAGGCTCTTCAAGCCGGCGACGTGTTCGATCGCCGCGTCGGTCACCTTTGGTGAATTCATCGTCAAATCCTCCAGCGAGTTCAACCCTGCCAGATTCTTGACGCCATCGTCATCAAAGACGCCGGTGATAAGCATGAGCGAGCGGAGCTTCTTCAGCTTACCAATCTGCATGAGCGTCGCGTTGCTCGCTGCGTTTTCATAAACGTCGAGTTGTTCAAGTTCCTGCAATCGGTCGAGGAACGGTAGGGCCGCCTCGGTCGTGTCGTGGCTGGCGATGTGCAGTTGTCGTAGGTTGGTCAGCCCCGCAAGGTGCTTGAGTCCCGCGTCGGTCACGTTGGTGTGGACAATTTCCAGCCGGCGAAGCGACTTCAACTTGCCGATCGCTTCGAGGCCCGCGGCGCTGGCCGGTGACGAATGCAGGTTGATCGATTCGAGCTGCGTCATCGCGCCAAGATGCGCAAACCCAGTACCGGTGATCTTCGATGAGCATACGGTCATTCGCCGCATCTTCGTCAGGCCCGCGAGATGCTCGAAGCCGCGATCGTCGACGGCCGTCAGGCAGACGTTCAGAAACTCCAGGTTTTTCAGCTCTTTGAGATGTACGAGGCCCGCGCTCGTGACCGCGGTGCCGGAGACTTCCAGTCGCCGCAAGCGATCTTGGCCTTCGAGCCGCTTGAGCCAATCGTCGGTCACGCGGTCGTTGAGTTTCTTTGGAACCGGTTCCTTGTGACCGTCGGTCCGTTCGTTCAGCACGATCTCGACAATGCGGCCGAAGACGGGCAAGGCTTCATCGGATGCAATGGCGCGGAGCCAGTCGGGCGCGACAACTTCAATCGCCGCCGTGCCCCCGAGCCGCTTGATCTCGGAGATGAGAGCCTGATCGCGTTGAAATTGGATGGCCGCGCGTGCAAACTCGGGAATCAGCGCATCCAGATCACCGCTGACCTTCGCGTCCGTCAGCTTCGCGACGCCAGCTTGCAATTGCGCCTTTGTCGCTTCGGAGAACTTGTCGCCGTCGAGCTTCGCATTCGCCGCGATCTTTGCCAGGTCGCGGATTGCCGCCGCGTCCGGATGGGACGCAAGCGGAACAACGTTCAAATAGCGTGAGACCGCCATGGGCTTGCCCGGGTGGCCCGCGAAACCCCTGACGCCAACCTTCGCGTGGAACACGCCGGCCGGCTCGCCCGTTGTGCAGAAGATTTCGTCGTTGTCGGGGCCGCCGAAGCAGATATTGCTGACCACCTTGGCCGGCACCGGCAGATACGCGAGCACCTTGCCCTCGGGACTGAGTGCTGTGATGCGTCCCTTGCCTGTCTCTGGCCGATGGAAGTCGGCCACCCAAAAATTGCCGGCCGCATCAAAGACGCAGCCATCGCCACCGGAACCGCCGAGATCGTAAAAGACCTCAGCTTTGCCGAGCGTTTCGTCATCCGCCGGAATGGCGTAGCGGAGAATTTTCTGCGTCTGTGATTCGATCACGTAGAGAAACTTGCTGGCCGGGTCAACGTCGAGGCCATTGGGGAACGCGAGCCCGGTGGCAATGCGATCGACGCGACCATCCGGCCGAACTCGGAAGATGTTGCCGACCGGATTCTTGACCGACGAGCCGTCCGGATCGGTCCAGTAGATATTTCCGCGTGCGTCGATCGTCAGGTCGTTCAAGCTGCGGAGCGGCTGGTTTTCGAATCGATCAACGATAATGCCGACCTTGCCTTCGGGCGAAACGTCGAGCAAGGCGTTGTATTTATTGTCGCAGACGATCAGGTGTCCGTCGCCGCGCAGGACCGTGCCCGCCGGGCCAATCTCCAGATACTTGTAGACGGCCTTCTTCGCGTCCACTCGCATGAGCGCGCCGCTGCAAAAAAGCACTTCGCCCTGTAGCCAAGTCGGGCCCTCCGAATAGCCCGGCGCTGCCGCGTAGTGATCGAACTTCACGCTTGCGAGTTGTTTCGCCAATGGACCTGTCGGTTCTTCGGCGCAAGCCGTCAACAGCGTGAGGGACAGACTGATGAATACCAGAAACAGTCGTGAAAGTTGAGTTGGCATGGAAAATACTCAAGAAATGGGCGTCCGGCGGCTCTGACAAAGATACTCGGGTTGGCCCACGCTCGGTAGGCTCTCGAAGCAAGTAACAACGGACTGGATCGGACGGTGCGTGTGTGATCTCGTCGGGTACAATGCGAAGGTGTCGACGAGGGCCCGTCGCATGACCAGAGCTTACGTGTTAGCAACATGGGCGATTGCCATCGCTCTCATGGCGGCAATCGACGCGTCCGCATTTCCAATTACCAGACTTCTGCCTGCAAGCCCACCGTTGCCGGACGGAGCGGTGCGTCGCTTTGGTTCGGCGGTTCCAGCGACCGCCGTGCCGGAGCTGCCGGGCGGTGACCTTCGCCGCGTGGGTCGCAGCCGAGAATCGACTGCCGGTGCGGCCATGACGGCAACGGCCGACGGTCGGCGTCTCTTCGTTGCCGACACGACTGGTCGGGTCGATGTGTTCGACGTGGCCACAGGTCAGCGCGAGCGACGGTTGCAAGAGCCCAGCAAGGATTCAATCCACGTCATGGCTGTCTCGCCGGATGGCCGATGGCTGGCCTGCGGCCGGACCCGCGGCGACATTCAGCTTTGGGACTTGACGACTCACAAAGCCGTGCGGCTCATGAACGACCGCGCCGACGCTGACCAGGAGCGCCGCGGCATCGTCGAGCGATTAGCATTCAGCTCTGATAGCAAGGTGCTTTTTTCCGGCATTGATCCGTTCATGGGCGCGGAGAATGCCGGGGCATCGGCCTGGGACATCTCGACGGGCAAAAAGCTCTGGACCATGCCGGGCGTCGGTTACAACGTCGCCGCCGATCCGCGCGGCCGATTTGTCCTGACGGGAGTCCTGGGCCAGGAGACGCCGCGCGTGTCGTTGTTGGACGCCGCGACCGGGCGCCTGGTCCGCAGCTTTAACGTGGAGTCGAGCTTCGAACCCGGCGCCGAGGGGGGCGAGGTCGTCGAAGTGTCGGCCACGATGGATCGGCGATTCACGCCGGATGGCCAGCGCCTCGTTTCCTACCACGATGACGGCACGGTTCGCCTTTGGGACATCGCTACGGCCAAGGAACTCGTGCGGATGAAAACCGGCCCAACCGGATCGCCCATGCCTGGCGGGCTCGCCTGTTCGCCGGATTCACGCTGGATTGCCATTCGGTCGGATCGCACCGTGCAAATCTGGGAGTTGAGCAGCGGCCGAAAGCTCCACACGATCATGGGCCTCGAAGCCGCGCCGCGTGACCTGGCATTTACGGCCGATGGCCGCGGTCTGATCGTCAGCGCCAGTTCAACGCCCGTGCTGTGGACCGTGAAACCGAAGGATCGGCCGCGAATCGACAGGCCCCTCGGTGAATTGTGGGAGGAACTGGGAGCCGAAGACGCAGGGAAAGCCTATCGACTCATCTGGGCGCTGATCGACGACCCAAAGACGGCAATTCGGATTGCCGCCGCGAACGTCCATCCAGCCGAGATGGCGATCGACAAGAGTAAATTCGATCGCCTCGCCCTCGCGTTGGACGCCCCGCGTTTTGCGGCACGCGAGCGGGCGGAGGTCGAACTCTTGCGTGCCGGCATCACGGTCCCGGTTGCTTGGCTTCGGAACGCGCAAGTCGAAACGAAGTCGGAGGAAGTGCGAGCACGACTGGACCGCATACTTGTTGCTCGACAAACGGGCGGTCCCCGTCAATGGCGGTTCGAGCGCATGATCCAGGTGCTTGAATTCGTCGGAACGGAGGACTCAAAGAAGTTGCTTAACGATTGGGCTGCGGGACCGCCGGGAGGGTTCCTGACGGAAGCGGCTGCACAAGCTGTTGTCCGCGTCAGTCGTTAATCGAACTCACTTTTTGACCTTTATTTCCGGCTTCTCCGGCGGCGCCGTCGGGTCTTCCGTGGTCCCGCCGTGCCAGAGCGGCTCGATATTCTTCTCGTTCCAGCGTTCCCACGATTGCCGAAGTTGAGCGACCTGTTCCGGGCGCTCGGCCGCGAGGTCCTTCGTCTGGCCGATATCTTGTTTCAAGTTGAAGAGCTGCCAGCCGCTGCTCGACTTCTTGTCGAAGTCGCGCCAGTCGACAAGGCTCCAGTCCCCTTGACGGATCGCCTTCTGCGGGCCGAATCGCCA
>DATANR010000331.1:0-57047 GCA_036266155.1 Gemmataceae bacterium | reverse complement strand
CGACCCACCATCGCGCTCACGGTGGGTCGGCGCGGCGAAGCGCCGCTTGACCCACCCTACGAAGAGACAAGGAGCATTCATGGACCTGTCGAAACTCAAATACCTTCCGTCCCACGAGTGGGCTGCCGTCGCGGACGGCGTCTGCACCGTCGGCATCACGCAGTTTGCCGTCGACCAGCTCACGGACGTCACGCACTTGCAGCTCCCGAAAGTTGGGGCGGCGGTGACGGCCGGGACGCCGTTCGGCGAGATCGAATCGGTGAAGGCCGTGTTCGACCTGAACACGCCGATGACCGGCACGGTGGCCGAGCGTAATGACGCGGTCGTGAAGGACCCATCGATCATTAATCAGGACCCGTATGGGAAGGGGTGGATGATCAAGATCAAGCTGGCCGCCGGCGCGACGAGCGACCATCTGCTTGATCTGCAACAATATGAGAAGCAGTGTGCCGAGGGGCATTGATTGGAGGTCGCAATGAGCACAGCCACGATTCCGCCACGCATTCGGGCCGGCAACCGCATGAGCGAAGCCTTGATCGAGGCCCTGCCGGATCTGGAGCCGGGCGACCCCATGGTCCTGACCGGCGTCACATGGGCCATGTACGAGCGCCTGCTCGTCGAGCGCGATCGCATTCGGCCGGGAGTTCGGCTGACCTATGATCGCGGGAGGCTGGAAATCATGACCGTCTCACGCATTCACGAGCGGTGGAAAGGTGTTCTGCGGAGGCTGCTCGAAAGGTTGACCGATGAATTGCAAATCCCAATCGTTTGCGGCGGCAGCCTGACGATTCGCCGCGCAGACCTGGAGCGCGGCCTTGAGCCCGACGAATGCTACTACGTTCAGAACGCCCTCCAGATGGTAGAGATGCGCGAACTCGACTTTACCGTCGACATTCCATTCGATTTGGTTATTGAAGTCGAGCAGTCAAGGACGATCGGTTCGCGATTGCCCGTGTTGGATCAGCTCGGTGTGCCCGAGGTGTGGCTGTACAACGGCAAATCGTTGCGGATCTTGCAGCGCCAGCCGGACGGCGGCTATCGAGATGCGGCCACGAGCATGGCCTTTCCGCAGTTGTTGCCGGCCGATTGGGAACGGTTCATGAGCCGCATGGGCGAACTCGACGACATGGCGATCGTGCGCGAGTTTATGGATTGGATACGGACAACCTTAATACCCCGGCTGAGCCCCGACAATTCGTGACCGTTTAGGAGCCGTCCATTGCCATACGTCCTGAACACCCCCGCCGATGTGGCGGATATGTTGGCCGCCATCGGTGTGAAATCGATCGATGAATTGTTCGCGCCGATTCCGCCGGAGGTTCGGCTAGGCCGGGAACTCGACATTCCCGCGGCGCTCAGCGAGATGGAACTCGAACAGCACGTAGCCGCGCTCGCCAAAAAAAACCAGGCCGCTGGGCAAAACGTCTGTTTCCTCGGCGGCGGGAGTTACGACCACTTCATCCCGACCGTCGTCGATGCCATCGCGGGGCGCAGCGAGTTCTACACCGCGTACACCCCCTATCAGGCCGAGGCGAGCCAGGGGAGTTTGCAGGCGTTCTTCGAATATCAGACGCTCATCTGCCAGCTCACCGGCATGGACGTGGCCAACGCCAGCCTTTACGAAGGCGGTTCCGCGGTGGCCGAGGCGGTGATCATGGCGATCAACGTCACCGAGCGCAAGGGCGACGTGGTCGTGCCGGACACGGTTCACCCCGAGTATCGGCAAGTGCTCGCGACCTATCTCGCGAACCTCGGCGTGAAACTCGTCACGATCCCGTGCCCCGGCGGATACCTTGAGCCGGCGACCTTGAAGAAAGCGGTGAGCGACCAGACGGCCGCGGTGGTGCTGCAACATCCGAACTTCTTTGGGCATCTGGAAGAAGCGAGCGAGATCACCCGTCTGACGCATGATGCCGGCGCCCTGGCGGTCGCGAGCTTCGACCCGATCGCGGTCGGCATCCTCAAGCGGCCCGGCGACTACGGGGCCGACATCGCGGTGGCCGAGGGACAGTGCCTGGGCACGCCGATGGGTTACGGTGGCCCTTACCTGGGTGTGATGGCGTGTCGCAGCGAATACATGCGTAAGATCCCCGGCCGGCTCGTCGGCGAGACGACCGACCGCAACGGCAAGCGCTGCTGGGTCCTCACGCTGCAAACGCGCGAGCAACACATTCGCCGCGACAAGGCGACGAGCAACATTTGCACAAACCAGGGTCTCTTCGCCTTGCGTGCCACGGTGTACCTCACCGCCCTCGGCCCACAAGGATTGAAGGAGACGGCAGAGTTGTGCTTGCAGAAAGCTCACTACGCCGCGGACGTGTTGAGCCAGGTGCCGGGGGTCAAGAAACGCTTCGACCGGCCGTTCTTCAAGGAGTTCGCGTTGAAGGTGCCGGGTGACGTGCCGGCGACGTTGACGAAGATGCAATCGGCGGGCTACTTCGCGGGCCTGCATGCCGGGCGCTGGTATCCGGCGCTGAACGACACGATCACGGTCGCGGTGACGGAGAAGCGGACGCGAGCGGAGATCGACGGACTGGCGGCGGCGCTGCGGAACGTGGTAAGCTAGCGGTTGAGGAGCGTTGTCATGCCATCGCCGTTTCCGGGAATGGACCCATATCTGGAAGGGCCGGCCATCTGGCCGGACTTGCATCAGACCTTCATTTCCTACTTGCGGGAAGCGCTCAATGCTGTCCTCCCTGCGCCGCTTTATTGTTCGGCTGCGAATCGAGTCTATGTCGAAGAAACCGAACGCCGAATCGAACCGGATGCGGACATCCTGCATCCAAATGGGACGTTGAATGGTTCACCATTTGGCGATGGCAATGGTGGGGTTGCGGTCGCGAATCAGGTCGAAGCGCATCCTGTCTTGTTCGATCTACTTGAAGACGATAACACCGAGTGGTTTGCCGAAATCCACGCGGCCCCAGGGGGCGAGCGCTTGGTGACCACTATTGAGTTACTGAGCCCGACAAACAAACAGCCTGGATCGACAGGCGCCAAGATGTATCGGGAAAAGCAGCGAGAAATGCTCGACGCTCCCGTTAACCTTGTCGAAATTGATCTGCTCCGAGGTGGACATCACTCCACGGCTGTCCCGGTTGCCGCTGTGCATCGGAAAGTCGGGATGTTCGAATACCATATTTGTGTTCGCCGGTTTGCGAGGCCTTCTCGTCGAGAGGTTTATCCGATTCGCCTCGCTGATGCACTGCCGCCGATCGCTATCCCACTTTTGCCTGGCCTGCCAGACCTAATCATCGCCCTTCAACCAATCCTGAACCGCGTCTACGACACCGGCCAATACACCCGTCGCGTGCGCTACCACGAGCCAGTCCCGCCGCCAGAATTGACCGCCGAGCAACAGTCATGGGTCGCCGAACGTCTGAAGGCCCAGCCCGCTACCTGAGGCGAATGAATGCACCCCGATGACGTCCTGATGGTCCTGACCGCCAAACCGTTCCTGCCGTTCGACGTTGAACTCGTCACCAGTGGCACGTGCCGGGTGACTGACGCCAAGGCGGCCGCTCTTTCGCCGACGCGTGATGCTCTGATCCTCACCGAACCATCGGGGGCCCGGCACGTTCTCGCCGTTCGACACATCGTCCGCATCTCGGTCGATCCGCTCCCCGGTCGGAGTTGAATTGCGCAACAGCATTACTCACTTTGCCGATCGGAATGCGCGCGAACCCTATCCGCCGCCCGTTGTCGTTCATAAGATAATGAAAGAACAATTGGGCGACCTTATCTGTTTTCGCCCGAAGTCGTTGATGGATAACGACTAATCCCCAGATCGCCAGGATGGCAAGCGGCTGATTGGTTCAGCGGCATTCGCCGAACCATAGTGAACGCGTGTACCTGCCATCGAGAAAGGAGAACTGGCACACAGTCTGCATTGGACATTCGCCACAACCTCGGACTACTTGAGGAGACCGCAGTGAACGACTCACCCTTGACCCCTCGTTTGCCCACCGCTTCTGATCCGTTTGCCCGTGCCTTTGCTGATGAAGAGACACTGATCGCTGACGACCGGGCCGGCCTGTCGCCGTCGCAGCACGTCGAACAGAAGCTGATCGGCATGTTGAAAACGTCGCCGTTGATGGTGAGCCACGTTCAGCGGCGCCTGAAGCCCGGGCCGCGATAAGCGCTTGATCGATAAATCTCAAACTGAGCCCGTCGCTTGCGGCGGGCTCTTTGCGCGTCAATCGGGCGCTTCCCCGGCACGCTGACGCAGGGCCTCGACCAGCTTCCGCACCGTCTCGTCGGCTTCCGCACGCACATCGTCGGTCGATCGCCCCTCCTGCAGGTCGGCTAGATGGCGATCGAGCAGCGTTCCCCAGGCAACGCATCGTTCGAGCAGCCAGGCGTGATCCTCCGGACCGAGGATGCGGTGGTCGGCAGCCAAGAGCGAAGTGCAGCCGTCGCGCATCTCGCGCAGCGTCCGTCGCAATTCGGCCGTTCGTTGCCGCGGCTGGTTGCTCCACTGCTCGGCCGCGTCGGCCAGCGCGTTCAGATGATCTGCCGCCGTGCGCCCACGGTTGATGGCGCGATTGTTGTTCCAGCCCCAATTCGGTCGTGGCGGGCGATGCATCAACACGGTCATCATGACGATGACGACCGTCGCCGACGCCACGAACCAGGGACGGCGATAGACGGGCACGACCGGCCGCAGCACGCGCACGGGACGAACTGGCTCACGTCGGGCCCGATGCACGAGCTTCGCGAGCGTGGGATGATCGAAGAGTTCATCCCAGTAAGGCTTGCCCGCCGCCGCGACCGCGTCTTGTAGATCGGCCAACAGCGTTGGATGGCGCAGAAGAAGCCGCAATCGTTCTTCGGATAAAGCGCGAAGGCCGTTCTCCATTACGGCCGCACGATCGTCGCCGAGGACCGCGTCGAGATTGGAACCGTCCGTCTGCTGCCCATGCACGGCCGACAGTTCGGTGGTGAGTCGACGCAGGTCGGGCCCGGCGATCTGGCGATCGAGCCAGGGGCCGAGTTCGGCCGGCTGGTCGGGCATTGTGGAAAGGATGAGGCTCATGCCTGGCTCCGTCGATCAATGCACTCACGCAACTTGCCGAGAGCCAGACTGATCAGATTCTGTGCCGTCTTCTTGGTGATCCCGAATCGAATACACGCGGCCGGCAGATCCTCGACGCCGCCGAAGCGCGCCCGAAGCAAGTCCCGTTCGCGTTCGTCGAGCTGGGTCAGGCACTGCTCGAGATCGACCGCGCGATCGCTCATGCCAAAGCCATCCGAATCTATCGGATCGGGACCATCTTTGAGGTCAGCCATCGGCGGTCGCTTGCGCCGCGTCCAATCCGCCAGCGACGTTCGGGCGATCTGGAAGAGCCACGCTCGATAGTTCCCGCCCTGATAGGTTGCCGCCGCGCGCCAGGCCTTGAGCAAGATGTCTTGCAACACGTCCTCGGCATCGGCGAACGACAGCCGCCGCAGCAACCACGCGGCCACCGGGCGGGCATGACGCTCGACGAGTTTATCAAACGCCGACCGATCTCGGCGCGCCGCCTTGGCCGCCAGCACGTCGTCCGTCAAGTCCCCATTCGCGGCCGCGTCCATCCGACCATTCTGGCATTGTCCGAATCGACGGCAAGTTCAAGACGCTCGCGAATACAACGGTAGCGAGAGGTCCATCGACCTCTCTTTTGTCACAGGAGTGCCGACCGATGAGGTTCCACGCTCACGTTTCTGTCGTCCTGGTCGCGATCTTCGCCATCGCCCAGCCGAGTTTCGGCCAAGCCGGCTTCGACGACGACCGCGTCATGTTGCAGGGTTTCTACTGGGAGTCGTATCGCCACGGCGACCCTGACCCGAAGTTCGCCAAGTTCGGCGCGAAGCGCTGGTACGAAATCGTCAAAGATCAAGCCGACACGATCCGCGAAGGACACTTCGACCTGATCTGGCTGCCGCCGCCGAGCTACGCCGGAGCTCGCAGTGCCGGCTACAACCCCAAGCAATACTGGAAGCTCGACAATAGTTATGGCGATTTCACCATGCACCGAGCCATGCTCGAGCACCTGCTCAAGAAGGGCATCGAGCCGATCGCCGACATCGTCATCAACCACCGCGACGGCGACACGACCTGGGCCGACTTCAAGAACCCGGATTGGGGACTCGACACCATCACCAAGTTCGACGAAGTGTTCACCAATCCGATGTCGCCACAATTCAACACGTCCGAGAACAAGCGCGGCGCCGATGAAGAAAAGCCGTCCGAATACACCACGCACGGCGGCACGACCTACGCCTACGGCAGCTTCCGCGACATCGACCACACCAACAAGCAAGTCCGCCGCGACATCATCAAGTACCTGCTCCAACTCAAGTCGGCCGGCTATCGCGGCTGGCGCTACGACATGGTGCACGGCTACCACGCCAAGCGCTTGGCCCTGTACAACGAGCGCACGAACCCGACCTTCTCGGTCGGCGAATACGACTGGGACAAGCATGCCGAGCAGCGCGGCTGGATCTGGTGGACCGCGACCAAGCCGGACGTCATGGGCGTCGACCATCTGAAGACGTCGAGCAACGTTTTCGATTTCAGCACCAACTTCACGCTGAAGGACAACAAGGGCAATTACAAGAACTGGTACGCGCTCGACAACGGCCTCGGCATGATGGGCGACAACACCGACGCCATGCCGTGGAAACAGCGGGCGGTGACCTTCCTCGAAAACCACGACACCGGCTATCGCACCGACGAGGACGGCAACCCCGAGAAGAACCACGAGCGCGATCAGTTCCTGAACGGCTGGGAAGTCGAACAGGGCTACGCCTACATCCTCACGCATCCCGGCGTGCCGAGCGTGTACTGGAAGCACTATTTCGACTGGGGCACCCGGCTGCAATCGCGCATCAAGGCCCTGATCAACGCCCGCAAGGTGGCCGGCGTCAAGTCCGGCAGCACGCTCTACGTTCAGCAAAACGCGAAGGCGAAAGGGGTCTATGCCGCCCGCATCCAGGGCGTCAACGGCGACCTCTTCGTCCGCGTCGGTGGCACCGACGCCGACTGGCAGCCATCGACGTCGAACTACAAGGACTATCGCGAATACACCGCCGGCGAAGGCTGGCGCGTGTGGGTGGCGGTGCCCGGCAACCCGGACGTGCGGCAGGCGCCCTTGAAGGACGCGTTACCGATCCCGCAGTACAAGAAGCCGCAGGATATTGAGGTGCCGGACGCGTGGCTGGATCACGGGTGAGCATCACGCGAAGATCTCGTTTCAGGACGAAGTGCGTGAGAGGTTGCGGCGATATGAGGTGGAATGGGCTGAGTGTTATGTGTGGGATTGAGGGGAATGCGCGACGAGAAGCGCGTACAGGTGGTATTAGGAACGCGACGATTGCGAAGAGATATCACGGCCCCGAAGGGAACGCCGTGGCGAATTGTTTCGGTTTGGTTTTCCGGCCTGAAGGGCCGGAAATCCGCAACGGTGATGCCTTCGGTCGTGTCCCTGACGGAGTTGGCCCTTCAGGCCGGAAAACAGCCCTACGGATCATTATCCAAAATCGTATACGTCAATTTCGTATTCCCCTTCAGCTTCGCACCCGTCGCCTTCGACAGGCCAATCACGATCGTCTCGTCGGGCTCATCGATGGCATCGTCAATCACCGGGAACACGATGAACTTCGAGGTCTCGCCGGGCGCAAAAGTGAGCGTGCCAGGCAACAACGTGTAGTCGGCGCCGGAGGAGGCGGTGGTGCCTTTCGCGATGACCGCGAAGTTGATGGTCACCGGCAAGGCGGACACGGCGGAGAGGATGACTTCGATGCTGGCGGGCGTTCCTTCGGTTCCGGACGCGGTGACGTTGCGGAAGGAGACGGTCGGCGGTTTGTCGTCGTCGAGGATCGACACGGTGACGACGCCGTAGCGGCCGATCGCGGTGCTGCCGCCTGGATCGAGCAGCCAGACCTGGAAGGTTTCGGTGCCTTCGTAGAGGCTATCATTCGTCAGCGGCACAAGGATCGTTGCCGACTTCTTGCCGACGTCAAACGTCACGGTTCCGTCCGCGAGCGTGAAGTCGAAGAAGCGGTCGCCGGCCGTTAGTGGGGCGACTTGGTAGGCGACCGTGGTCGTGGCGGTCGCGGGATGGGCCAGCGTGAAGGTCAGCTTCGCCGAACTCTTCTCCGATGCCTTCACGGTGGCCGACTTGAAGCTGACGAGGTTGGTGACCAGTTCCACGATGCCGGCGTTGCCGACGTGGCCCGTCGCGTCCTTCACGTCATACATAAACGAATCGCGGCCGTTGAAGCCGGCGGCGGGCGTGTAGGTGAAGCTGCCGGTCGGCTGCAGAACGAGCGTGCCGTGCGTCGGCCCGGCGACGAGTTCGACGGTCAGCTTCTTCTTCGATCCCGTGAAGATGTCGTTCTTCAAAAGGCCAGCGCCGGCGGCGACCGAGAGCTTCTTGTCGGGCTTATAAGGGTACGCGTCGTCACGGGCAGCGGGCAGGTCGGCGACCACCGTCGTCGCTTGCGGGCCGGCGGGGAGCGCTTCGATATTGCTCGCAAGATCGTGGGCGATCGTAAAGAAGCTAAAGCGATGGCCGACCTGTCCCGTATATGTGGCCGACGTCGCGGACGTATTCGACAACCAACGCACGGCGGGAGCGCCGTCGATCCCGACGTACACATCGAACCCAGCCAGCCCGGCGCCGGCGGGATCAAATCCATGCCAGGTCAAGGGGATGGCCGTGCTGGCCGAGAGGCCCGCGAGCGGGTTCATGCGGCTGACGGGCGGATCGGCATCGATCGTGTTGCGCGCTTCCTTGGTGGGGTCGGTGCCGGCCGCGGGGTTGTCGGGATCGATCTGGTTTGTCGCGATCGCCGGCTGGCCGTCGAAGCGGATCTCGGCGATGTTCTTGAGGACCGTGCCCGTCGGCAGGCCGGCCTTTGGCTGCACGGTGTAGGTCACATGCCCCTGGCCGCGGCCGGTGCCGTCCTCAGGCGGCAGGAAGCCGGTCAAGACGTCGGGCGGCAGCGACGTCTTCTCATCGACCGATTGGAACACGACGCGGATCAGGCCGGTGCCCGGATCGAAGCCGAGGTCGACCTTCACATCGAATGTTTGGCCGTTAAAGGTGAATGGCACCGCGGTCGAGAACACTTGCCGATCGGTGGGCACGGCGACGTCGGTGTCGCCGAAGCCGAACTCGCTGAAGCGGAAGGTCGACCAGTCGAAATCGGTCGAGAGTTGATCGGTCACCTCGACGCGCTGAGCGGGGGCGGTCGCGGGGTTGGCCGGCGTCGGCACGCTGCCGGGGCCGCGATTCTCGAACTTGATCTGATAGGGCAGCAGGGCACTCGCGCCGACGTACGCTTGCGGGCCGTAGCCGGTTGGACCGAGCTTCTCGTTCGGGTCCTGCGACGTGGCGGCGCCGCTCGAACCGTCCCAGCCGCCAAAGCTTGGAGGCGGCGGGGGCGGCGGCGGGGGTGGCGGGGGCAAGTCTGTCTCTTCGATGATCTCCAGGTTCGGATCCGGATCGTCCGTCGGCGGCGGGTCGATGCCGGGCGGAGGCGCGCCGGAGCCCGTGTCGGGCGGCGGGTCGTCACCCCAAATCGGATCGGGCGGCGGGGGCGGCGGCAACGGGTCGGGGCCGGGCGGTGGGTCGGTTGGACCAGGCGGTGGCACTGGATCGGGCGGCGGCACCTTACCGACGCCACCCGTGCCGTCGGTCGACGCTCGGCCAGTGGGATCGGTGAACTCGGCGGGCGAGTTGCTCGCGTAGCGATAGAGATTCGGGTCGCCAGTCGAAAGCCCGAGCGGATCGGTCGACGTGAAGCGCCCGGCCGCGGGATCGTAATAGCGCGCCCGCATGAAGACGAGGCCGGTGCCGTCCGTCGGCAATCCGTACTTGCCGCCGAATCGATACGCATTCGGATCGCTGCCGCTCGACGCGATCACCGTTCCAAATGGGTCGTATGCGTATTGGCCGAGGACCGCCCCGCCGGTGCCGGTCAATTCGGCGGTGTTGCCGATGGCGTCGAAGTCGAAGTACGCCGTGCCCGTCGCGCCCGAGCGGCCGGCCAAGCCGTTGCCATAGAAATAGTGCGTCGTCGCGGCACCGGTTGACTCGGCGAGCACGCTGCCCACGCCCGTCGGATCGACGAGGAAGTCGGTCTGCTGGCCATCGAACGTGGTAGCGACGCGATTGCCGAAAGCGTCGTACTCGAACGTCCACGTGTCGGCGCCTGACACGACATGCGTGAGTTGGTTCTTCGAATCGTACGTAAACGTCGTCGTGCCGCTCGGACCGGTCGTCGAGATCAGGTTGCCGTCGAGATCGAACTGATAAACGGTTGCGCCGGCGGACGTGTATTCATCGAGATTGTTCGCGGTGTAGTCGGCCGTCGAGCCGTTCAGAATCGTCCGCGTGCGATTGCCGAGCGCGTCGTACTGATAGGTCAGGTCCTGGCTCGGCACATTGACGTTCGTCGATGCGAACACCGCGTGAATGAGCTGGCCCGTCAGGTCGTACGCGTACGTCCATGTGCCATCGAGCGTCGTCGCCGAGATGCGTCGACCGGACGGGTCGTACGTGTACGCGAAGCTGGAGACGATCGAGTTGTCCGGAGCGTGGTTGACCACAGTTGCCGGTCGGCCGGCCAGATCGAACGTGTTGACGGTGTAGGTGCCGTTCGCGTTATCTTGCCGGCTGAGTCGGCCGGCCGCGTCGTAGGTGTACGTCACCAGCGGCGTGCCGACGCCGTTCTTCAACTGCTTCAAGCGGCCGGCGACGTCGTAGACATAAGTCACCACGAACCCGGTGGAATCGGACATGTTCGTCCGCCGGCCGGCTGCGTCGAAGGTGTACGTGATCCAGCGGCCGAGCGGGTAGTCAACACGCGTGAGTCGATCGGAGGTGTCGTATGTGAACGTCGTCGTGCCGGTGTTGTCGGTTGCGGTCGCGAGCCGGCCGCGGGTGTCGTAGGCGTAAGTGACCGGCGGCGAGTCCGGGAACGTCTCCGTCAGCACCTGACCGGCCGCGTTGTAGGTCCGCGTCGTCACCTGGCCGCGGCGATTGACGAGCTGCGTCGGATCGCCGAGCGCGTCGAAGGTCGCGGTTTCGACGGTGCCGTCGGGATACGTCGTCGTGGTGCGGTTGCCGCCTGCGTCGTAACTGAAGCTGGTGAGCAGTTGGTTCGCGTTCTTGAACGCCGCCGGGTTGTTGTCGGGTCCGCCGGCGATGAACGTCGCGGTGTTGCCATAGACGTCCGTGCGAACGGCCGGAGCGCCGGTGGCGGTGTAGCTGAATTTCTGATCGCGCCCGAGGGCATCGGTTACGCGAATGGGCCGCCGCTGATCGTCGAACTCGTATCGCGTGTAGGAGCCGGTCCCGTCTTCCGTGCGCACGAGCAGCCGACGATGATCGAAGAAGTATTTGGAGACGATGCCGGACCCGTCGGTTGCGGTCACGTCGCCATTCGCATACGTGTAAGTCACGCGCTCGGCCGCGCCGGTGAGCGACGCGGCAGACAAGCGGCCAAGCGCGTCGTATTCGAATGTCCGCGTCACGCCGGCCGGATCGCTGACGCTCGTGAGCGCGTGGCCGATCGACGGGTTCGTGCCTGAATCGTACTGGTACATCGTCGTGCCGCCGGGGCCGGCGACGGTCATCAGGTACGAGTTGGTCGCGTCGTAGCCGTAGGTTGTGATGCGGCCGGCCGAGTCGGCGATCGTGTCGATCAATCCGGCCGGATTGTACGCGATCGTGAGGCTCGCGCCGCTCGAATGCATTAGCTTCGTGAGCCGGCCAGCGGTGAACGTCGTGGTGATGCGATTGCCGTGGGCATCCTGAATGTACTCAAGTGTGCCGTCAGCGCGGAAACGCGTGATCTTGCCGTCCGGGCTCGTCAGGTCGTATTCGCCGGCCACCATCTTCAAGGTGTCGGGATCGCCAGCCTGCGCGAAATAGGCCCCTGGCGTACGGCTATCCGGTTGGAAGCGGCGCTGGCCGTCGCCGGAGCCGCGGACGACGAGCGTGCCGTCCGTGAGCTGGGCGAGTGACGTTTGCCACGGTGCCGACCAGCCGCGGCCGAACGGGCCAAGCTGATAGCGCTCGGTGATCGTGTTGCCGTAGGATCGGCCAAATGAAAGTGCGAGGCCGGGCGTCGGCATCGATGCGTCGGTCGCGGTCGCCAGCGTCGGCGTTGCCGGGAGACCGATCGCTTGCTGCATCTCGAACGCCCAGAGCTGGCCGACGTCGGTGACTGATTCGCCCAGGCGATCGAGATAAGCGGCGTTAGCGCCCAGTGTCCGCACGTAGTCGCCCCAGGTCGGGCCGACGATCGTTGGCAAACTCGCATAAACGCCGGGCCATGCGTCGGCGGCGACGAAAGCCGGCTTCAAGGAAGCGCTCAGGCTCGCCCAGTCGATCGGCGTCGGGTCGCCGGCCTCGTGGACTTGCACCTCGAACTCGATGGTGTTGTCAATGAAGCTCCAAGGTTGAACGAGTCCGGCGTAATAGACCGGCACCCGGACGCGCTCGCCCGGCTCCAGGATTCCCGGCGTCGCTCCGCTGGCGAGGATCTGCACCGACTCCGAGAACCCGTCCGGATAAGCCGACGTCCAAAAACCTTCGGTGACGCGGCTCTGATCGAGCGTCAAGAGCGGCCGGTCGCTGTCGTCGACGTCGGCCGACCGAAACGTCAGCACGGGCGCCGGCATCGGCACTGTGCCATCGTTTTCGTACTCGACGTAAAGCGTGGCGGTCGCGTGGCGGCCAAGCACAGTCGGGATGACGACGTCGGTCTTGAACTGCGGTTGCCCCGGCGCGACGACCTGGAACGCGGCGGCCAGCGTCTTGGTCGCGCCGCCGGGGATCGTGACGCGCACGTCATACCCACCCAGCGGCACAGACGAGAGATCGAACCCGGCGGTGACGTGCGTGATCGAATCGATCGCGACTGCCGACGAGGCATAGGAGTTGGCGCCAGAAACGAGATCCACCTGCGTGCCCGGAACGAAGCCGGCCCCGGTCAACGTCAGGTTCGCGACGAGCCCGGTCGGAGCACTCTTGGGAATGGACGAGTTCAGGACCAAGGCCAGGCTGTCAGCACTGATCGTGAAGTCGGGTGGGCCGGGCACGGACGCGCCATACACGAGGACGTACCACCTGCCCGGCGCCGCGAATGGCACGAGGACGGTGTGATCGTCCCCTGGTCCGTCGACTGACGTGTAATCGAACGAACCGCGCGTCGGCGGTGTGGCGAGACGCGCGTAGACCTCGGTGCGGGCGTTCGAATCCGCCACGTCGAGGCCGACGGTCAACGGCCCGGCGTCGGTCACGTCGACTTCGAAGAGCTGACTGAACCCGGTGCCGGCAAGCTGACCCGAGTAGGAGCCGCCGGGGGAAAGCACGGCCACGCTCAAGAGACCGACCGAGAACGTGTACGCTCCGGTCTCCGCGCCGTAGCTCGTGGCCTTGAGTGTGTAAACGCCGTTCTCGGTCAGCGTCACGGGACCGGAATCGTCGGCCAGATCGACGAAGCCGACGAAGCCATTCGGACCGATGAGCGTGAAGCGCATGCCTGCCGACGCGGAGCCGATCAGGTCGAACTGCACCGCCTGGTTGGCGGCCGCGGAGAAGGTCCAGAGATCGGTGGCGTAGGGACTGTGCGTGTCGCCGGTCGTGCGCTCGTCGAGCGTGAGCGGCCGCGTGGTGGTCGATGCATCGTAAATGGCGAGCTGGTAGTGTCCCGTCGTCGCCGGGGCGGCCGCCGAGATGCGCACCCGATAGACGCCGTCGGCGGAGAGCGGTCCAACCGGCAGATCGACCGTCTGACCCGCACTCGCGGAACTCGCTGACGCGATCACCGTGCCCTGAAGGTTGAGCACCTGCACCTGCACATAGCCAAGCGTCGGACTGACCGGCGGCGGCGAGTTGCTGCCGGGGTCTGCGACGATGTGCAAGCCCTGGCCGGCTCGGGCGCTCACCGTCCATTCGTCGACTTCGCCGAGAGTGGAGATGTTGCCGGCCGCCGGCGTGCTCAGCGGCAACGGGCCGCCGTCGGGTAGGACGGTCACCGTGCCGCCGACCACCGAGCCGGTCACTTGCAAAGCGCGCACATAAATGGGAACGCTGTTCAGATCGAGCGTACTGCCGAGGCCGACGACGAGCGTGTCGACGTACATTGCCTCGTTGCCCGGAGCGTTGTCCGCCGTGTTGACCAGCTCCACGTAGGCGGAATTCAGCGTCACCGTTCCGTAGGTGAAATTGCCGACAAAACCTTCGGGGACGGAGCCGAGATCGCGGCCCATCGCCTCCCAGGTGCGCGGTGAACCGGCCGAGCCGCCTTCGAACGTCAGCGTGCCGAGCGGTGCGAACGGTGCGGCGCTCGCCGTCGTGCCGCCCAACGAGTCCGGCAGCAGGAGCGTCGCCCCCGGCCGCGTCGTAAGGACCGCGGGGTCGTCGAATGCGATCGATCCACCGCCGGCGAGGTCGAGCGTCCCTTGCAACACGCGGACGGTGCCCGTGTTCGTGAGCGGAATGTTGACCTGCGTCGTGCCGGCACTTGTTCGAATCAGCGTGCCGTAATTGACGATCGCGTGATCGACGTTCGAGTTGTAAACGTCGATGTTGCCGTTGCCCGCAAGCGTGAACGTGGCGCCGGCTTCATTGATGATCTCGCCGGCTTCCAGGGTGCTCCAACCGAAGAAGAAGTTGGTGCCGTCCGAGCTCAGTGCGCCGGCGTTCTCGATCGATTGGTCGAGATATTTGTAACCCGCTCCCGTGATTCGCCCGGTGGCCGTGTTGGCGAGCGTGATCGGCCCGGTGCCGCGCAGGAAGCCGCCCGACCAATTGAAATTGCCGCTGACGTTGATCGGTGTGTCGCCGTAAAGCGAGCCATCCGCCATCGTGAACGTCTTCAACGTGAGCGCCGGGACCGACATGGTGAAGTCGCCGGCCAACACGTTGATGCTGGACATGCCGGGCAAATCGATCGAGCCGCCGGTGTCGGACTGAAACTCCGCCGAGCCGACGAACGTGTTGATCGCGTAGCCGTTGCCCGTCGCCGTGTAGCCGAGCACGGCCGGTAACGCCAGTCGGGCCCCACCGCTGGCGATCAGGCTTGACCCATCGATGTTCGTCAGCGTTTGAAAGGCGCGCACATTGCCGGCGCCGGAGACCTCGATCGCGCCATCGACGATCGACGTGAACTTGTTGGTCGCGAACAGGCTGTTCGCCCCGGCAAGGTTCACATACACGCCGGTGAGCGACGCGAGATTCGGCGTACGAATCTCGCCGCCGGCCGTGGCGTCGATCCGCGAGATGCCGCGATAGCCGGAGTCGTCGACGAAATTGGTAAGGGAAGGGAGATCGAGCAAACTGCCGGCCGCGTCGGCGGCGATGCCGATTGACGTTGTGCCACCGGCATTGGGATCGTGAATCGTCGTGAGCGCCGGCGCGTGTACCACGCCCGTGGCCGTCGCGGAGAGCGTGAGCCCGCTGAACCCCACCGTCGCCGACCCGGTCAGCGTCGCCATCGCGGGCAAGTCGAGAACGCTGTTCGCGCCGTCTGCCGTGATCACCGGGTCGGGGAACGCCCCGATGAGGCTCTCGAAATAGCCGGTCCCCGTGTTCGTGTAGCTCGCGAGCGCCGGCAACGTCAGATGCCCGCCGGCACGCGCGGCGATAACCGAGCCATCGGCGTTGGTCAGGTTCGAGAACGACCGCGTGTTGCCGGCCCCCGTCACGATGATGCCGCCATCCACTACTGAGGTGATCTGGCTGATCGGTAGGATGCTCGCCGCGCCATCGATGGTGACAGCCGTATTGTCGAGCGACGTGATGAGCGGAATGCGCACCTCGCCGCCGCCGGTTACCGTGATGCCGGAGATGCCGCGATAGCCCTCAATGTCCTGAAATGTGGTGAGCGCCGGCAAGTCGACGAGGCTGTTGGGATTGTCCGCCTCAAGACCAAAATCGCGTTGCGAGTTGTCGACGCTCGACGGGTCATTGAATGCCGTGAGCGCGTGCGCCTGAATCACGCCGCCCGCAGTGGCACGCAAGGTCAATGACGAAGAAACTTGTGCCGCGGCGACCGTCGTCAGCGCGGGCAGATCGATGATGCTGTTAGCGCCATCGGCGCCCAGCACCGGGTTCGGAAAGGCGGTAATCAGCGATCCGTAGTAGCCGGTGCCCGTGTTCGTATAAGTCGTCAATGCCGGCAGCGTGAGGCTCGCGCCGCCTTGAACCGACAGGCCCGATCCGTTGATGTTGGTGACGTTCGCGAATGAGCGCGTATTCCCGGCCCCGACGACCACGATCGCGCCGTCGACGACGGATGTGATCTGATTGATGGGGATGGTGCTTGTCGCCCCGTCGATGGTGATGGACGTGTTGTCCAGCGACGTGACGAGGGGAATGCGCACCTCGCCGCCGGCTGTCGCGGTGATCGACGAGATGCCGCGATAGCCGTCGATGTCTTGGAACGTAGCGAGTGCCGGCAAGTCGACGAGGCTGTTCGGATCGCCCGCTTCCAGACCAAATCCGCGTTGGGAGTTGTCGGCGCTCGACGGATCGTTGAACTCCGTAAGCGCGTGCGCTTGAACTATGCCGCCCGTGGTGGCGCGCAGCGTTACGGTCGACGAGACCGCTGCCGACGTCACTGTCGTCAGTGCGGGCAAGTCGATGATGCTGTTCGCGCCGTCGGCGCCAAGCACGGGGTTCGGGAAAGCGGTGATCAGCGATCCGTAGTAGCCGGTGCCGGTGTTCGTGTAGGTCGCGAGTGCCGGCAGCGAAAGACTCGCGCCGCCTTGAACCGACAAGCCTGATCCATCAATGTTGACGACGTTCGTGAACGAGCGGACGTTGCCAGCCCCGACGACCACGATGGCGCCGTCGACGACGGATGTGATCTGATTGATCGGAATGATGCTCGTCGCGCCATCGATCGTGATGGCCGTGTTGTCCAGCGACGTCAACAGCGGCATACGCACCTCGCCGCCGCCGGTCGCGGTGATTGAAGAGATGCCTCGATAGCCGTCAATGTCCGCAAGCGTCGTCAAGGCGGAGAGGTCGATCAGGCTGCCGGGGTCGTCGGCTTCGAACTGAAACGTGCGCTCAGTCGTATCCCCCGTCGCCTGATCAGCCACGGTCGCCAGGTTCGGCAGATTGACATGCCCGCCGCCGGTCGCCCTGGTGACGACCCAAGTCGCACCCTCGGTCGAGCTGGTGATGCTGGTCAAAGCCGGTAGATCGAGGACGCTGTTGGCCCCGAGCGCGAAGACGTCGGCCCCCGTGAAATAGGCACTGGTGCTGGTAAAGCTCGTCAGGCTCGGAAGCGCGAGCTGCCCGCCGCTGTCGGCCACCAGTGACGCCCCGTCTACGTTGGTCGTGCCGCTGGCTGTGAACGTCGCCGCGGCGCCGGTGACGGTCAAGGTCGTGGCCACGCTGAGTGTGAAGCCGTTGTTGACCGTGACCCCGACGCTGTCCATAACGGTGAGGCTGTTGGAAAGAGCCAGCGAGTTGACCGTGGCGCTCGTGCCGGTGATGGTAATGACCGTGCTGTCGCCGGTGAACACAGTCACGTCGTCAGCCGACGTCGGGAGCGCGTCCGTCGACCAGTTGAGCGGGTCGTTCCATTCAGTCGTGCCAGCCCCACCGTCCCAGAAGACGGCCGCGGGAACGTCGCGCGGTTCGAGGTTCTCGATCCGCAGCCTGGCGCGGCGAACTCGACGAGTCGGGCCGCCGGGCCGCGGAAACGATCGTCGCCGCATGGCGATCTCCTGGGCACAAGTGCGTTAGCGAGTTCGAGTCGGGATGGTCGGCTTAATCTTACCGGATAAACGCCATCGGCAAAGCGCGACCCGAACGACGAAACCGCTCAGGTCCATTCCGTAGGCGAGGTGGAGAATCCACCGAGGCGTGATGTTGGAGGACGGTAGCCAGAATAGACCGCCTAAAGGCCGGACTCCAATTCCGCCGCTTGAAGGTAGACGGACCACCACTATCGGTGTGCGCCCGCTATTTCTTGGGGCGCGGGTTGACCTGAACTTTCTCGCGGAGAATCCAGGCCGCGCAGAAGTCGCGGTTCTGTTTCAACCACTGCCGCTCCCGCGAATTGCCATCGGCCAGAACGAGTTGCCCCAGGGCTCCGTTTGGATTCAAGCGCAAGGCCCACTCCTCGATTTCCCACGTCGTCAACTGAAGATTGATGCGCTCGAGCGCCCGGATGTAATTCTTTGTGTTCCCGTCCACCATGATGTCCCAGTTGGGGACGTCGCGGTTCATCGGATCGATGCGCTTCCATTGCTCGACTATTCGGCGGGCCATCTCCCAGTCGCCGGTGATTTTGATGAGTTCGAAGAACTCTTCGCGGCGCGATTTCGTGAGCGGCGAGGCCGCGATGCGGTCGGCCAGGACCTTCATCGCTTCGGCCAGGCGCTTCTTGTCGACGCGGTCCCGATTGCGTTTCAACAACAATGCGGTCTCCAGGATGAAGCCATCGCTGCCGACCAATGTGGTGCGCACGAACCCGGGAGCGTTGGTCGCCTTCTTGAATAGGTTCGCTGCTTCCTCCGTGTACTGGAAGTAGCGATCTTCGTTCTCGGGGCCCCGTTCGAACGACTTGGCCATGTACATGAACAAGGTCGCGCGCGTGATCATCAAGAAACCGAGCGGAATATCGCGTTCCAGGAATTCCATACGCTCCATGACGCCTGGGTCCGCGAGCGCCGCACGAACTTTGGCCTGCGTCTTCGCTCGATCATTTTTCAGCAAACCGTCGTATTCCTGTAAGAGACGTTCGAACCGATTCGTCCACGCGGGAAAACGGACCTTACGGGCCATCCAGAGGACGCCGCCGCCGTTCGGCAATTTCGACCGCCGCTCCTTGAGCTCGGCGATCACACCAAAAATGTTGACCGCCTGCCCGGCGCCGAATCCGCCGCGCTTGTCCAGCGATCCGGAAGAAACCTCGAGTTCATCGCGCGCCGCCGGAACGGTGTGCGTAAATAGCTCCAGGATGCGCACTTCATCCGGCGAAATGTGCGTGGCTAATTCTTCGATCGCTTTGTGCGCCTCTTCGGGCTGGTTGATGTAGGCGTAGTAGGCGAGGGCAAATTCGTTCGCGTCGTCGAGTTCGGGGAACAACAACCGGGTCGTCGCCACGATCGCTTTCATCTCGTTGGTGTCGCCGCGCAGGATGGCGATGAGGAAGAGCTGCAGGCGCGCTGGCTGATAACGACCGTCGAACGCCAGGGCATTGGTGAAATGTCGATGGGCTTCTTCAAGGCTCGGCGCCAGCATTCCGAGCGCGTATTCGCGCTCGGCGGGCTTGAGCGCCAGAGCCAGTGCCCCATGGATTTGCGACACCGCGTCCGCCTCGGTAATCGACGAGACGATCGTGCCGCGGTACAGATGGGCCCGGCCGGTTTCTACACCCAGGTCGCCGATGGCCGCGAGACGATTGAACTCCTCCTGCACCAAGGACGGCTGACGGAGTTCATCGCGGGCTCGGATCAGGTTCAATAATTCCGCGACCGTTAATTCGTACCCCATTGCACGCAAGGCGTCGGCCTCGGCGACCACCGTTTTCCAGCCGCCGCTTTCGTACCCGCTTTGCATGGCCGTGCGATGCGTGTCGATCGCATTTTGCCGCTCGACTGCGATCACCTTTTCGCCGCGCCGAACGGCAATGACGCCGGCGGACGCGCTGGCGATGACGCCGCCGACGAGCACCAGGATCAGCGCGACCGCCATTGGATTGCGCTTCGCCCACTTCGTGAGCCGCTCGATCGGGCCGGCCCGCTTTGCCAGGATCGGCCGGTCTTCAATGAAGCGCAGCAGGTCGTCGGCGAGTTCTTGGCCCGTGCGATAGCGCTGAGCCGGGTCCGGCTCGATCGCTTTGAGGACGATCGTCTCCAGCTCCTTCGGCACCTCGGGATTCAACGCCCGTGGCCGTGGCGGGTTCGCCCGCTGGACGGCGGCAATCAATTCGGCGCGGTTCTTGCCGTCGAAGGCCGGGCGGAATGTGAGCAACTCGTAGAGCGTGAGGCCGAGCGCGAAGAGGTCGCTCTGCGGCAGACTGTCGCCGCGGAAGCGCTCGGGGGCCATGTAGCGCAGCGTGCCGAGCACGTCGCCGGTTTCGGAGAGGTTGTCGCCCGTGTCGTCCGACTTGGCGAGGCCGAAGTCCGTGATCCAGACCGTGCCGGAACCGTCGAGCAGCAGGTTCGACGGCTTGATGTCGCGATGGATGATGCCGTGCGCGTGGGCATAGTCAAGAGCGGAGGCGACCTGCTGGCCGACGCGTGCGACGTTGGTCCAATAGCCCCGACCGGTCTCCGAGAGGCCGCCGCTCAGGTCGGTCGTGCCGCCGACGGCCGTCCCGGCATCCGCGGGCGCCGTACCGCGAATGCGCGCGACATCGTTCACGACCTTATCCAGCGGCCGGCCGCGGATGTACTGCATCGCGTAGAAATGCGTGCCGTCCGCGTCGCCGATGCCGAACACGGGGACGATGTTCGTGTGATGCAGCTTCGCGGCCGACTGTGCCTCGCGCTTGAAGCGCTCGAGCAGATTCTTGCGGCCGCTGATGTTGGTCGGCAACACCTTGAGGGCAACGTGCCGATTCAGCGACTCCTGCACCGCCTCGTAAACGACGCCCATCCCGCCGGCGCCGATCTTGCGCACGATCCGGTATTCGCCCAGTGACGTCGGCAAGTCGCTTTCGCGAGAAACGAAGTCGCCCGTGCGCGACGGATCCGACTGCCGGGCTCGGTCGAGCAGCGCGGCTGCCGCGAGCACTTCACGCAGCTCAGAGCCGAGATCGGGATAGCGACGACAAAACTCTTCGGAGTCGGGCGTCTTGCCGGCGAGTCGCTCGGCTTCGTAGGCGCGGAGTGCGTCGGCGAGGGGATCATCGATGGTGAGGTCGTGGTCGGGCATGGACAGTCGCAATTAGACGGAGTCGGGGTGAGTATACCCGACACACGCGTTCATCAAGGAGTTTAGCCGCAATCGGGCGGTTCGAATCCACCGGGAAGGAATTGCTGGTCGCCCGACGGCTCGGGGGGCTGCAAGTCTTTACTCAAACGCCACGCAGGCCCAAGGGCCGTCCCATCCAACCACTCGGTGGATGTCCGAGCGGCTGAAGAAAATTTGGTCAGAGTTGCGGTCGATCTGGCCCTCATCGAACTTGTACACGACCGCGCGACGGGCACTTAGCGAATCCGATGACATTTCGAACAGCAGGCAGTCGCCGTAAACCGTGAGTCCTGTATATCGATCACCAACCTTGCCATGCTTGACAGGGGCCAAATCGTCTGGCTTCCGGCTCTGCAGGTATTTGGCGGCGAGGGCTTCCCATTCGATTCGGTGGGTATCGAAGTACTCGCGGTCTAACACCTCGTTTGGCTTCCGCGACTCGCACCCGGAATCCGTCATCAAGAGGCAGACCACAGTTATCCCAATAAAGCGTCTGCGCATGGACGGCCTGTGAGTTCGGATCATCCCCGCATTCTGACCGGCCGGGCGGTCCGGGGCAAGCTGCAACGCTGCGAGCCGGCGGTCGAGCCTCACTCAATGCTGCCGCCGCAATTTTCGTTGTAAATCCACAACTTCCTCCCGCACAACCGCTACAGGCCGTTTTGCTGGCACAGCCATTCAGTTGTGTACTAGAGTTGAAAACCGAATACTCCGCGGGACCCTACCGTTCAAATAGCTGGCTACCCATGCACGCGCGACTGGCAGTGCTGGACGGCAACGCCCAACCTTCCGCCATCGATCTGGCTCCGGAACGGCCAATTTCCATTGGCCGGAGCCGGGACAATACCGTCGTCATTCCCAACGAAGACCAGGCGTCGCGCATGCATGCCCGCCTCTACTTCGAGAATGGCCGCTGGTTGTTACGTGACTTCGGCCTGAACGGGACTCGCATCGACAGTGCCCGCGTCAATCAGGTCGCCGAGCTAGCCGACGGTAATGAAATTCGCATTGGCAGCGTGCGTTTCCGCTTTCAGTCGCGGGCGAGCGCGACGCTTGGGCCGTCGACCGTCGCCGATCGTGCCAGTGGCTCGGACACGCGTCAGGTCCCGGTCGGCCCGCGCTGGAAGTCCGACGAACTGTCCGCCCTGCACCAGTTCACGACGAGTGCCGTGGAGGCCCGGGAACTGCCGGAGCTGGCACGCATCGCGGTGCAATCGGTCTTCTTTCAGACCGGAGCGGCGCTGGCCGGCTTGTTCACGCTCGACCCGTCGGACCCGATTCCCAAATTCATCTGGCCCGAGGCCGCCAAGGTCGACGAGCATCTCGCACGGCAGCTGACCCGGCGCGTGCAACGCGATCATCAGCTCGTGTGGCTTGCCGAGGACACGTCGGCGACAATTCAGACGCAGTCCGGCACAATGAGCGGGATGTTCGCGGACGCACTGGCGCTGCCGCTCAAGAGCGGGCGCCACGTCTACGGCGCGATCCACCTGTACAAGTCGGGCGGCTATTTCTCCGAACGCGATCGCAAATTCGCGGAGGCCGTCGCCAGCTTTACGGCCTCGGTCTGGCGCGGTCTCAAGGGCCGACGCGTGTTGGAAGCGGAAGTCGCGCGCTTGCGTGCCACGAGTCCGGATGGCGACGAATTACTGGGTGACAGCCCGACGATGGTCGAGCTTCGTGCGGAGTTGACCCGTGCCGCGGCGGGCGCGCGACCGGTGCTCTTCCGCGGCGAGCCGGGCGCCGGCAAGGAGTTGGCCGCACGGCAAGCGCATCGCCGTGGACCGCGCGGGGAGGGGCCGTTCGTCACGGTTCGCTGTTCGACCATCACGGCCGGCCTCATTGAAGCCGAGATGTTCGGCTATCGCAAGGGCGCCTTCTCCGGGGCCGATCGCAACTACTCCGGGCTCGTCGCGCAGGCCGACGACGGCACGTTGTTTCTCGACGAAATCACCGACTTGTCGATCGATTGCCAGGCCAAGCTCTTGAAGCTGATCGAGCGACGCACCTATCGAGCCGTGGGCGCGACCTACGACAGCCGGGCCGACGTGAAGGTGATGGCGGGGACGCGCAAGGACCTTGCCGCCGAGGTCAAGGCCGGCCATTTCCGGGCTGACTTGCACGGCGCGCTCAAGACGACGGAAGTCCTGATCCCACCGTTGCGTGCGCATGCGGACGACGTGCCGCACCTGGCGCAGTATTTCCTCGACCGTCTGGCGGCCGAATGTCGGCGCGAGTGGACACTGACTCCGGAAGCCGTGCGTCTGCTGCGCGAACGCCCCTGGCCCGGCAACGTGCGGCAGCTCAAGAGCGTCCTCGGCCACGCCGCTACGACGGCGACGGGGGATGCGATCACGGCTGAGGATTTGCGCGGGATATTGGGGCCAGGCGTAGGTTGATGCAAAAGTCTGGTGTCCTTCGAGCCTCATGGTCGCGCGCAACCGCAGCCCACGGATACAATGACATCGTTCGTCGCGTTCAAATACATTGCCTTCACGGAATGTTGGTATGCCAGCGACACCGATCAATGACGCCGATTTGCTCAAAGTCGTCAAGCAAATGGGCCCCGTTGAGCTTGATGCATTTCTCGAGCAGGCGCTCCGGCTGCGTGTCCCGTCAAAAACCGCGCGGTTGTCGGCCACCGAAAGCAAACTAATTGAGCGCATTAACCGCGGTATTCCAGAGGAATTCCTACGTCGTCATGCTCAGTTGGCGCGAAAGCGAAAGACTAGCCGTCTTACTGATCTCGAACGAGCAGAGTTACTGAAATTGACAAATGCGATCGAGACATGCGATGCCGAGCGTGCTGCAGACTTGGTGTCCCTCGCCAAATTACGACGCGTGCCGGTTCGCCTCTTAATGAATGACCTGGGCATTCAGGCCGCGCCGGTTCATGGCTAGATCGCCGAAGGCAAAGCGGAGATTCATCTTTCGGCGCGCGCAAGGCCGATGTGAGTATTGCCGCAGTCCAGCAGCATTCGCCCACCAAAACTTTTCAGTCGAACACATTCGGCCGCGCAGTCGACTTGGCGACGACTCGCTCGCGAACTTGGCTCTTTCATGCCAGGGATGCAACAACCACAAATATGCTCGAACATGGGCACGCGATTCAGTCACAAACGATCACGTAAAACTGTTTCATCCGCCGATCACGTAAAACTGTTTCATCCGCGCCGCCAACGTTGGGCTGACCATTTTGCCTGGTCGCATGGCGGAACTCGTGTGCTCGGGTTGACGCCGGTGGGTCGCGCTACTGTGGAAGCGCTCCAACTGAACCGCGAGCCGCTTGTTAATTTGCGGCGCGTATTGGTCGAGGCGGGAGAACACCCGCCGAGCGAATAGCCAAAGGTTTTGCTCTTACTTCTCCGCTTTCCAGTGCACATGCCGGAAGTCGATCTCCGAGCCTTGCGGCTCGAAGACGATCAGGCCGCGGAGGCTGTCGCAGCGGTCGAACGAGCCGGCGGATTTGCCGTTGATGGTGACCGAGACCGTTTGACCCTTGAGTTGAACCTTCACGAGATTCCATTCGCCCGGCGTGCGCGCAAGCGCTGTCGCCGGCTTCAATTCCACTTCCTTCACGCGATCGCTGCCGCCCTGGAAGGAGCCGTACAGCGTGCCGGCATTGTCGCCGAGTGCGATCTTGCAGCCGGCGCTGCCGCCACGGCGGACGGTGACGTTGGCCTTGTAACCCGTCTTTGCTGCGGTTGGCTTGAAGCGATATTCAAACTTGAGCGTGCCGTCCGCGTACTCGTCGTCGGGGGCGTAGGCGTCGGTGGCGGGGCCGCAAGTCAGGGTATGGTCCGTCGAAAAACGCCAGGGGTTCTTGCCGTCGCCCAGGCGCGTCCAGTCCTTGAGGTTGTGGCCGAGCAGGTCGGTCCAGCCATCCGAGTCCTGCGACACGGCCGGCGGGGTGTTGAGCAGGGCGGCAATCAGGCCGATGGCCGGCACGACAAGAAAACTGCGCATGGAGCTTGCTTCCGGGGGCGGCCTATAATTCCTCTCCCACCCGGAAGCCTAGTACACGCTGGCAGCAAATGTCGACCGACGGACCGACCGAACCGCCTCCGGACCTCGTTCACGACCGCCGACCTACCTGGCAGATCGTCCTGCGGCTGGCGTGGCCGGTGCTGGTGCAGCAGTTTCTGATCCTGTTCGTCGGGCTTTACGACCAGTTTCTCGCGGGCAACAACGCTCCGGACGACCCGTCCAAGCACATCGGCTATCAGGCCGCCCAGACGACGGCGAACTACATCGCGTGGTTCATTTCCTCGTGTACCGCACTGGTTTCCGTGGGTGGCACGGCTCTGGTGGCGCGCTTCGTCGGGGCCGGCGACCGGGCCCAGGCGGTACGGACGACCAACCAAACGATCCTGCTCGCCGTTCTGTTCGGCCTGTTGATGACGCCGCTCATCCTCGCCTTGTTGCCGTGGGGCGTGCATACCCTGGGGCTTACCGGCGAGACTGCGGACTCGGCCGAGCGTTTCCTACAGCCAATTCTGGCCCTCATTACATGTCAGCTGATAACGCAAGCCGGCATCGCGTGCCTGGTCGGTGCCGGCGATACACGCACGGGCCCCGTCGTCCTCAGCGGCGTGGCACTGCTAAACATTCCTCTGGCCTGGGTTTGCTTCCACGGCCTCGGGCCGGTGCCGGCCATGGGCTTCTTCGGCATCGGCCTCGGCACCGGATTGAGTCACGCGGCCGGCAGCCTGGCGGTCCTCGCCATCCTGGTCCGCGGCCGCTTTGGCCTTCACTTGCGGCCGGCCCTGCTGTTCCCGGACTTTGAATTGATCTATCGCCTGCTGCGCGTGAGTGTGCCGGCGAGCGTCGACAGCTTGTCAATCGGCCTGTGCCAGATGTGGTTCTTGTCGCTGGTCACCAATCTCGGCGACGTGGCCGCAGCGGCACACGGGACTGCGATTCGTTGTGAAGGGCTTGGCTACATGAGCGGCCAGGCCTTCGCCGTCGCGGCCGCGGCGCTGGTCGGCCAGAACCTCGGCGCGCGTCGGCCGAAGGAAGCCGCCCACGCCGCCTGGGTGACGCTCGGCATCGGCTGCGTCGTCATGTCGAACATGGGGCTGCTCTTCTTCACATTCGCCCCAGACATGATCCGGGTCTTCAGCCCCCTCGAACATCAGCACCCGATCGTGGAAGCGGGCACGCCGATTCTGCGCCTGGTCGCGTTCGCGATGCCGGCCCTGTCGGCGATCATCGTGCTGACCGGCGTCCTCCGCGGGGCCGGCGACACACGCTTCCCGATCCTGCTCACCTGGATCGGTTTCCTCGGCATCCGCCTGCCGCTGGCGTACCTGCTGACCCGACCGGAGTTCCACATCGGCTCACTCACCATCCACGGCTGGGACTACGGTCTGTTCGGCCTCTGGATGGCGATGTTCGCGGACTTGACGGTACGCGGGATCTTGTTTCTCGTGCGCTTCATGGGCGGCAGATGGAAGACGGTGCGGGTGTGAAACAAAAACCGAAGCCCACGCGAGCCGACCTCCTTGCCGCGGCCGACAAGCTGGTTCCCGATATCGTCGCCCACAACTTGAAGGTCCTTTTCTGTGGGATCAACCCCGGCCTCTACACGGCCTACATGGGCCATCACTTCGCTCGGCCGGGCAATCGCTTCTGGCCCGCCCTGCATGCCGGCGGGTTCACCGAGCGTCTGCTACATCCGTCCGAGAATTTCGAGCTACTCAAGCATGGCTACGGCATCAGCAACATGGTTCCACGGGCCTCGGCCAGAGCAGACGAGCTAACGCGCGACGAACTGATCGCCGGGGCCAAGCGGCTCACCAAACTCGTGAAGCGCTATCGACCGCGATATCTAGCGGTGCTCGGCGTGATGAGCTATCGCATCGCGTTCGATCGACCGAAAGCGGTGCTCGGATTGCAAGCGGACACGATTGGCTCGACGAAGATCTGGGTATTACCGAACCCGAGCGGGCTGAATGCTCACTACCTTGCGGCAGACCTGGCGAAGCTGTTCCGCGAGTTGTACGACGCAGTCGAGGCGAGCGGAGCGGCGTAAGCCGCCCGATAATGTCATCATCGGGCGGCTTACGCCGCTCCGCTCGCCTTAGCCCACCGACCCGCCGCTCGATAAACGCCCGCCTAGCATCTCCCGCAGTTTCCGACCCAACGATTCATGGGAGATCGGCTTGCTCAGGAACGCGACGCCTTCGTCGAGGATGTCGTGGCGCAGGATCGAGTCGTCCGTATAACCGCTCATGTATAAGGTCTTCACGCCGGGAACCATCTTTTGCACGCGCTGGGCCACCTCACGGCCGTTCATGAGCGGCATCACGACGTCGGTGAGCACCAGGTGAATGGGTCCGGCGTACTCGCGGCAGCGCTTGATTGCCTCCATGCCGCCCGCGGCCTCCATGACGCGATAGCCGAGCGCGCGCAACATGGCCGACGTCACGCCGCGCACCGCTGCATCGTCTTCGACGAGCAAGACCGTTTCGCGCCCGCAGAGTACGACGTCGCCGACGACGCGCGACGTTCCGTTGACGAGCGATTCACTGCGTGGCAGATAGACGCGAATCGTCGTGCCGACGCCGGGCTCGCTTTCGATCGCAATGTGGCCATGGGATTGCTTGACGATGCCGTGCACGACCGCCAATCCGAGGCCGGCGCCTTGGCCCAGCTCTTTCGTGGTGAAGAACGGTTCAAAGGCACGCGCCCGTGCGGCTTCGTCCATGCCAATGCCGGTGTCGCGCACACTCAACATCACATACTGTCCCGCCCGCAGGTCGTCTTCCGGCGGCTCATCAAACAGGACACATTGCGTGGCAATCGTGAGCAACCCGCCGTCCGGCATGGAATCGCGTGCGTTCAGCACGAGATTCATCAAGACCTGTTCGACCTGACCCACGTCGGCATGGATCGGACTCAGATTGGCATCGAGTTCAAGTTCGATCTCGATGTCCTCGCCGAGCACCCGGCCGACGAGCTTTTGCGTTTCTTCCACAACGTCGTTCAAGTTGACGCGGGTGCGGGTCTGCACCTGTTGACGGCCAAAGGCGAGCAATTGTCGGGTGAGCGCCGAAGCGCGTTCCCCGGCCTTGCGGATCTCCTGAACCTGCGATGAAATCCTGGCGGCGTCGGGATGCGCCAGGCCGCGGAGAATGATCTCGCTAAAGCCGTTGATGACCGTCAGCAGGTTGTTGAAATCATGGGCGACGCCGCCGGCGAGTCGGCCGACGGTCTCCATGCGCTGCGAATTCTGCATGCGGGCCTCGAAGCGCCGCCGCTCCTCGATGCTCCGTGTGACCGTAACGATCTCCGTCACCTTGCCGGCCACATCGCAAAAGGCGCGCGCCGACGTCTCGCACCAGATGAACGATCCGTCGGCGGTCAGACAGCGGTGGGGAAACGCGTTCGCTTCCCGGCCCTCGGCAAGCGCGTCGAACACTTCGAGCACGCGGTGCAGATCATCCTCGTGAACCAGCTCGCGGATATGGTTGCCGACCAGCGCCTGCTCAGGGGCTCCAAACAAGGTCTGCGTGGCCGGCGACGCGTACAGGAAAACGCCATTGAGCGTGAGCCGGGCGATCAAGTCGGTCGCGTTCTCGGTGAGCAGCCGGAAGCGGGCCTCGCTTTCACGCAGGGCCGCCGCCGCGGCGCGCCACTTGGTAACGTCGCGCAGCAGAATGCCGCAGCCAAGACGGGTGCCGGCTTCGTGCATGGGCCGAAAGTTGCCCTCCAGCCATTGCGGCTGGCCGTCCGCGTCAACCGTCTGCCACTCGGTCGACGTTTCCTCACCTTCGAGAGCGCGGTGGATGTGCGGCACCTGGGCCACGCGGCAGAGCGGATGGAGCAGATCGAGATAGCGCCGGTTCAGTGCGTCCGGCGCGGAGCGACCGAGGATCTGCGCGGCCCCCAGGCTCCAAAAGCCGACGACGCCGGCCGGGTCGATCATGATGACCGCATCGCGGACTTGCTGAAACAACTGCGCAATGCGGGACTGCTCGGACGCGGTGGACAGGAACGTCGGTTTCATTGCGCGCTTGCGGGCGGGGAAGAAGTCGCGTGAAGCATAGGGCAGGTCTGAAGCCGAATGAGGTCCGGCAGGATTTGTGGACAAGCGAAACCGGTCCGCCTTCGCGGGAGGACAAAAAAATTCGGGCGGGAGCAAAGTCAGCTAACGGCCATGGCGGAGCAGGGGACGCAGGCTTCGTCCCCTATTGTCCTTCCGCGAATGAACGCGGCGCTACCGCAAATAGGAGACGGCCACGCCGGCGAACTTGGTGAAGCCGGTGTCGAACGTTACGACCTCGCACGCGGGGGTAGCCAGAGGGCCGAGTTCTATGAGCGTGCGCACGGCCGACTCGCGGGCGGCAAACCGGTCGGCGTTCAGGTCCGCGATCAGGCGGGCCAATTCCGCGGGCGTGGGCCGCCCTACGGGAGGAAGTTTGGCGCGCACCAGATCGAGCGTGACTTTTGGCTCATCGGTCATGACCCAACCGGCTCGATAGGCCACGGCGGGATCGCCATCCGCGAGGTCGTTCCAGGCCGAGCGACCGGCAACCACGGGCGGGCGCAACTCCCACTGGTAGGCGGCCCCATCGTTCCCTGCCGACAGGACGGTTTTGCCGCCCGGACCGAAGCCCACAAACGTGACCGTCCGTTCGTGGCCCGCAAGTCGGCGAGCCTCCCGGAGCGACGCGGTTTCCCAGAGGCGAATTTCACCGGAGCAAGCGCGGAAAACAACACACGGGCGCAAGACGTGAGCGCCGTCGGTTTTATTCGCTCGGATGTTCGGGTAGAATCCTTGAGGTTTTCATCCACGCCGCTTGCCGTGCCCACGAGATCAGCCCATGCCCGTCCTCGAACTCGTCCACGTCGATAGCTCGTCCGAACTGCGCTGGTATCGCGACAACCAATCGCTCGACCCGCCGATTCCGCTGACGGACGAAGTGCGGGCCGAACTGGGTGCCGTCGAGAAGGCTTTTGACAGCCTGTTCGCCGGCCAGCACGGGTACGTCGATCCGGACGAACTTCGTGGACTCGGTCGGCGGCTGTACGACCGGCTATTGGCCCCCGTGTGGCCGCAATTGAAGGTCGGGTCGAATCGCGAGTTGCTCCTGCGTTCGGATGATCCGCGTCTCTTGAACCTGCCGCTGGAACTGATCGAAGCCCCGGACTCGAATGGCGTGCCGATCGGGTGCGATTCTCGATGGGCCATCCTCCGGGTGCCGCTCGATGCCCCCGCGGTCGAGCCGGCAACCGAACCGGCACCACTGCGGCTGCTGGTCTCCATCTCCGCTCCGACCAATCAGAAGCTGCTCCGCTACGAGCATGAGGAGGACTTGCTGGTCCGTGTGACGAGCCGGCTCGGGCAGAACGTCGCCCTGCTGCCGTTCACCGAGACGGGCGGGGTCGATGAATTGGAACGGCTGGTGGCTGACCAGCGCTACCGTCCGCATGTGGTCCATCTCTCAGGCCACGGAATTCTTAAAGACGGCCACGGGTACTTCGCGTTCGAGGACGAGCGTGGCCACACGCACCTGTGCCGGGCTGATGATCTCGGCCGACAGGTCTTCCTCGGCAGCAGCGTCCGGTGCGTGGTGCTGAGCGCCTGCCATGCCGGGGAGGCGGCGGCCGGCGGGCTGCCCGGCCAGATGGTCAAGTCCGGCGTGCCGCTCGTGCTTGGCTGGGGCGCGGCCGTCGGCGACGATGCGGCCACCGCGTTCGGGACCGTTTTCTACGAATACCTGGGCCGTAGGCTGGAAGTCCCGGCCGCGGCCGCCAAGGCACGAGACACGATCTGGCGGGATCGGCGGCTGAAGAAAGGTGGCCATGAGTTCTGGGACCCGACCTTCGCCCTGGCCCGTTTATTCGCGGCGGGGCCGAACGTCGGGCTGATCGATCGAAAACTCCCCGTCCAGGCTTACGAGGGACCGAAGTCCGTCCGCGAATTGCTCGACGACGACATCAAGGGGCTGCGTGAGGGCCTGATTGGTCGGCGGCGCATTCAGCAGCAACTGATCCCCGCGCTGCGCGATGGCGACCTCGTGTTCGTGGTCCTGTACGGATTCGGCGGCGCCGGCAAGAGCACGCTGGCCACCCGGATGGCGAGCCGGCTCCGCGAAGCCGGCTACGAGGCATTCGGGGCCAAGGCCGAACAGCGAGTGACCCCCGCTGAAGCCGGGCAGTGGTTCCTGCACAACAAGCTTCTGCCCGCCCTGGCTCGGCCATTCGTCGAGGCGGAGCCGAGCCTGTTCGAACGCATCTCCGACGGCAAGCTGCCGGTTCCGGAGCGCATCCGCCTCGCGGTCCGCGAGTGGAACAAGCGGAAACTCCTGCTCGTCATCGACAATTTTGAGGACGTTCTCGACCTGGCGACGCGAACCATCGCCGATCCGGAGTTGCTCGAAGCCTATCGCATCCTCGCCCGCGACCTGGGCGGACAGGCGCGGGCGATCGTCACCTGCCGCTTCGAGGTCGCCAGCACGCCCGCACGTCCGGGCGTCCTTCAGCGCGAACTCGACGACTTGTCGCACCCGGAGTTCTTGCGCTTCCTCCGGCAAGACCCGACCGTGGATCGCCGATACCTAGCCGGCGAAATCCCGGCGGCCATGATCGAGTCGCTGTTCCGGACCTTTGGCGGCCTGCCCGGCTACCTCGATCTGGTCCGAGGATACCTGGAAACAGCCGACCTATCGGACTGGGACGCCGACGAACCCGAATGGAATGACCTCGAAGAGAAACGGCAGAAATACTGCGAGGAACGCATCCTACCGCGCCTGTACGAACTGCTTCCAGAACTCGCTCGGCAAGTGGCGAGCCGGCTGGCAATCAGCGAGTTGCCGATTCCTGTGGAGGCCCTGACCGAGACCGTTGCCGGCTTGACGACCGACATCGCCGAGGCGGCCCAACAAGCCGCTCGCTATGGCCTCGTGCAAAAGTTCGAAGACCCGGCGGGGCCGTTGTTGTTCCATGTCCCGGGCCTGATCGGCAAATGGCTGTCGGGCGATTCACGTCTCTCACCCGAAGAAGCCATCCAGACCCACGCCCGCCTGGCGCGGTTCTGGAAATCCGCGTTCGATGCTGATCGCGAGAACGAACTCCGGGTGACATTCGACTCTGAGTTATGGGCATGCCGGGTCCATGCTCTGGCTGGCAATGTGATTCCGGAACTCAACTGGTCGTCGACCCGGCTTGCAAACCGCCTGGAACGCATTTCCCGGTGGCAGGAGGCACGAGAACTACTTGACGAGATTCGTCCGGAGCATCGGGATGCCGGCACCCTACACGCGCTGGCCACGATCGACGTGAGACAGGGTCGGTATCCGGAGGCCCGGGCGGGGTTCGAGCAGTCGCTCATGATCCGGCGGGAATTAAAGGACAGGGCCGGGGAGGCCGTCACCCTCCATCAACTGGCCACGATCGACTTGAACCAGGGTCGGTATCTGGAGGCCCGGGCGGGGTTCGAGCAGTCGCTCATGATCCGGCGGGAATTAAAGGACAGGGCCGGGGAGGCCGTCACCCTGCACAATCTGGCCACGATCGACTTGAACCAGGGTCGGTATCCGGAGGCCCGGGCGGGGTTCGAGCAGTCGCTCGCCGTCCGACGGCAATTAAAGGACCTGGCCGGGGAGGCCGTCACGCTCCATCAACTGGCCACGATCGACATGAGACAGGGCCGGTATCCGGAGGCCCGGGCGGGGTTCGAGCAGTCGCTCGCCATCCGACGGCAATTAAAGGACCGGGCCGGGGAGGCTGTCACCCTCCATCAACTGGCCTCGATCGACCTGAGACAGGGTCGATACTCCGAGGCCCGGGCGGGGTTCGAGCAGTCGCTCGTCATCCGGCGGGAATTGAAGGACCGGGCCGGGGAAGGGGCCACCATTTATCAGCTTGGTTTCGTCGCTTGGAAAATGGGCAGGAAACGAGAGGCCTTGCCCCTTGTTGCCCTTGCCTTTCAAATTCTTCAGGTGATTGGGAGCGGCGACGCCAAGGTGGCTTTGAAAAATCTTGCCGCGATGTGTTCGGAACTAGAGTTCACCGAGGACCAAATCGCGGAGTTACAACGCACGACGGCTGAAGCATACCAGCAAGACCGCGACGATCGTTTGATCCGGGAGGCCTTTGGGGAATAATTTCCGCTTCGAGCGGTTCGAACGTGGCGACATGAATTGCCTATCGCTTCCGAATCTTCCCCACCACCTCAACCTTGATCGGCACGCCGTTCACCGCGCTTGGCACCGCACCGCTCGGGGCCGAATCGAGGTTCACCTTCAGGGCGTAGCCATCGCCGACGCGCGTGATGCCGATGCCGACCACCGGCAGGTCCGCCAGCTCGGTCACGGCGCGTTCCTTCGCCGCCCGGGCTTGCTCCAGCGTTGTCGGCGGTTGGTCGGCCATGATCGTCGTTCCCGTCTTCACTCCAGTAGCAATTCAACCTTCATCTGAGCCAGGACGGTGTGGATCGGGTTCGCGTAGGTCAGGCCCCGGTCGTTGCTGCCGCCCAGTTCGCTGCCGGCGAAGAGCAGGGCGATTGCCTGACGGGTGCCGGCGTCCACGATCAGCGACCCGCTGTCGCCGCCGGCGCTGAAGGGGTCGTCGCCGGCCCCCTCGATCTCGATCTGGTTATCGAACCGCAGATCCCCCAGGTCGAAGCCGACGACCACGTTGTCCAGTTCGAACGCGGTGACCTTGCCACGCGTCAGGCCCGTCGTCCGGCCCAGCTTGGCGACCTCGGTCCCCTCGTCCACGAATTCCGGCCCGAGGCCGGCGAGCTTGCCCAGGCCACGGATCGTTCGTGGGTCGTATTCGATGCCGGATTTCAGATGCGCGATTGCCACGTCGACCAGATTCACGCCCGACTTCTTGAATTTCACGCGGCCGGCGAACGTGCCGATCGCGTCGGCCGGCTCCTTACCGCCATCATACTTGCCCGCTTGTAGAACCGCGTCCCCAACCTTGCCCTTGTTCTCGTTGCCGAGGACGTGGTTGTTCGACAGCACGAACGCCCCGACCGTGCCCGGCTTGCGGACGAAGCAGCCGATCGTGCCGGCCGTGATGTCCTTGTGGCCGACCGAGATGCCGAGCTGGAGCGGCCGATGTCGCTGTTGCGTCCACGGGACGGCGGCCCGCTTGGTCACTCGGCCAATGTAGCGGACGTCGACCTCGTCCTTGGCCTTCTTGCGGATCAGCTCGACTTCCTTGCCGTCCACCAACTCCCGCCGCTGGGCCCGTACGGCGAGCCGAAAGTTGTTGGCCGACCGGCGGACGATGCCGAGGGCGAGGGAGCGAATGTTCGAGGCCGATTCCGGCATCGGGCCAGCAGCCAAAGCGAACGACCGCACCGTTTTTAGTGGCGCGCCTGTAATCGGGCTCAAGACGGTGTCGGCGAGGAGCTGCTTCAGCTCGCGGGCGGATTCAAGGTTCATGGGTGGGCTCCACTTTTCCGACCTATTGTCCGAGATTTGGGGGCGTATGCAAGCACACGAATCGCGTTCACCGGTCACACCGCGATGCTTTCCATTTCATTGCGAAAAAACTCAGTGCAACGAATAGGAGTATGTCGTCGTCGGTCAATTCCGGGGGTTTTTGGCGCTAGAATTGAGAATTGCGATTTTTGGCGCATCATGTTGCGCGGCAATCAGTTCAATGCGGTTTTTGCAATGAGAGATGGCCAACCCCGGTATGTGCTTGGCCATCTCTGGTTTTGGCCATCTCTCAATTCTTGAACCGCCGCCTACTCCTTGGCCCGCTCCTCCCGTTTGAGCCACTTTTGCATCTTTGCCAGGTGCTTCAGCCAGTCGCCGGCGAAGCGTTCTTGGCCGAAGGCGTCGAAGAGCAGGTCGAGGGTTTCGATCAGGTCGCGGATCTGTTGCGCACGCGCTTCGAGCCAGGCACGGTCGTCCTCTTCCTCCGGCGGCGGGATCTTGGCGGCGCCGACGGCCAGCGTCTCGGCGTGGAGGGAGAACTCGTATTGCACGTCGTGGCGGACCAGCGTCAGACCGCATTTGCGCGGCAGCTTGCCGCCCTGGATCGCGCGCATCGCTTCGGGAAGACGCGTCGGTCCTTCGAACGTGATCGTCTCGTGGCCGGTCATGCCGCGCGGGCACTCAAGCGTCAGCGTGCGGGCGAGGAAGACGGTCACCTCGGAGCCGTCGAGCAGCTTGAACGTCGTCGCGTCGCTGTCGCACTGGTACCAGAGCCACATCAAAAACTCGTTGCCAACGAAGTCGCGGCTCGCCTCGTCTGGGATCCACACCACTTCCTTCGGCGACACGCCCGGCACGAACGGCGACGGCGACGCATCGTCGACGTTGCGCGTGCGGTTGTGCAGCTCGGCCAGCGCATACGCCCGCCGGCCCGCGGTGACCGGTTCGAGGCCGTGGCCGAACGTCTGCTTGAAGAGGATGAGCAGGCGTTCGAGTTGCGTGACGGAGGTGGTGCCGAACAGCAGCTCGTTCGACTTCAGGTCCCAGACACACTCGATGGTCTTGCGCTTGGTATAGCGGCCGTCCTTGGCTTCATGCTCGAGGCGGTCGCGGGCCGATTCCTTGGCTTCGCGCTTCTGCCGGGCGCTGGCGTGGCCGCTCGGGTTGTTCTTCGCGAGTGCGGCCAGGTCGATCGCGTAATAGGCACGCAGCAGGTCGCTCGGCAGCTTGACCGTGTCGATCCGCAGAGCAAAGAAGAGTTGATCGTTGACGATGTTCTTGGCGAGTTCGAAGTCGGTGTCGAGGACATGGGCGCCGGCCGACCAGCCGGCTTCGACGCCGTCGCCGGAGAGCATCCGCGACCGGCCGGCCGCGTGCTCGGCGAGTCGCGCGAGGTGCTGCTCCGTAAACATCTTGGGGGCCGGCCCAACCACCCGATAGCGCGAGAACGTGGCACGGCCGGAATAGAAGCCCATTCCAATCTCCAGAAAATGCGGAGTGCGGAATGCGGAGTGCGGAGTGAAGACCCCGAAGGCCCACACTCCGCACTCCGCATTCCGCACTCGTCACTTCGTGGATTGTATTAGGCGCGAGCGGCCGGCGACGCCGTCGTGCTGCGTTGGTCGCGGTCTTTGCGGCCCATCTCATCGTGGATGATCGGGTGCCACTTGCCGTCGCGATTCGGCTGCGGGACGTAGTTCTCCCGCGCCCAGCGGCGCATCCTTAACTCTTCGATAAAGTCCACTTCCGTCGTTGGAGAGGCGGCCATGACTAACCCTTTCGCAAACGAGCCCAAGAACCGGCCCAACTTGTGACTGCGTTGTATTCCGGCGGCCCTCGCCGGCAAGATGAACACACGTCGAATCTTTCAAGAATTCACCCGTTATTCGGACGCTACTGCGAGTATGCGGCCGGAGCGAAAATGTAGGACAAGCTGCGTGGATTTTGCGGGCGGATTCTTGGGAATCCCGGGTTTTGGCGCTGGCAACTTGGGAAGGATTGGGGCTGACGGGCTGTCGCGATTCGGTTATAAGCCAGCTGAACCCTCACGTGGGCCGAAGAGAACCATGTGACCCAACTCCGGGCCGCATTCGCCCTCCTCGTCCTGGCGGGACCGCTCCGCGCGGAACCGCCAGCCGAGCCGGTGCGCGCCGACGAGCCGACTGATTTCTTCACGGCCGTCGGCCTCACACGTCGGCCGGACTCATCCGCTGACGTTTGGAAGGTCACCGAAGCGCCGACGCAGTTTGCCTGGATGACCGAGTCAGGCCCGCTGCCGGCCGGCACGACCGCCAATTCGATCGGCCACACCGACCCCTTCCAGCAAATCCTCGATCGCATGTCCGACGCGCCCGATCGCTCGCGACCTAACTCCTTGGTTGCCCCCGGACTGATCGTGGATCCCGGCCGCTGGAGTTACAAGCAGGTGATGACCAGCGATTTTTTCAGCCGAAAGTCGAAGCTCGAGGTGCCGGACCCGCAAGAGGTCGGAGTGCCTTACGGTCAGCGCAATTGGAAGGCGCAAGAGAAGGTGCAGATCCCGGTGCCAATTCCCGTGCCGCTCGCCGAGCAGATGTTCGTGTACGGCCAGTTCGACGGCAGCGGCGATCCGTTGACGCATCAGCAGACGAGCATCTCGAGTAAGAGCGGCGTCGGCGTCAAGTGGGCGCTGATCGCCGGCAGCGAATTACAGGTCCGCTACGCGACGCTGACGAGTTACGATCAGACTGCCCCCGGCCGCGTGCAGCCGGCCTTCGAGGTCCTCGCCAAGCTGCCGCTCGTGGGTCCGTTGCAACTGGAGTACACCGGCTCCGCGATTCCCGCGATCACACGGCTCGATCCCGATTCACTCAAGCAAGAACTGCGGCTTGCATATCCGCTCAGCGGCGACAACGAACTCGAATTCGGCGCCCGCTACCGCTGGGACGTGACTGGCACACCGACGCCTTGGGTCGATCGGGCGCAGCTCTTCCTTGGCGTCAAGTTTCGGCATTAATCAGCGAATGCAGACGTAAGTGGTGTGGCCCAAGTTTGCCGCCGTAGTTGCCGGCGCTGATGCGGTGTACGCCGGGGCCGCAAGCGGCGCGGATGCCGACGCGGGTTGCTTCTTCGACGGAGGCCAGGTCGACGCCGTCGATAACGAGTTCGTAGACTGCATTCACGCCGTCGGGCAACGCGCTCGTCACTGCTCCACGTAGGGTTGGGCAATACGCGTCATTGGTGCTCGCGCGCAGGGCCTTGTACTGGCTGCCGACCTTCGAACCACTGCGGACGACGCCGCCGGGGAATGGAAGTATTACACCGGGAACTTTCGCGATCGCATCCGTCGCCGCCTCAGCCGCATTGAGGGCGATGGCTTGTGACTCGGCCAAGATGAGGAAGTTGCCGCCGGCCACGCCCTTCGCGGTGCCGAACGTGTCCTCGCACGTGAACTCGCCATCCATCACCGGGATGCGCCAGTAGCGCCGGCCTTCGAGGAGCTTGCTCGTTTGCCAGCCGTCGCCGAAGAAGCGAAGCTGGCCGCCGACTTTGATCTTCTTGTCCGTGACCGGCAGGCCGTTAAAGCACGCGGTCGTAGGGCAGGTCAACACGCACTGGCCGACGCGGCCGACGACTGCTTTCTGCAAGGCGTCGCGGTTGAACGCGAACATGAGCAGCGCGACGCCCAGTCGGCCGTCCGGCGTCTCCTTGGGAGTCAGCCGGCGTTCGACGCCGGCCTCGGCGTCGCAGCCGATGACCGAGGCCGCGTACCCGGTCGCGGCCGCGGCTGCGGCGTTGAGCCAGCGCTCGCTCGCGGCCGTCACGATCAGCCGGGCGGCCGTCATCGGGAACGCCTCGGCAAACGTGTCTTCGATCTCCGTCCCGCGAATGTTCAACACGGCGGCCCCGTTGTGATCGTTACGTCGTTGGCGTAGGGTAGTTGGAGAGACTTGTCCACCCATCCCTAATGTCCGAACTCGCTCCATTCCTCGAACGCTTGTTCGCAACCGGCGAAGCCCGCCTCGCTGGCCGACCGGAGTTGGGCGAACGTCACGAAGTGGATGAGGTGTTGCGCCATGCTTTCGCCGATTATCGGCTCAACATCGCCGGGCCGCTTATTGAAATCGATTGGGAGACTGCGCGCTCGACCGCACTGTTCACAGCGCGAGCTTGCTGGTTCGCGGTTTCCCGCGATGAGCCGCCGGAGCGCGTGCAAGCCGACTTGCCGGCGTTGTCCTTGCCCAAGACACCAGCCGCGCATTTGTCGATCGATTTCACGTTCCGTTATCTCGTCACGGTCTATCGGCGCATCCACGCGCTGAACGCGGAGGACGTGCTGGCGGCTCGTCTCGCGGTGGCATTTCGCGCTTGCCCGCTGACGGGCGTCCTCACCGACATCGCGGACGCCCCGACTGGCGACCTCCTGTTCGGTGGGCACGCCGGCTTAGAATTGCTGTACGCGGAACGGCTCGCGGCGAACTTCCGCGAATCCTGGTTGCCGACGACCGGGCGCGTGCGCGAACGTGTTGAGTTGGTGTTTCAGCAGATGAGGAAGAAGTTTCCGGTGTTGGCGAGTGGGGCGGCGTAAGCCGCCCGATGCCGTCGCTATCGGGCGGCTCACGCCGCTCCGCTCGCCTGGGAGTTGCATTTGACCGACGACATCCCTCAGCGCTTGCGGACGGCCGTCACGGATCGTTTGAAGAAGCAATTCGTCGGCCGCGAGGAGGTAATCGACCTCATCGCCCTCGCCGTCGTCGCGGGCGAGCATCTCTTCCTCTTCGGCCCGCCGGGAACGGCCAAGTCGGCACTCATCCGGTCGTTCGCCAATGCCGTCGAAGGGCGTTATTTCGAATACCTGCTCACGCGTTTCTCGGAGCCGAATGAGGTTTTCGGCCCGATCGACCTTGTGAAGCTGCGCGAGGGTACGGTCGCCACGGTCACTTCGGGGATGCTTCCGGAAGCGGAGTTCGTCTTTCTCGACGAGTTGTTCAACGCCAACAGCGCCATCCTCAACAATCTGCTGACTGTCTTGAACGAACGCCTCTATCGCCGCGGCCGCGAGGTCGTGCGGTTGCCGCTTCTGTCGCTGTTCTCGGCGTCGAACCATTTACCGGAAGACGAGGCGTTAGCGGCCTTGTTCGATCGGTTCCTGTTGCGTTGCCGCGTCGAGCCGTTGCCGCGCGATTGCATGGTGGCCTTGCTCGATGCTGGCTGGGCGCTCGAACGAGATGAGCCAGCGCGAAACGCAGAGCATCGGCTGGAATTCAGTGCCGATGATTTGCGTACACTCGCGCGCCGTGTGATGGACGTCGACCTCGCGCCCGTCCACGAACTGTATGCCGACGCCGCATTCAAGGTCCGCGACCTCGGCATTGCGTTCTCCGATAGACGGGCTGTCAAAGTGCTCAAGCTGGTCGCCGCGTCGGCGGTGCTCAGCGGGCGCTCAGCCGCCAACGGCTCCGACCTGTGGGTGCTGCGTTACGTGTGGGATCGCGAGGAACAGGTCGCGCCTCTGACTTCGCTGGTCGAAGCGCTCCTCCGACAACAGCCGGCCGAGCGAGCCCATCCGCTTGCCGTCACGCCGGAGCGTGTCGATGGCGAACAACTCGCCCGCGAGCTGGCCGACGCGGAATCGCGCCTGAAAGACAAGACGTCGCTCGCCGAGTTGGCCCGGCTCCGCGAACAAATCGCTCGCGTCGCGGATCGGGCCGCGTGGGTGGCTGACGAGGCCGCGCGTCGACATCTGACAGAAAAGGCCGCCGCCCTTCTTCACCGCATCGGCATATGAACACCCGCCATCCACTCGACGCGTGTCGGGCCGCGCTGGTGCCGGCCAGCGGGCTCGCGTTGTTGGCGTCGTTACGAGCAACCGGCGGCATCAGCGTGTTGCCCGGCGATCCGGCCTGGGTGACATGGGAGAGCCAACGACCTGATTTGATCGCAACGGTCCTTTCAATTCCCGACGCAGAGTTGTTCGAACCGCGCGACGGTCGCTGGCATCGGCCCGGCGAGCGGTTGCCTGCCTTCGACTTGCCGCAATTCGGTGACGCGGTGCACCTCGACCACGCTGTCGTGCCGGCGCCATTCACTGGCATAAAACTCTCGTATCACGAACTCGGCCGCGTGCCGTTGCAACTGGTTCGATCTGATGCGCCACGAGCAACGACGGCGATGCGTTGTTCCCTGGCAACTCTCCAAGCGTGGGCGGACGGCGCGCTATCGGCCGACATCACCAACATGAAAGCGGCCCGCAACGGCAATGTCTGTTGGTTGCTCGGCAACAAGCTACCGGCTCTGGCGGGCGCGGAGCGATTCTGGGGCCTCCATGTATTGATCCCCCTCGGCTTTCGTGCCGAACCGGACTGGCCGGAGAATGCACTCCGCGAGGCCGCGCGAGTCGGGCCGGATGAGTTGTTGGTGCTGACAGCCAACACGACGGAAGCGATTCCGAGCGATGTGTTCCGACTGTTGAGTCGCGGGGCCATCAGGCGAGCCGGGAGCGAGAGCGACCGGTGATCGACGCACACCGGTCGCTCTCGCTCCCGGCTCGCCCAATCACATGTCCTTCAAATGCTCATGCACAAACTGCACGGCCATCGAGCCTTCGCCCACCGCTGAAGCGACGCGCTTGACTGACCCCGAGCGCACATCGCCGGCAGCGAAGACGCCGGGGTAGGTCGTCTCCAGGAAGAACGGTGTGCGCTTGCCGGACCAGCGTCCCGACTTCGCCGCGGCCGGGCCGGTCAGCACGAACCGCTTGTCGTCGCGTTCGATCTCCGGCGGCAACCAATCGGTCCGCGGCACGGCGCCGATAAAGCTGAAGAGGGCTGGGCACTGAAACGTTCGCACGTTGCCGGTCTTCTTGTTGATCAGCTCGACTTGTCCCAGGTTGCCGTCGCCGTCCAGCCGTTGCACCTCCGAATTGCACAGGATCTCGATCTCCTCCGTGTTCTGCACACGTGTCGCCAGATACTGGGACATGCTCTTGGTCAGGTCGTTGCCGCGGATGACGAGGTACACCTTGCGGGCTTGTTTCGAAAGGAACACGGCCGCCTGTCCCGCCGAGTTGCCGCCGCCGACGACCACGACGTCGGCGTCTTTACACATCTGGGCCTCGATCGGCGTGGCGGCGTAGTAGACGCCGCGGCCTTCAAAACGCTCACATCCTTCAATGCCGAGTAGGCGGTACTCGGCGCCTGTGGCAATCAGCACGCACTTGGCCTCAATCGTCTCGTCATCGTCGATGTGCAGGACGGGACTAGACGAGCCAAACGAAAGCCGCACCGCTTCGGTGGCGATCGGGAGTTGCGCGCCGAACTTGCTCGCTTGCAGGACGGCTCGATCCGCCAGTTCGCTGCCGGTGATCCCGGTCGGGAAGCCGAGATAGTTCTCGATGCGCATGCTGCGACCAGCTTGGCCGCCGGGCGCGACGCGTTCCACGACGACCGTGCAAAGGCCCTCGCTCGCGCCATAAACAGCCGCGGCCAGCCCCGCCGGTCCTCCGCCCACGACGACGAGGTCGTAGCGCTTATTTTCGAGCTTCCTCCGAAGACCAAGCGCATTGGCGAGTTCGCGATTCGACGGGTTCCGCAATACCAGCTTGGTCGCACAGGCGACGACGGGCGTGTCCGTCGCGGTGACGCCGACCTGGCCCATGAATTCCGCGACGTGCGGGTCGGCTTCCAGATCGAGCCAGGTGAACATGGTGTTGTTCTTGGCCAGGAAATCGCGCACACGAAACGTGTCCGGCGACGACCGCGGGCCAATCACTCGAAGACCGACAAAGTCCTTGGACTCACGCAGCAGTTGTCGACGGGCGATGAAGGCTTGAAAGATGATGTCCGCGAGGTCCGGATGGCTATTGAGGATTTCCCGCAGTGCCCGCTGCGAAACGGCATAGACGTCGGTGTCGCCGCGTGCGACACCGCTGACGACGGCCGGCCGGCCCGTGATCTGTGAAACGTCGCCGGCAAATTGTCCCGGCCCGTGAACTACAATCTGCTTCGGAGCGTCGCCCGTGTCGTCGATGATCTCGATTGCTCCCGATTTGACGACGAAAAAATTACCGTCGCTGTCGCCGGCCTTGAACAGCGACTCGCCATCGCGGTAGGTCCGGCGCTCCGTAAACTTGCATCCGTCCAAACTGGCAAGCCGTTCCGGCTCGAGCGTTGGGAAGGCAATCGAATTCAGATCGTGCGCGGCCATCAACAATCCTCATTTGGATGAAAATCAATCGTTCAAGAACGGCTCGGCGGCCGTTGGCGCCTGCATGTCTTCTTCATCGATAAAGCACCACGCCCAGCGCTCGCCCGGCTCGAACGACGCGACGATCGGATGGTTCGTCTGCCGAAAGTGTTTGGTCGCATGCCGGCCGGGCGAACTATCGCAACAGCCGACGTGGCCGCACGTCAGGCATAGGCGCAGATGCAGCCACTCCATGCCGGTCTTCAGGCACTCCTCGCACCCGTCGGGCGTGCGTGGCGGCAGCGGCGTGACGTCGTCGATATGGCGACAGGACATGGGAGAACACCGAGTTGAGAGGAAGTGGTACCAAACATTATTGCATCTTCGTGGTCCGTCGGACCACAGCGCCGAGCCGATTGCCTACTCAAATTGTTCCGAGCCAACAATTCACTTGGCCCACAACTCCGAACGCGTGGATGTGAAAGCCTCGCCGTAGACCGCCTCCAGCACGCCGACGACCTTTTCAATTCCGTGATGCTCGTTGACATGAGCGCGGGCGGCGTCGCCGAGACGACGACGTTCCGCTGGATCAAGGAGTAGTTTGCGTATTGCTTTCGCGGCTGCGACGGCATCGTTGGGCTCGACGAGCAGTCCGGTTTCGCGGTCGCCGACGATGGCCGCGAGGTCCGGCGTCCAGGCGGCAATGACCGCCCGGCCGGCCGCCATCGCTTCGAGCGCGACGTTGACACCGCCCCACGGTTGCAGAACCGCGACCACGTCAGCCAAGCCGAGAGTTGCCGAGAGATCGGAACGTGCCCCGACAAAGTGAATGCGCGAGCCCTCCGGCGCCAGACCAAGCGCATTGGCTTCGAGCCGCGCACGCCCCGGCCCGTCGCCGACCACGACCAGGTGCGCGTCCGCGTGCGGATAGCGGAGAAACTCGAACGCCCAGACGGCTTGCAACAGTCGATGCCGGTCAGGCATCATGCCCGCGGTGACGATCAGTGGAGCACCCGCCGGGTAGGTCAGGTTTCCAACCTGACCCGATAGCTGGTCAGGTTGGAAACCTGACCTACTAGTGACGGCCGGAGGCACGACGCGAATGCGCTCCGCTGGAATTAACTGTGCGATCAGCGCGCCGGCCGCTTGTTGGTGAGGAACTAGCACGCATGACACAATGCTCAGGCAACGGCGATCCCATCGACTCAACACTTCCCGGCCCGTCAGCGACAGCACCACCGGCGGGCGACGTTGGCCGAGCGTGGCCAGCCAGAGTCGTCGAAGCACCGTCATTCCGAACGCATGGACGAGCCCCTGACCCAACTTCGGAATGCCATGCCGGAGCCGAACCCAATTGCGTACGTCGCGCGTTCGAGAGGTAACCACCGGCACGTTAGCAGTTCGCAGCGGATGGACGAAGGGCCCGTCGCCGGCAAGCGACGACACCTCGGCCGACCAGCCTGGCCGAACGAGCGCCGGCGCGACGAGCGACACTTGCTTCGCGGCCGCGGCATAGCCCAGGTTCGGCAAGACATAGTGAACGTGCGGCATCGGGATCAGCCCGGCCCGTCGAGGACGCCGATGAAGGGCAAGTTGCGGTACTCGTCGTCGTAATCGAGCCCGTAACCGATCACGAATTCATTGGGAATCGTGAAGCCGACAAAGTCCGGCTCGACGTGCAGTTCCTGCCGGCCTTCTTTCCGCAGGAGCACGGCGGTTCGCAACGACGCGATGCCGAGGCTCTTCAGGTGCTCGACGAGGTGCTTGAGTGTTTTGCCGGTGTCGAGGATGTCGTCAATCAGCAGAATGTGCCGGCCCTTGAGGTCTGGGAGCAATTCGTCCTGCACGTGCAGGTCGCCTGCGGTGGTCGATTTGCCGCGATAGCTGGAAGCCTGAACCAGAGCAATCTTCAGCGGCAGATCGAGCCGGCGGATCAGGTCGGCAAGAAAGACCAGACAACCGGTGAGCACGCCGACGATCGTGAGCGGCTGACCGGCGTAGGCTTTGGCGATTTGCCCGGCGACGACGTCGACGCGCTTGCGAATCTCGTCTTCGGAGATGAGGACACGCATGAGCGCTCCGCGGGGGTAAGAAGGTATTGAACGGGCGACGCGGTGGCGAAGCAACCCCTTCGTCGGCCCGTCACCGCAACGGTCGCGAAATGCGGGAGAAATTCGAACACGCATCGCTCAGCGCCACTGGTTGGACGCGTTTACGATGCGGCCGCCCCTTGACAAGATTCCTCTGGCCGAGCGCCCCACCCCTGGTCCAGAGGAATTCCACTTTGCTGGAATCAACACTTTTTTTCGGACAAATGTGCGCTTGAATGACAATGAAATGCAATGAATCCGACAAATCGCGGCACCCTTGACTCGGTTCTGTCGCCGTGAGACAGTAGGCTGATGCGACCAACGCTTCTGCTGCTCGCGGTGATGGCGTCGTTGAGTCCGGCAGCTGATCCGGAGCCGTTGGTACGTCTTGGTTCCGATCGGTTTCGGCAAGCGGAGCGCGTCGAGTCGATTGCGTATTCGCCGGATGGCAAGCAACTCGCGACCGTTGACGAGGAACGAGTTCACATCTGGGATGCTGCGGATGGCCGATTACTGCGGACCATTCCCGGCGGCCCGAAACATCATCACGTCGCGCTCTGCTTTGCTGCCGACGGCAAGGTCGTTTATTGGGTCAGTTGGCTCGACTCAAAGGAAGTGACCTTTCGCCAGCTCGACCCGGTTGCGGGCAAGCAACTCTCGACCACGCAGCTCGCGCCGAAAGACACGATGGGCGGGTATGGCATTTCGGCGCGATTCAGTCCGGATGGAGCGTGGCTGGCCGTTGCCAACGACGATCTCAAACTGCTGCGCGTCTTTCGCACGCACGACGGCAAAGAAGTTTGGAGCGATCGTGGGGACAAGCCGGTCTACACGGCCAATTTTCTCCCGGACGGCAAGAGGCTCGCCGTGGCGCGGAATCGGCAAGTCCGCATCATTGAAGCCGGATCGTGGAAGGTGCTGCACGAATATGCGGTTGAGGGCGGCGCGTTTTCGATGATGGAATTCTCTCCGGACGGGAAGACGGCGGTTGCCGAGAACCGTGATCCGTGGCCGCCGCATCTGGTCGCGTTTGATGCGGAAACTGGGACGATTCAGTGGTCGTGCAAGACCGACCAGGCCCGAGATTTGATATTCACGCCCGACGGCAAGGCGGTCATTTATCGTGGGCGGTTTGGCAATGACAACAACCACATGTGGCACTGGGTTGATGCGGCGACCGGGCGGCACATGTATCGGGCAATGGATGCGGGCTTCGGGTATGAAGTCGCAGTGCGGTCAGATGGCAACGTTTTGGCGGTTGGCGGCTATCACGGTCAAATTACCCAATGGGACTTGACGACGCGGAAGCGCCTGGAGATCGCCTCGGCCGATCCGCCGGACGCGCCCGCTAAATTGCGCTTTGCGTCCGACGGGTCGAAGCTGATTGGCTGGGCGCGCGGCTGGTACGAATGGGACTTAAAGACCGGCAAGCAGACGCGGCTCACTCCTGTCTTGGACGTTGGAGCATCCGAGAACTTTGCCGTATCGCAGGACCAGAAATGGCTCGCCCGCGAGATCCGGTCCAACAATTTGAAAATGGAATCGTTCGCCTTGACGGAATTGGCAACTGGTCGCCGCCATGTCCTGCCGCGAACCTCGTCCGCGGAACACGCCCATTTCCTGCCGGATGGCCGGCTGCTGGTGCGACGGGAAAACCGTCTGAGTATTTACGACACGGAGACCGGCAACCGCGTTGCGCAGTTGGCGCTGGAGGGGAAAGTCGGCGCCATGGCCGTCAACGAACGCGGCACGGCCGCGATGAGCGTCGCCCTCAACGGCGACCGAGTCCATGGCAAGCAGTGGGACCTCTTGTCTGCCAAGCCGATCGCCGAATGGGACGGCCGGCATCCGGATGCGACCATGCTAGCTCGTTCGCATTCCTGGCACGCTCAGCTTTCTCCCGATGGTCGCATCGTCGCCGTCTTCTTCACGTACCTTGCGTTCCAGGGCATGGGCTTCAACGACATTCACGAACTGCGCACAGAGCTATTCGATGCGCGCACGGGCCGGCATCTGTCGGGCTGGGGCGACTTGCATTTCCGAGTTGATCTGGCGTTTAGCCCGGACGGCCGCACAGTCGCTTGCTATTACCAGTCCGGGCTCGGCGTTGATATCCGTGAGGTCGCAACCGGCGAGCGGCGCACGCGGCGGCCGAACCCGCCCGTCATGTCCGCCGCGTTCAGCCCGGATGGTCGCACGCTAGCGCTAGGCACATCACCAAGCCCGGTCGCGCTGTGGGACCTGATCGGCAAGCCGTCGCGCAAATGGAACGACGAAAAAACTGCCGTTTTGTGGAATCATCTTGCGAGTGCTGACAGTAATGTCGCATTCGAAGCGATCCGCGTTCTTCGGCAACATCCCACCGAAGCGATCGGCTACCTGAAAGAGCGCCTGTTAGCAGCGAAAGCCCCGGCGGCCGACTGGCTCGCCGCCCGCATCAAGGACCTCGACGCGGCGAACTTCAAGCAACGCGAACAGGCGTCGACGGACCTGGCCGCCGCGGGCGAACTCGTAGCGCCGGGTCTGCGTGATGCGTTGAAGGCCGCGTCGCCCGAAATGCGCCAGCGGCTCGAGGCGCTGCTGACCAAAGTGGAAGCACCGACGCCCGAACAGTGTCGTGCGACGCGGGCTTGTGAGGTGCTCGAAGGCATCGCAACGCCGGAAGCCCGCGAATTACTTGCTGCCTGGTCCAAGGGCGCACCGGGAGCGACGCTGACACGCGAGGCGATGGAGTCAGTGGAGAGGCTCAACGGGCGACGCTGATCTGGGATTGTCGCAGTACGGATCGCCGAGGATAATTTCCGAAACGGCAAGGGAGGACTTCTGATGGCGGCGGGCGTCAACGGCGCGGTGCGGTTCCTTCACTTTGACGAGTTGCTCCGCAATCTCGGCGGAATTCCCCCCAGTCGAGTGCGTCTAACACCGGCTCCAGGGACTGCTACTATCCGCGACGTGGTCCGGCTCTGGAAGTCCGAAGGACGGATGTGCGAACTGGTTGAAAAAACACTCGTGGAAAAGCCCATGGCCTTCGACGAATCCAATATTGCCGGGATAATGTTAACGTGGTTGAACGTCTTTCTTACCAATCATCCAATCGGTATGGCAGTTGGCGAACAAGGCATGATGAAGTTGTTGCCGGGCCTGGTGCGAGCCCCCGACGTTTCGTTTGTCAGTTGGTCGCAAATACCGGACCGTGCAGCAACTCGTACGGCTGTCCCAGATTTCTATCCCGACTTGGCCATTGAGGTCCTTAGCAAAGGCAACACGCGCGGCGAAATGGTCCGCAAGCGCAAAGAGTATTTTCTGGCGGGCACACAGCTCGTTTGGGAAGTGAATCCGCTCAGGCGGACCGTCGACGTTTACACTGCACCCGATGCTTTCACCACCTTGACCGAATCCGACACGCTCAATGGCGGCGACGTGTTGCCCGGCTTCACGCTGCCGGTGCGGGCGATATTCGTCAACATACCGCCCACGGCGCCAAAGCGCAAGAAGCGATAGGCCGGGCCCCTCCGCTCTAACTTGTAACTTCCCCCGTCTGCACGCTTGTGCATCCACCCTCGGGTGTGCGATCATTACCGTTGCGCCGCGTCGCTCCAGTCGTCATCTGTGCGAAGCCATCTTGCCGAGGGTCCCGGCATGTCGAAGCCTCTCCCCGCGTTGGATACGCTCGACCCGGCCGTGGAATGGTCCGCGCGGAAGCCGTCCGACGCGCAGCCGTGGGATGCCCGGACCGCTTCGCATCTGTATCGTCGTGGCGCATTTGGGCCGACGCGTGACGATTTGAAGGATGCGCTCGCGCAAGGGATGGAGGCCACGGTCGATCGGTTGCTGAGCGTGCCGAAGGAGCCACGCCAACGGCCGCCGGCCGTCAGCGGTGCGCCGCCCGTGAATCAGATGACGGGCATGCCAGACGCAACCGGCCAAGCCGCGGTCTTACGGGCCACGTGGCTGCAGCGGCTCATCGATGGTGTCGAGCCAGCCCGTGAGAAGCTGGCTCTCTTCTGGCACAACCATTTCGCGACCAGCATCAAGAAGGTGAATGACGGCCCCCTCATGGAGCAGCAAGGCGAACTGCTCTTCAAGCACGCGCTCGGCAGCTTTCGCCAGATGTTACGCGAGATCAGCCGCGATCCGGCCATGCTCATGTGGCTCGACTCGAACCAGAACGTCAAAGGGAAGCCGAACGAGAATTACGCCCGCGAAGTGATGGAACTCTTCACACTCGGTGTCGGCAATTACACGGAAAAGGACGTTCAAGAAGGCGCTCGGGCGTTCACCGGCTGGCATACGAATGGCAAGTCCTTCACGTTCGTGAAGGCGCAACACGATCACGGCGAGAAGACGTTCCTCGGCCAAAAGGGCGACTGGGATGGCGACGACGTGTTGCGTGTTCTGCTCGACCAACCGATTTGTGCCACGTTCATCATGCGCAAGCTTTATCGCTTTCTGGTGAACGAGTCGGTCACGCCACCGGATGCGTTCCTCGCTCCCTTGGCCGATGCTTTTCGCAAGAGCGATTACGACATTACGGCTCCGGTGCGCACAATCCTTCGTTCGAAACACTTTTACTCCGCCCATGCCCTCCGCCAGAAGGTGAAGTGGCCGGTCGAATACGCGGTCGGCATGGTGCGCATGATCGGCGTCGGCGTGACGGGGCGCATTACGGTGAACCCCTATTCGCTGCTGGGTGTGCTCGAACTCATGGGTCAGCAGCTCTACGCTCCGCCGAACGTGAAGGGGTGGGAGGCCGGCCGGGCGTGGCTGAACACGGCAACGGTGCTCGCCCGGCATAACTTTGCTCACTCGCTCGTCAACGGCATGGGCGATCTGAACGAGTACGCCAAGCGGTTCAACTTGCAGACGTTCTTCCCGGCCGTCAATCCGCTGGCCTTCGTGTTGCGACTTGGCATCAAGGAGCCGGCCAAGATTGTGGACTTCTATTCGGAACTGTTGTTGCCCGGCGAGGTGCGCCCCGAGGTACGAACGAAGTTGATCGCCCATATTGGCGACATCGACCCGGAAACCGAAGGTTTTGCCCAACGCTGCCGTGATGCGCTTTTTGTGTTGTTGACGCTGCCGGAGTATCAGCTCAATTGAGCGAATGGGACCTATGGGTCGTATAGGACGTATGTGTCCCAACGTGGGAGCCGAGCCATGTTAAGCCGCCGTGATTTCCTGAAGCGCACCTCCCTGATTGCCACGGCCCCGCTGGTGCCTGGCTTCATTGAGCGGACCGCGCATGCTGCCGAGCCGGGGAAAGACTCGATCCTGGTCGTCCTCGAAATGACCGGCGGCAACGACGGGCTCAACACCGTCATTCCTTATGCCGACGACAACTATCATCGGCTGCGTCCGACGCTGGGCTTTCAGGCCAGCCAGGTCGTGAAGGTGAACGACGAACTCGGTTTGCACCCGGCCCTGCAGCAGATGGGGCAGCTCCTGCAGCAAAGCAAGCTCGCAATCGTGCAGGGCGTTGGCTATCCGAATCCCGATCGGTCGCACTTCGAGTCGATGGACCGCTGGCAGGCCGGCGAGGTCACCGCCAAGGTCAGCGGCACCGGCTGGGTCGCCAAGAGTGTACCCGGACTGGCCACCAGCAAGGGCGGCAGCGTGCCCGTCATGCACATCGGCAGTGACAAGTTGCCACTCGCCTGCCGGGGCACGACCCAGGGCGTGTTCACCGTCAATCAAGAGCAGCCGTTCGAGTTGAAGCTCGGCATGGCCGGCAGCGTCGAGGAGGCAGCTCGCAAGAAACTCCTCGCCGACGTCGCGGCCGTCGGCCCCGATGAGAAGAGCGACGATCTGCTGCCGTTCGTCCAGCGCCGGCACTTGCAGACCTATACGTCGGTTGAAAAGCTCAAGGCAATCCTGAAGGACCAAGCCCGCGATGCGGCGCGTATCGGCTTCGGGCCCGGCAGTCTCTACACGAAGCTCGACCTCGTCGGCCGCCTGATCGAGCAGGGCCTAGGCGCCCGCGTGTTTTACGTATCGATCGACGGGTTCGACACGCACTCCGGTCAGGCGACCACGCATCAAGGGCTCTTGCAACAGATCGATCAGGCGGTGGCCGGATTGTTCCAGCGACTCCAGCGCACCGGCGATGATCAGCGGACGCTTCTCATGACCTTCTCGGAGTTCGGCCGGCGTGCCGCGGAGAATGGATCCAAAGGCACCGACCACGGCAGCGGGTCGAGTCTGTTCGTCGTCGGCCCCGGCGTCAAGAGCGGCCCGTGCGGCAAGCATCCGAGCCTGACCGACCTCACGGACGGCGACCTCAAGTTCCACACCGACTTCCGTCGCGTCTACGCGACGCTGCTCGAAGGGTGGCTGAACGTCGACAGCAAGATGGTGCTTGGAGAGAAGTTCGAAAAACTGAACTTCCTCAAGAAAACCTAAGCCGCATGCGGCGTAGCGCGCCCGCGCTCACTCCTCCGGGAACGGCGCCGGCACATCCTCCGGCGTCCCAACCGCTGCCGCCCCTTCCGGCCGCGGCGGATCGAGCCGCAGTTGCTGGAAGTCTTTCGGTCGGATGCCGAGGAACTTCTTTGTCTGCCCCGCCTCGGGCTGCTTAAACGCGAACCCGACCTCTGCAAACGGGTCGCCCTCTTCCAGCGACATCTCCAGCCAGCGATCGCCTTCGATCATCTTGAGCGGCATCACATCCTGGTCGGCCGGACGGATTTCGAGAACAACCTTCTTCTTGTCGTAGCCGTAGACGTTCTCCTTGCCGCGCCAGACAAACCACTTGTCGACTTGTTCCTTTGAGTCGAGCCGGTCGGCCCGGACGAGCGGATCCGCCATGCTGCCGGCCGGAGCGAACACGCAATTGTTCGCCGTGATCTCCGTTTTAGCTAGGCCCGTCGTGCCCATGTCGGTTTTCTTGTCACTGGCGCGGAAGTGCAAAAGGCTGCCGCCCAGATAAGCCGTCACACGGCTCATGCGAATGATGCCGCTGCCAGCATTCGATGGGTCGGCCGTCGACGGATCGATGTCGATCAGCGTCGAGTCGAGCGCCGCCAGAGCATTCTTGACGTCGAGTTCGAACGGCCGGCTTCCCTTGACCGCGAGTAAACGGCCCTTACCGCGAATCAGGACGTTCTCGAATGTCACCTTGGGAAGAGGCCATTCGGCCGGGCCGGTGGTGCCCATCATCATCATTTCGCCACGCGGATCGGTGAGCACGACGGCCGCGAGATCCTCGCCCTCTTCCATGGTGATGACGCAGTTGCGGATCTCGAGTTGCCCGCCGCCGGGCAATACGGCCACAGCCGGTGCACGTCCCGCCGGCAAACGGAAGTGCAATCCATCGAGAACGAGCCGGCCCTCGGACTGCTTGGCGAACAGCTTGAACAGTCCGTCGGTCCTCTTTAGCGCGGCAGGGGCCGGAACCAGGATCGGCCTCGAGTTGCCGTCCGGCTTGATCGTGATGTTCGTTCGCGACTTGGTGAACTCGAACGGGTCGACCTCCAGCTTCCCTGAATGGCGAATGAGCAGCGTGCCCGAGCGCCCGACCGCGGCGAGAGCGCGGGCCAACGTCGGATAGACGCCGGGCGGCAGATCCTTGTCCTCCGCGGTTTCCGGTAGGCTTGGGTCCAGCACCTTGACGGTCGGGTCGCGCGGTTCCGTGTCGGCGGTCGCCAAGCCCGAATAGAGCAGGCTCGGTCCAAGAAAACGCGAGCCCAACACGGCCGTGCGATCGCCCTTGATGCGCAGGTCGGCGAGGCCCAGATTCGGCTTGAATGCCTTGCGCGGGTCGGGCGGCTTGTCGGCCAGGAGGGCGAACGGGTCGCGGTCGTCCCACGGATGTTTGAGTTGCTTGTCGACGTCCTTAATTGGTAACTTGTCGCGGGCCGCTTCGGCGAACGAGTAGCTCATGTCGCCTTCGGCATACGCGGCCACGTTGTGGTAGCCGTTCGGCGCTGTTTCTGGATCACCTTCGTATTTGGTCTGGGCCGCCCGCTCCCTGCGCTGACGCACGATGACCGGCGACTCGTCCATGGCCGACCGGTCGGGCCCGCCGAACAGGCAGTAGGCCGCCCGCATCGAGCACGGCACCTTGTCGCCCACCTCGATCAGCGACCCACCCGTCGACATCAGGGCCGAGCAATGTGTAAGCCTGATCTCGTTTTCGCCCACGAGTTCGGCGTTGGACCGAATAACGCGGACGCCCGCGTGGTGCGGCCCAAGGGCACACTCGGTCGCCGTCAAACGACCCGGTCCGTCGACGAGCACGCCGACCGACCCCGGAGCGAAGTAACACTTCGCGAGTGATGCCAATCCACTGCGCAGGAAGATCGCCAGTGCCGCCGGTCCGTCGCGCGGTGCACGCGATGCACTCACAAACGTGCATTCTTCGAAGGTCACCCGATCGAACCCGCTGACGACCAAGCCCGCTTCGTCCGGCCCGTGACGAACGAGGTTGGCCTGATCCGAGTCGTCTTCGAGGTTCGGAAGCTGAAAGCGAATGCCGCGGATTGTCGCGGTGCCCTTGCCGTTGGCCGGCCCGCGGATCGTCAGTGTCTTGCTGCGTGCCTTGCCGTCTGGAGCGAAGCCGAGACGGACGGTCGGCGGCGTCTCGTCGTTTGTCCCTTCGAGCTTCACGTCGTCGCCGGTCAACAGAGCGTCAACCGGGTGCCCGTCGCGGTCGCGATAGTTGACCAGGTCATACTCAGGCCCCGTCAGGCGAATGTTCCTGGCCCCTTCCTTGAGCAGTGCGACCAACTCTTCCTTGTTGGCCGCGTCTCTTCGACCAGTGACTGCCACCGCGCCTGGACCGCCGGGAAGCGGATCAGTGGGATCGACCAACACCGGACCTGGGCCCTTGACCTCCGGGAACGACGTGTCCGGCGTCGGGCGGAATGCGTTCGTCATCACCACCGCGAACAGCGCGATAATCGCCACGGCCGCCAGGCCCCATGCGGCCGACAGCCGGGGCGGCTTCGGGAGCGGGTCCTCGAAGGCCGGGCCGACCGTCGGCAACGGGCCGAGCGGCACGCCGAGTTGACGAGCCACGGAGCGCAAATGCGCACACAGGTGATCCGGATGCTGGTAGCGCCGGTCCGGGTCCTTGGCCATCATGCGTCCGAGAACGGCTGCCAGATCGGCTGGAATCGCCGGATTGTAGACGCGTGGATCGGGCGGCAGGATGTGCTTCTGGGCGTCGAGCTTCTTGGCCGCGTTGCCGTCCGGGACCGCGATGTGCCCGGTCAACGCGTGGTAGAAGGTGCAGCCAAGGCTGTAAATATCACTGCGGACGTCGGCCATGCGCGGCTCGATCGCCTGCTCCGGCGAAATGTAATCGAACGTGCCGAGCGTGACGCCGGACTCCGTCAACTGGCCGGCCTTCGGATCGAGGTTGCGGGCCAGGCCCATGTCGACGATCTTGGCCCGTCCGTCCGGCGTGACGATGATGTTCGACGGCTTGATGTCGCGATGGACCACGCCGCGTTCGGCCGCGTGGGCCAGGCCCGCGGCGACCTGCAGCATCAGGGTAACGCCATCGGGGATCGGGATGGTGCCGCCGTTGGCGTTCATCAGCTGGCGAAGATTGTCTCCCTCGACGAACTCGAACGCGATGAAGTGGAGCCCCTGATCTTCGCCAAAGAAGTAGACGCGCGCGACGTTCTCGTGGTCGAGCCGGGCGGCAGCCCGTGCCTCCTGTTTGAAGCGGACGATGTTCTCCGGCTCGGCGGCCATGTCCGGCGGGAGGATCTTCAAGGCGACGATGCGGCCGAGGTCGAGATCGCGGGCCTTGAGGACCGCTGCCATCCCGCCGGCGCCAACGGCTTCGATTAACTCGAAGTGACCGAGCTTCCGGCCGGCGAGGGTATCGCCAATCTTGGGATCGAACGGGCCGGTGCGGGTACGCAGACCGCTAATGACGGTCGGCGGCTCGAAGCTCGATGGCGTCGGTTGCGCGACCGGAGTTTGCGCTTCGGGATCGGGAGTTGGATTGGGATGGGTTTGCGTCGACGGCGCTTTCGCGGCCGGCAGAGGCACGGTCGACGGGTCGGGTGGGTCTGGCGAGAACGGTGCCGGCATGACTGCCCCATCACCGCCCGCCCCGTCCGGACCCGCTGTCCGGGACGACACGAGCTTCGGATCCGCGATGGCCGAGCGAAAGAACAGGGCGCGCTGGCCCACGCAACGGGAAGGGACCGGGCCAGTCCATGCCCGAACGGCCGGTTCACAATCCCCGCGGATCGGCCCGGTCGAAGTGTTTCAAGTATACTTCGCGGAAGGGCGCCCTGTCAATCTTTTGCGCGAAGAGTTGGGCGGTTCGTCGGCCGTAATGTGTTGGCTGGGTGGAAATAATGGCGAGGCGCCGGCGGATTCGCCTTCCGTCGGTCTCGCGCGGCGGACATCTGTGGCCTTCGAACAATGTTCTCGCCACCCGGTCCTCGAAAAACTCGACCTGCGCGCCGATTGCGCGAATCGCCGCCTTATTCCCAAGCCGGCTCCAGCGGTCTCGAAGGTGAAGTGAGGCCCGGATCGCCATAGCATGACTCTTTTCCGCCCCGCGGAGACGAGTGTCCAATGACCGTTGTGGTTCAGAAGTTCGGCGGGTCGAGTGTGGCCAATGCCGAGCGCATCATGCGTGCCGCCCGCCGGGCCATTCGAGCCAAGCAGGCCGGCAACCAAGTTGTCGTTGTCGTCAGCGCCCGCGGCGACACCACCGATGACTTGATCCAACTCGCCAGCGAGATCAGCGAGAACCCGCCGGCCCGCGAGATGGACATGCTGCTCGCGACAGGCGAGCAAATCTCAATCGCCCTCATGGCGATGGCCATTCAAGAACTCGGCGAGCCGGCGGTGAGTCTCACAGGAGTCCAGGTCGGCATCCGCACCGACTCGACGCACACGAAGGCGCGCATCAAGGAGATTTCCACGGACACGATGCGGCAGGCCCTGAACGCGGGACAAATCGTCATCGTCGCCGGCTTCCAGGGTGTGGATGAGAAAGCGAACATCACCACGCTTGGCCGCGGCGGATCGGACACGACGGCGGTGGCGCTGGCGGCGGCGCTGAAGCTGTCGATGAGCGGGGAATCTGGTGCCTTACCTCGGCCCGGCGCCGTTCCAAGCCGCACCGTCGAATGCGAAATCTACACCGACGTCGACGGTGTCTACACCACCGACCCGCGGCTGGTGCCCGAAGCCCGCAAGATGGACGCCATCAGCTACGACGAGATGCTCGAGATGGCGAGCATGGGCGCCGGCGTCATGCATTCGCGGTCGATCGAGTTCGCCAAGAAGTACGATGTGCCGTTGATGGTCCGCAGCAGCTTCGCCGACGCCGAGGGCACCTGGATCGTGCCCGAGGCTGAGTGGATGACGCGCTTCCCCGTCGCCGGTGCGGCGTTGGCTAAAGACGAAGTCCGCGTGTTCCTGGAGAACGTCCCCGACCGACCGGGCGTGAGCCACAAGCTGTTCACGGCGATCGCGAGCAAGAACGTGGCCGTCGACATGGTCGGCCAGAGCGTCGGTCACGATGGCCGGGCGTCGATCGGTTTCACGGTCCTGCGCAACGACCTGAATGCGACGATCGCGACGCTGCAGCCGCTCGTGACCGAGCTGGGCGGCACGATCGGGCCGATCGAGGATGTGTGCAAGGTCTCCGTAGTCGGCTGTGGGATGCGTACGCGGACGGGCGTGGCCGAGAAGATGTTCGCCGCCCTTACGGCCGAGGGCGTGAACATGAAAATGATCACGACCGGCGACATCAAGATCTCCGTCCTCGTTGACAAGGCGGATGGGATCAAAGCCCTCAAGGCGGTTCATGCAGCGTTCGCTCTGGAAAAGACCCGGCCCGGCGCCGGCGAGGCCACGGGCGACACCGGCGAGTTCCAGCGCAAACCTTCATTCCGTGGCGACGCGCAAGCTGAGTTGACGACGGCCATCGCGCGTCTCGCGGGGATGGAAGACATCGTCATCAGCGGCGTCAAGTTGCACACGGGCTATGGCCGCGTCACGGTGTTCGATCTGCCGGATCGAGCTGGCAACTGCTCGGCCGTCTTCCAGTCGGTCGCCGCCGGGCACATCAGCGTCGACATGATCGTGCAGAACCTGACGGCCCCCGGTCGTGCCGAGTTGTCGTTCACGGTACCCAAAGGCGACTTGACACGAGCCCTCAAGCGGACGCAAGATGCGGTGCGGGCGATCGACGCGCAGGCTCGTGTCGCCGGCGAATCGGATGTGGCGGTGCTCTTCGTTCACGGCGTCGGCATGCGCACGCATACGGGCGTGGCCCGCACGATGTTCGGTGCTCTGGCAAGCCGCGGCATCAACATCGCCATGATCAATACGAGCGAAGTGTGCGTCAGCGTCGTCGTCGAAGCGGCCCGCGGCGACGAGGCGCTCGAATGTTTGAAGTCGGCGTTCGGACTGTAACGGCGAGCGGAGCCGCGTCAGCGGCCCGATAACTCTGCTCGCATCATCGGGCCGCT
>DATANR010000330.1:0-21597 GCA_036266155.1 Gemmataceae bacterium | reverse complement strand
GGAGCGGCGTAAGCCGCCCGATAATGACAGCATCGGGCGGCTTACGCCGCTCCGCTCGCCAAGGCGTGTTCATAGCCCCGCGCCTCCAGGGGCTGTCGAATGCCCCCGCGTTCTAGCCAATAGCCCGCCGCTACAATTTCGCCGATCCGCGCCAGCGCAATGCCCGGCGCCGGCTGTTCGCGCATTAGTCGCTCACCATCCGCCGGCGCCACGCTGAACACCAATTCAAAATCCTCGCCATCACCCAGCGCATTCTCGAGCGTCACACCCTCATTGATCGGTATCGCCTCCGCGACCAGCACCGCCCCGCATTTGCTCTCCTCGCAAATGTGATGCAGGTCTTTCGCCAATCCATCGCTAATGTCGATCATCGCGTGTAAATCGACGGCCTGGTGAAGTGCCAGCGCCTCGCGAACGCGTGGCGTGAAGTTGAGGTGATGCCCGCGAATACTGCCGCCCAGCGGGCCGGTCACCATGATCCAATCGCCCAACTTGGCCCCCGAACGCAGCACCAGGCCGCGCTCCGTCGCCTCGCCGAGCATCGTCACCGAGATGGAAAGCGGTCCATCCCAGCTGTTGGTGTCGCCTCCGACGAGCGGGACATTGAAGGCATCCGCCATCTCGCGCATGCCGAGATAAAGTTCTTCGGCCAGGTTGCGCCCACCGCTACGCGGCAAGCCAACGCTCACGACCGCGGCTGTCGGAACGCCAGCCATCGCGGCAATGTCGCTCAGGTTGACCGCGATCGCCTTGCGGCCGACTCGGCGAGCGCCGGCCTCGGCGAGGATGAAGCAGCTCCCTTCGAGCAGCATGTCAGTCGTGACGAGCAGCGGCCGCTTCGGCGGTTGCAAGACGGCCGTGTCGTCGCCGGGGCCGACGAGGACGCCGGCCGCCGGCGGTGTACGCTTGCGAAGCCAATCGATGTACGCGAACTCGCCAGTGCTCATCGCGGTATACTATCCCGACATTCGGAGCATTGTCATGAGCACGGTCCGTTTCGTGATGGTCGGCGGCTTCCTCGGCGCCGGCAAGACGACGACGCTCGCGCGTCTGGCCCGCGACTATATGGCCCGCGGTTTGCGCGTCGGCCTCGTGACCAACGATCAGGCGCAGGACCTCGTCGATACCAATAGCCTGCGTGCGCAAGGCTTTTCGGTCGCGGAAGTCCCTGGAGCCTGCTTTTGTTGCAAGTTCGACGAACTCGTTGAGCGTGCCGGCTCGCTCGAATCCACAGAGCGGCCCGACGTCATTCTCGCAGAACCCGTCGGCAGTTGCACGGACCTCGTCGCCACGGTCGTGCAGCCGCTGAAGGCGCTGTATGCCGGGCGCTTTCAGGTTGCTCCCTATTCGGTGTTGTTCAAACCAAGCCACGGTCTGCGTATCTTGCGCAACGAGGCGGCCGGCTTCTCGCCGAAGGCCGCGTACATTTTTCGCAAGCAGCTTGAAGAAGCCGACACGATCGTCATCAATCGGGCCGACGAGCTTAGGCCGAGCGAGGTCGCGGAATTGAAGACGCTTCTGGCCGAACAATTCCCCGGCACGCCAGTGCTCGTGGTCTCCGCGAAGGCGGGCGACGGCTTCACGGCATATGAAGCCTTGCTCGACCAGGATGGTGCCTTTGGCCGCAAGCTGCTCGACATCGACTACGACATTTACGCCGAAGGCGAGGCCGAGCTGGGTTGGCTGAACGCGAGCGCTCATCTGAGTGCGGCGACCCCGTTTGACATCGATCCCATTCTCATTTGGCTGATCGATGACCTGCGAACGTCGCTGGCACGCCTTGGCGGCGAAGTCGCGCATTTGAAAGTCATTGGCCTGGAGGAAGGCGGTGCTTTTGGCGTCGCAAACCTGGTGAGCAGCGCCACTAGCGCCGAACTCTCGTTGCCCTCCAACACGCGGACCCGTGAGGCTGACTTGATTGTCAATGCCCGCGTCGCCATCGATCCGGCCGATCTGGAGAATGAAGTTCGCCGCGTCATCAGCGACTTGTGTCGCACGGCCGGGATCGACGTTGTGTTTCGCAAGACGCAATGCCTGCGCCCCGGTCGGCCGACACCGACGCATCGTTTTGCAACGGCCACGAATTGATTTTGTGCCCAATCACCGAGTTCAACATGCCGAGAGAAGACGACGAAGAGCGTGATGATGCCGATGATGAGCGCCGACGCCGCCTGCGTCGCCGCGATCCGGATGACGACTATGAGGACGACGATCGGCGTCGGCCACGCCGCAACGGCGACGACGGCGACATCGCGGCGACCGAATTTCTCATTCCGACGGGCGTGAGCGCGGCCTCGATGGCGGCGTGTTACTTCGGCATCTTCAGTTGCGTGATCCCCGTCCTCGGACTGCCGATGGCACTAATCGCCCTGCCCTGCGGGATCGTGGCCCTTCGACGGCGGAAGAAAACGAGATCGACCTACGGCTCGGTGACTGGCGACGTTCGCGCCATCCTCGGGGTCATCGCCAGTTCATTGACCTTGCTCGGCTATTTGGGGATCCTGGTGTTTGCCGTCATCGTCCCGATGCTGAAATGATCGCGGGCGGCCCAGCTGGCCGCCCGGTTCGATTACTTCTTCTCGTCCTTCTTCTCATCCTTCTTCGCCTGCTCCGCGGTCGCGGGCGGTTCCGGCTTTTTCTTGTCGTCCTTCTTGCCGAAGATTGCCTCGTAGCCTTCGGCAAAGTTTTTCGTTTCACCCAGGCCAATACGGACGATGCTCACGGGATTTCTCCGTCAACGGAAAAGTTGTATGCGGGCATGCTTCTAGTCTAACACCAGCAGCCCGATGCGTCATGCCCCGCAATTGGCACACTAGTTGCATTTATCTCGCCATTCACAGCGGACAACTGCGCCGACCGGCGTCGCCCTAGGCATTCGGCAAGGCGCGTCCGTTTCACCGACGAGGACCCAACATGCTAGCCCAAGCACTCAAACTGGCGGAACGCACCGAACAGCTTGTGCAAAGAAATGTTGAGCTTGCGACGGAGACACGCGATTTGATTCTGGAAGTTAAGGACGAACTCACGGAGGTCAAATCCGAATTGCTTGAGGTCAAGGAGGAGTTGCGTGAAGTGAAAGCCGAACACAGCGAACGATGATCGAATACGAATCGGCCCGGCACCCAGCCGGGCCGATTGTCTATTGGCAATCGGAGTACACGTCGCCGTTGTTGCTCGATCCGCCGCGGGGCCGTAAAACGGATTGTTCACCGGCTCAAGCGAGTTCCACATGCAACAGGTCCTCACCGGCAAGGCGTTCGTCCTGGGCGACAACGTCGATACCGATCAGATCATTCCGGCCCAATATCTCACGTATAACCCGTCAATTCCGGCCGAATACAAGATGTTCGGCAAGTACGCGCTGTCCAGCGTTCCGCCGGCACAGATGGGCCTGCCGAAGGGCCACGTGCCCTTTCATACCGACGACGAATTCGTCTCGCCGTACACGATCGTGATCGCCGGCAAGAACTTTGGCTGCGGCTCGTCACGCGAACACGCCCCGATCGCCCTGGCCGCGGCCGGCATCACGGCCGTTGTCGCGGAGTTCTATGCCCGCATCTTCTACCGCAACTCCGTCAACGGCGGCTACCTGATCCCGTTCGAATCCAAGAAGCGGCTCGTCGACGAAATCTGCACGGGCGACGAGCTGATCATCGACGTGGCCGGCAAGACGCTCAAGAACGTGACGACCGGTGATTCGTGGGAGCTGATGGGCCTCGGCGACGTGGCACCGATCCTGGAGGCGGGCGGCATTTTCGAATACGCCAAGAAGGTCGGAATGCTCAAAGCATGACGCCAAAACACTTATAACATTGTTTTATCCGAAAGCACATCAAGACGCTTTTATAGGCTTCTGGCGCTAGAAATGAAATCGTGATTATTCGTCATAAGCTATTATTAGACCAACAGTTAACTTCTGTTTTTTTAACCAGAGATGGCCAACCCCGGTATCTATTTGGCCATCTCTGCTGACCATCTCTGCTTTCTGACGCCGGTTTGACTTTTCTCCGCGCCCGTACCCCCGCCGGGCCGGCCAAGTATAATCAATTGGAACGCTGCTCGAAAGGTCCCGCCTTCCATGCCGATCGACTGGTCGCCGTTCGTTGCATTCGTGCGGTCGCATCAACGCTTCCTGATCATGACCCATGTCCGGCCAGACGGCGATGCCCTCGGGTCGGAAATTGGGCTGGCCTGCGCGCTGCGGCAACTTGGTAAGGCCGTCCGCGTGGCGGTGGCGAGCGATCTCGGCCCACGGTATGAGTTTGCTCAATCCGAGACGACGCCGATCGAGCGGTTCCGTGCCCCCGGCGAAGAGTTTCGCAATGCTGACGCGATTATCGTCGTCGACACCGGCACCTGGAGCCAGCTCGGCGACTTCGGCCCCTTCATGCGGTCGATGAACTGCGGCAAGGCCGTCATCGATCACCACCGCACGCAGGACGATTTGGGCGGCCTGAGCTTTGTCGATACGAATGCCGAAGCTGCCGGCCGGCTGATTTACGATGCCACCAAAGCCCTCGGTGTGCCGCTCACGGCGGAAGCAGCGAATGCGATCTTTCTTGCCGTCGCGACCGACACCGGCTGGTTCCGGCATTCATCGGTTGAGCCGCGAACATTCGATCTGGCCGAGGAACTGGTCCGGTCCGGCGCCCAGCCGACGGTGTTGTATGACGCAGTCTATGCAAGCAGCACGCTCGGCCGCATGAAGCTCATTGGCCGAGCGCTCGAACGGATGAAATCCGAAGCGGGCGGCCGCATCGTATACACGGAAGTCCGGCTGAGCGACTATCCGGAAACCGGCGGCATCCCGCCGGACACGGAAGACCTGATCAACTACCCACGTGCCGTCACGGGGGTCGAGATCGCTCTGGTATTTATCGAGCAGAAAGACGGCAGCACGAAAGTAAGCTTCCGCGGCAAGGAAGCTCACGACGTCGGCCAGCTCGCCGAGCGCTTTGGCGGCGGCGGCCACAAGATGGCAGCCGGCGCGACGGTCCAGCGACCTTTGGCCGAGACGCGCACGGCGGTCCTGCAAGCAGCGATGGCAGTCTTGAATTAGAGTGTCGGTATCCCACCTACGCCCATTCCCGCTCCGGAGGCACACCTCCCCATGTTCACTGCAAATTCTGCGACGACGCGCTTCACGCTCCGCGACCTGCCCTTGCCCGCCAAGCTAGTGCTGACGACGTTTCTCTGTTCCGTCGGCATCGGCTACATATGGGCGATGGCGCAGATTCACTTCAAGCATGCGTCGGCAGGCAACCCTCTGCCAACCACCGAAGATCTAGTAACACGATTTTCAGGCGTTCCCTGGCCGAGCGAGCCGAAGCCAGACCTGGCAGCCGAAGAAGCAAAGACGGGTGACGTTGCTAAAGGGCAGGCCGCCGTCGTTGGAGTCAAGGTGAAGGGGGTAAAGATTCAATCCCTCATAACGGAACGATGCGTCGTCTGTCATTCTCCGGGAGGCGAAAAGGACGAAGTTCGCCTCGATGCAATGGACGGCATTGCCAAGTACATTCAGAAGAGCGCCAATCATCCGTTCGGGCAAATGCACACGGCCATCAACGGTGATCGCAAGGCAAAATGGGGGCCGCAGAACATGGTCCCCGCGTTCTTTGAAAAGTCCGAGGACTGGAAGAAATTGACCAAGACCCCTGAGGAAAAGCAAAAAATCGAAGCCGAACGCGAGGCGGAGCGTCTGGCGCTGTCGGCGTGGATTGAGGCAGGGGCGCCCAAGGCGCAATACGATGCTGACGCGTTTCCGCTGCCGACACCGGAGAAGTTCGAACGCTTGACGGCCGCGTTCGCGACGGAGGCAACACCTCTTGTAGGCACGGGCGGCGGTGATCAAAACAAACCGTCGGCCGCCGATCGATGGAAGGCGGCGAAGCGTCGTCAGCTTTCGCCCGATGCCCTAACGCAATCGACACACGCCCACTTGCTAACCTTCTCGATTCTCTGGGCCGCGACCGGCCTCGTGTTCGCCTTCACCAGTTATTCGAGTTTCATTCGCTGCGTGTTGTCGCCGATCGTGCTCATCGCCCAGGTCGCGGATGTTGCCTGCTGGTGGCTCGCACGGTTAGAGGGCGTCGGCCCCTACTTCGCGCTGGCGATCATGGGAACGGGCGCCATCGTTGGCCTCGGACTTGGCGCGCAAATCGTGCTGAGCATCTGGAATATGTACTCGTGTCGCGGCAAGATGGTGGTCGTGATCCTGTTCCTGACCGGGGCGGGCCTGTTTGGACTGACCTACGTGAAAGTGCTCCACCCGCAGCTACAGGCCGAGAAAGAGTTCGCCGCACAGGCGAATTAGTAGTCAGGGCGAGCGGAGCACCGTCAGGCGCCCGATAATGTCGTTATCGGGCGCCTGACGGTGCTCCGCTCGCCAATCTTCCACCGAGCCGCGAACATGCGATCTGTCATCCTCGTTTTGCTTGCAATTGCTCCGACTCTGACAGCCGACGAGCCCAAATCGCGCTCCTTCAAATTGAACTACGAAGTCACCATCAGCGGCCTGAAACCCGGCCAAGACGCGCGCGTCTGGCTGCCCGTGCCGCAGACGACGGACGATCAAGAGGTGATCGCGATTGACAAGACCTTTCCCGTCAAGGCCGCGGAAAGGACCGAGAACAAGTTTGGCAATCGCATGTATTACCTCGAAGCCAAGGCCGACGCCGATGGCAACATTCCGTTGAAGGCGGTCCACACCATCAAACGTAAAGAGGTCCGCGGCGCGACCGACAAGGCGATCAAGGACATGCTCGACTTGCACCTCAAGCCCGACCCGCTGGCCCCGCCGGACGGCAAGCACCTCAAGTTGCTCGAAGGCAAGAAGCTGCCGGACGACCCGATGGCCACAGCTCGCGAACTGTACGATCTCGTCAACGGCATGATGCGTTACGCCAAGGACGGCACCGAGTGGGGCCGCGGCGACGTGAATTGGGTTTGCGACAGCAAGTTCGGAAATTGCACCGATTTCCACAGCCTGTTCATCGCCCTAACTCGCTCGCAAAAGATTCCCGCGCGTTTCGAGATCGGTTTCGGCATCCCCGAAAAACGCGGTACGGGCGACATCGCCGGCTATCATTGCTGGGCCAAGTTCAAAACCGACGCGGGCTGGGTGCCAGTCGACATTTCCGAGGCGAACAAAGACCCAAAGATGAAGGATTACTACTTCGGCAGCCTGACCGCCGATCGCGTGACTTTCTCGACCGGCCGCGACATCGTTCTTTCGCCCAAGCAGGATGGCCCGCCGCTCAATTTCTTCGTGTACCCTTATGTCGAAGTCGACGGCAAACCTTACCCGGCGGACAAGGTGAAGCGGAAGTTCGGCTACGAGGATGTGAAATAACCTCTCTGCCAAAGACGTCGAAAACGCTAGTCTCAATTCATGCGCACTCTCGTCGCACTGCTAATCTTTCCGCTCGTCGCACTTGCCGACATCGATCGGGAGCGGCTCAATCGCATCGATGAGGCCGTGGCCGCCTCGATCAAGCGCGGCGACTGTCCCGGTGCCGTCGTCGTGGTCGTTCACGGCGACCAGTTCGTCTATCGCAAGGCGTTTGGCAATCGCGCATTGAAGCCGGACAAAGTCGCGATGACGCCGGACACCGTGTTCGACATGGCTTCATTGACGAAGCCGATCGCCACCGCAACATCCGCATTCGTGCTCACCGAACAAGGGAAACTGCGTCTCGCCGAGAAGGTCGCCTTCTACTGGCCCGACTTCGCGGCCAATGGAAAAGGCAATGTTACCGTCGAACACCTGATGACGCACACGAGCGGTCTGCTCGCGGACAACGCCGTGGCCGACTACAAGGACGGTAAAGCCGACGCGATGAAACGAATCGCTGCCTTGCCGCTCGAAGCCGAGCCCGGGGCACGCTTCAAGTACAGCGACGTCGGCTTCATCGTCCTCGGCGAACTGATTGAACGAATCAGCGGCAAGCCACTAGACGAGATCGCGCGCGTCAACGTTTTCGAGCCATTGGCGATGAAAGACACGGGCTTCCATCCCTCGGATGCGCTCAAGTCACGCACGGCGCCGACGGCCGAGCGCGTTGGCCGTTGGCTCGTCGGCGAAGTTCACGATCCCCGATCGGCCACGATGGGCGGCGTCGCGGGACACGCGGGGCTGTTCAGCACGGCCGACGATCTGGCGCGCTACGCGCGCATGTTGCTGCACGGCGGCGAACTCGATGGCAAGCGTGTGTTGAGTCCACTCGGCGTGCGCTTGATGACGGCCCCCATGCCCGTGCCCGGCGGCAAACGGTCGCGCGGCTGGGATGTGGACACGAGCTACAGTGCTCCGCGTGGCGAACTGTTTCCAAAAGGCGAAGGCTTCGGCCACACGGGTTTCACTGGCACGTCAATCTGGATCGACCCGCCGAGCGGCACGGCGGTCATCATCTTGACGAACCGCGTGCATATCTCAGAAAAGGTGCAAGTAACCGGCCTGCGGCGCGAGGTGGCGAACATCGTCGCGGGAGCAATTCAGAAGACGGAGGTCAGAGGTCAGAGGTCGGAAATCAGTACCGTTCCGTGTGGCATTGACGTACTGGAGCGCGAGAAGTTTGCGAATTTGAAGGATCGCAAGATTGGGCTGGTTACGAATCACACCGGCCACGATCGGCAGGGGCGGGCGACGGCGGATGTGCTGCATGCGGCCGAGGGTATTAAGCTCGTCGCCCTGTTCAGCCCGGAACATGGCATTCGCGGGGAACTGGATCAATCGAACATCACGGACTCAACGGATGAGAAGACCGGCCTGCCCGTCTATAGCCTCTATGGCAAGCGCCGCAAGCCGGACGCGGAGACTCTCAAGGACATCGACACGCTCGTCTACGACATCCAGGACATCGGCTGCCGGTTTTACACGTTCATCAGCACGCTCGGCAACGTATTGGAGGCCGCGGCCGAGCACAATCGAGCGGTCGTTGTGCTCGATCGACCGAATCCGATCGGCGGCCTCGCGATCGACGGACCGCTCACCGATCCTGGCCGCGAGTCATTTATTGCCTACCATTCATTGCCGATTCGCCACGGGATGACCGTTGGCGAACTGGCGCAAATGTTCGTCGCGGAGCGCAAGCTCAAAGTCGATTTGAAAATCATCAAGTGCGAAAACTGGAAGCGTGGCGACTTGTTCGACAAGACGAACCTGACCTGGGTGAACCCGTCGCCCAACATGCGCGGCTTGACTGCCGCCCTGCTCTACCCCGGCATCGGTCTCTTGGAGACGACCAACATCAGCGTCGGTCGCGGTACGGAACGCCCCTTCGAATGGATCGGCGCTCCGTGGCTGGATGGAGCGAAGTTTGCGGCCGCGCTCAATTCCTCCGGATTAGTTGGCGTACGTTTCGTGCCAACAAGTCTGACGCCGACTACAAGCGTTCACGCGAAAACGCCATGTGGCGGCGTCCAGATCATCGTCGACGATTGGTCGAAGTTCGATCCGTTGCGCACCGGAGTGACGATTGCTGTGGCACTGCGTGATCTATTCCCCGGACAGTGGGAACCGAAAAACTACGATCGCCTTCTCGTTCACAAGGCGAGCTATGATGCTCTGATCGCCGGCAAGACGGTTGCCGAGATCATGAAGCCCTGGGCCGCGGACGTGCGTGCCTTCCGCGAGCGCCGCAGGTCCTTTTTGCTTTATCCCGAATGAGCCGCCCACTTCCACTCGCCTATCACTGGGACGCGTCGCGTCCGCCGCCACGGCTGGCGCTCAAGTTGTCCGAACGGCGAACGCTGCCGGTCCCGCCGCCGCCCGATTCGGTCGATACTGGCCCCGAAAGGCAGCCGTTCGACTTCTCCGGCAACATGCGCCGACTCTGCGAGGACGTGGTGCGCCGCTCACCGGTGCTGGCGCACATTGATGTGCGGCGCATCCTGTTCACGATCATCAAGGCGCGCAATGGCCGACGACACGGGCTGCAGGCTCGCGTCACGCCGATGCGCTTCCAACGTGGGGCGCTGGCGACGGTTTATCGCGGGAACGCCTATCAGGTTCAGCGTTTCATCGTTGAAGGATGGGATATTCTGTATCTCGTCACGTTTTGCTTGCCACGTTTCTTGAACCGGGATTTTCAGGACAAATTGATTACGCTCTTCCACGAGTTGTACCACATCAGCCCGGCGCTCGATGGCGATCTGCGGCGACACGAAGGGCGTTATTCCGCACACACTGGCAGCCAGAAAAAGTACGACGCGCACATGGATCGGCTGGCGACCGACTATCTGAAGAATGGCGCCGACCCGGCCCGCTATGCCTTCTTGCGGCTGTCGTTCGCCCAGCTCGCGCGACGGCATGGCTGCGTTGTCGGTCTGCATCTCCCGCGACCGAAGTTGGTGCCGGTGCCGTTCACGCCGCCGCGCCGACCGGGGCCGCTCTTGCCATCGACGAACGATACGCCGGGATGATTTCGTCGCAGGGCCCGAGCATTTTGACCTGGCCCCTCTCCATCCACGCGACGGCCGTGCAAAGATCGGGCAACGCGTTCAGGTCGTGCGACACGAGCACCATGAGCCGGGCGGCCTGCTTCAACTCCGTGATGCGCTCGCGGGCCTTGGCTCGAAAGCTTGCATCGCCGGCCGCTAAGGCTTCATCGATGAGCAGAATTTCCGGGTCCGCCGCTGAGGCGATCGAGAACGCGAGACGGACCAGCATGCCGGCCGAGTAATACTTGAGCGGCACATCAAGGAACCGGCCCAGCTCGCTGAATTCGGCGATGCCATTCACTTTGCCGCGAATCGTGCGGGGCGTCTCGCCCTGAAGGTAAGAGCGGAAGCGGATGTTATCCCAGCCGCTCGCTTCCATCTCGAAGCCGACCATGAGGTCGAAGAGCGAGCAAATGCGGCCATTGATCGTGCACATCCCCGCGGTCGGCGGATAGACGCCAGCGATCACTTTGAGCAGCGTGCTCTTGCCAGCCCCGTTGTGGCCGATGATGCCGAGCCGTTCGCCTTCATCGACATGCAGACTCACGCCGCGCAGTGCGTGCACGTCGACCGGCGGATTGGAGGCGGAACGGAAAAGGCCGCGAACGAGATATTCCTTGAGCGACACGCGCGTCGCCGAGCGGACGCGAAAGCGGAGATGGACGTCGTCGAGGTCGATGGCAATGGGCATGGCGCTCATAGATGAAAGACAAGTCGGCGTTCAAATCGCGCGAGCACAGCCACGGCCGCGACGACGGCGACAAACGTCAATCCGGCCGCCTGGACGAACGCGGCGGTCGTGGACGGCGCTCCTGTGAGCAGCGGATCGCGAATGATATCGAGAAACGCGACGACCGGATTGACGTCGGCGACGAATCCGAGGCCACGTTCGACAAGCCGTTCCTTCGCATAAATGATGGGCGTCAAGAAGAAGCCGATGTTCAGCCCGACCTCGGCAAGATGCTGCGTGTCGTGAAAATAAACGTTAGCGACAGCGCACAATGTTGAAACCGCCCAACAAAACAGCAGCAACAAACACGCGGCGGGGACGACCGCCCAGAGCGCATACAGCGACGTGAAATGATCAGTCGGGTGCAGCACACCGATCGCGACTACGGCTACGACGAGAGCAATCCCGAAGTGGACCGCCGTACCCAGGCTCGTTCTGAGCGTGTAAACCGCGAGCGGAATCGGCGACTGCCGAATGTACGGTTCATTGCGCGGAAAAGTCAGGCTGCCCTGCACGGCCGAGTGCTTAATGAAGTCCCAGACAGCGAGGCCCGTGAGATAAAACGAGGCCGCGGTCCGCCAGTCGCCATTGCCGGTCCACGTCGAGAAGCCGACGCAGAAGACGACGGTCATGACGATCGGATTGAGCAACGACCAGCCGATGCCGAGAACGGAGCGCCGGTAACGGACGCGCAAGTCCATCCCGGCCAGCGACAGCCAGAAATGACGAAACCGCCATACCGTGGCGATGCGACCCGGCATCCGTGCGCGGTCCTTATCCATGTCCAGGCGGCCGGCATGGTAGCCCGAACCACGCGTTTGCGTCAACCTCGTTCGCGGCTACTGCTTCTTGGGCTTCGGATCGACGGACGGCAGCGGAAACAACGCGCTTGGCGTGTGTTGTTCCTTCATGATCCTCTCAAGTTTTTGCACGACATCGGCATGGTCGGCCGCGACGTCCATTTTCTCCGAGGGATCGGATTCCAGGTCAAATAGTTCCACGCCCGATGGCCCCTTCGTCAGGTTCTGCCGCACCGCTTTCCATTTGCCCGCCCGCACTGCTTGTTGCCCACCATACGATGGGAACTCCCAGTAAAGAAAGTCATGCCGGCCCTGCTCACCGTGTCCGATGAGCGTCGGCAGAATGCTCAGGCCATCCAAATTCTTTGGGGCCTCTATGTCGGCGGCCGCACAGAGCGTTGGCAGCAGATCCCAAAAAGGAACTGGCAAGTCGCTCGTTGAGGCCGCCTTAATGTGCCCTGACCAGCGAACGATGAGCGGCACACGGATGCCGCCTTCGTAGAGGCTGCCCTTCATGCCGCGGAAATTCGCGAGAGCGCCGAAGAACTTGGCGTCAGTCCCCGCGTAGGCGTCGATCGCACCGTTGTCACTGGCAAAAATCACAATCGTGTTGCTGTCGAGCTTTAGTTCCTTGAGCAAATTCATTAGCCGGCCAACCGAGCGATCCATGCGCGTGACCATCGCCGCATACGCCGCTCGCGGCGTAGCGTGCGGTTGATATTGCTTGCCGATGTAGGGCGTCTCGGGAAACTTGTCCTTGTACTCGGCGAGTGAATCCTCGGGCACCTGTAGAGCGAGATGCGGCACGGTGAACGGCAGGTACAAGAAAAACGGCTTGTCCTTGTGTTCGCGGACGAACTTCAGAGACTCGGCCTCGAACAAATCTTGCGTGTATTGTTTTCCCGTGGCCGAGCCGTCGTTGCCGTCGAGCAACTCCTTCTTACCGTTCTTCCAGACGTACTGCGGATAGTGATTGTGCGCATGCGCCTGGCAGTAGTAGCCGAAAAAGTAGTCGATGCCGAGCTTCGCCGGATCGCCGGAGTTCTCCGGCGATCCGAGGCCCCACTTACCCATCGCCGCGGTCGCGTAGCCCTTTTCCTTGAAGAGCTTGGGTAGCGTCACCGTATCAGCAGGCAGTGGGACTTGCCCGGACCACTGCTCCGCGGCCTTCCACTGGCGGTTGTCGCGGATATACGCGTGTCCGGGATGCATGCCGGTCATCAAGCAACACCGCGACGGGGCGCACACGGCGTTGCCGGAATAAGCCTGCGTGAAGCGCATGCCATCTTTTGCGAGCGTGTCGATGCTCGGCGTGCGGATCATCGTTTGCCCGTAGCAGCCGAGGTCGCCCCATCCCAGATCATCCGCGAGGATGAACACCACATTGGGCCGTTCAGCAGCGTTGGTTGCTGAGGCGAGCAGCCCAACGACGAGTGCGACGGTTCGCATGAATGCCTCCGGCCATTACTCCGAGCGATTGATCAAATTGATCATCTGTCGAAACCGCGAGTGGCCATGACGATCGAACCGAAAGCGCAATCGCGGCAGGTCAAACAACTGCGGCTCATTGGCTTCCATCGCATCGGCAGCGCTGCGTTCGATCCGGCCTTCCCAGATGATGTCCTTGAATTCCATGTTGATGTGTTCGAGCAATTCGTCCGAGATTGGCCGATTGAGCCGAATCATCAGGTCCTTGTGGACGTACCGCATGGAGTGGTAGACGCGGTAAAAACCAAGCACCTCGGAGACGGCTTCATCCACGGAGTGCGTGATGCAGTAGAGCGACGTGTCCGCCGGCGAAATTAAGCCAGGCGCCTTGAGTTCACGCTCGATGAAGTCAGCCCACTCGGACCAGTAGGTGCCGCCCGGTTGATCGACCATCACCACAGGGAAGAGATGGCTCTTGCCCGTCTGAATCAGGGTCAGGGCCTCGAAGGCCTCGTCGTGCGTGCCAAAGCCGCCGGGGAATAGAACGATCGCATCCGTCTCCTTCACGAACATGAGCTTGCGCGTGAAGAAGTAGCGCATCGTCATCAGCTTGTCGTTGCCGGTCATCACCGTGTTGGCCGATTGCTCGAACGGGAGCAGGATGTTGAGGCCCATGCTCGCATCGCGGCCAGCGCCGACGTGCCCCGCCTCCATGATGCCGGCCCCGGCGCCCGTCACAATCATCCAATGCGCCTCGGCCATTTTGCGGCCAAACTCGATTGCTTGTTGATATGTCGGGTGATCGGGCTTCGTGCGTGCCGATCCAAAGATCGTTGCTTTACGCCGGCCCTTGTAGCGGCCGAAGACTTTGAAGCAATGCCGCAGTTCTTTGAAGGCCGTGCACAACAGTTTCACGTCGCCGCGTGACGCGCCATCCACCAGGAGTTTGTCGGCCGACTCCTTGATCTCGCGGATGAAGTCTTCAGTCGTCTGCGGGCGTTCGCGGCGGGGAGTACCGAATTCAGGAGGCATAGTGAGGATCCGTCTCATGCAAATGGAAGAAAGCGGCTCTCAGTCCGCGCCGCCGAGCGCGTCCAGCGCTTGCTGGCGGTTGTCGTAAATAGCCCACAGGGTGTCGAGGGCGGTTTGCCGCAGCAATTCGCGAACGCGCGCCGACACGCCGGCCAGGACGAGTTCACCGTGATGTTTCTTCACGATTACGTGGCAACGCAGCAGGAACGAGATGAACTCCGACGTGAAGAACTGAACCTTGGCCAAATCGACGATCACGTTCGACGGCGGATTTTCCTTGAGCGGCGCGAGCACGACCTGGGCGGCCGTCTCGATGGCGCTGGATGGCAAATCTTCGATCGCGGCCGCCACGCCGACGACGGCGATCTCGCCATGACGGCGAAAGGAAAGGTACGGCTCGCTCGACGGCGACACCGAGTCGGGATTGGGGCTCATGCAAGTTCCCGTTGCAAGGCAAGGATGGGCGGACTGATTAGTCTAGGGGATAGGTTGGCTTCGCGTGCATATCTTGCACCGCGATTCAGTCGAGCCGGAACAATCGACGGATTGCGTCAAGCAAAGCCGGTCCGCCTCCATCCTTGCTCGCATCCCCCAGTGCCGAAATTGGACCGTGCAGAAGCTTGTTCTGATAGAGACGAAAGGCCGCCTCGACGTCCTGACGTTCCTTCGCGGTGAGTTTGCCGTTGAGCCGGCCAAGCAATGGCTCGACGACCTCGCGTCGCCGCGCTTCGAACTCCGCGGTCAGTCGTGCGATCAGTTGCCCGTTCTTGCGGCGGCCCCAGTCCTCGACAAATCGCCGAGCTTCGTCTTCGACAATCGCCTCCGCACGATCAACGTGTGAGCGCCGTCGGTTCAAGGTCTGCTCGCGAACGCCGCGCAGGTCATCGATGTTGAACAAGAATGTGGATTCGCCATCGTGAATCGCCGGCTCAAAGTCGCGCGGCACGGCAATATCCAGGATGACCGCCGTCCGTCCCGCACGTCGGGGCCGGATTGCGGCATAGCGCTTGGCGGTCACCACCGGCTCCGCGGCCCCCGTGGTGCTCAAGACGATGTCGGCCTGGGCCAGACCGTCGTCGAGCCGATCCCACGCAAACGCCTGCCCGCCACACTCGTTCGCAAGTTCAGTGGCTTTGTCGGGACTTCGATTGGTCACCAGGATCTGCTTCGGTCGCAGTTCACGCAGATGCTTGAGGGTCAACCGGCCCATCTTGCCGGCGCCGATCACGAGCACCGTCTTGTCACCGAAATGGTCGAACACTTCACGCACATAATCGACCGCGACGCTGGAAACGGAGACGTGGCCTGCGGAGATGCCGGTTTCCGTACGAACACGCTTAGCGGTCCGCTGCGCATGCTGATAGAGCGCATTGAGCAACGGGCCCGCCGAGCCGATCGACCGCGCCGCTTCGAATGCCGCTTTCACTTGCCCGACGATTTGCCCCTCGCCCACGATCAGACTATCCAGGCTGGCCGCCACGCGAAACAGATGGCGGACGCCGTCCGCATTGGGATGCGGAACCAAGTGCGAACGAATCGTCAAAGGATCGACGCGATGAATCTCGGCGAGAAACTCGGACACAAGCGTGAGGTCGGGGACTTCGTCGCCGCCCGGTTTACCCAGATACAACTCGACGCGATTACATGTGCTCAACACGGCCGCCTCGCAACCATACCGAGCGGCCAACTCCCGCAGCGCGGTATCTCGTTGCTCGTCCGTGAAAGCCAGTCGTTCGCGCAGAGCGACGTCCGCCGATCGAAAACTCATCCCGACCGCGAGGAGGTTCATCGGCTCACCTCCGCGACGGCGAACGGATGCGACGCGATCAGTGTAAGGAGCATCAACGCAAATACGGCAATGGTGAGATATGCCAATCGTCGCGGCGGCAGATGCGTGCCGTAGCGAAGGAAAACGAGTAGCAAGCCCACCAACCACAGCCCAACGGTGCTCCACACTTTGGGATCAGTCCAGCTCATTCCCGGCGAATCGGCGCCGAGAACACGCAACGCTCCCAGAAGCAGTCCGACTGTCAACAACGGAAACGCCCAGTTGATCGCGCGCCGGTTCATCGTCTCCAGGCGCTCCAGGCTCAGGAGACGCAGCCCACCGAGAGGGTTTCGCTTCATGCGCAGGCGGCGTGCTTGCACGAGATACATCACGCTCGCGAGAAAGCCGACCGTGATGCCAACCGATGCGGCCAGAACGAGGATGCCGTGGACCGCGCCCCAGACGTGCTCGCCGTCGGCCCAATTGCCCGCCGGTTCGTCGCGATAGAACGCGAACGAAAGCCACACGAGGATGAGGACGACCGGCAAGACGAATAGGCCCCAGGCCAATGATCGATGATGCAGCGACCCGTAGAGGAAAAAGACCGCAAGGACCCACGCCAGCAACAAGAGTGAACCGTAGGCCGACGCGGGATTGGGCTGATGGCGGAGCAGGAAGATTGTGTGAGCGGCCAAACCCGCGAAGCCAAATACGAGCCCGGCGATCCGCGTTGCGCGACCCGGCCTAGCCTGCTGGGCCAGTTCGAGGCCAAGTGCGATCAAATAGCTGAGGCCAAAGCAAACGTGCGTTACGCCCATCGGGGCCGAGCAAGGGGTGCGGGGTCATGGGACTTTCAGGAGTTGATTCTATCGGCCGCGCTCGCGATTTACCACTTCACGGAACGCTTGGCGGATTACCTCCTTGCCTTCCGTGCGAATGCGGTCGAGCCATTCACGCGTCGTGAGTTCGTGCCAGAGCTGCGGCCGTCGTTCTGCAACGACATTTGCCAGAATCTCATCGCGAAGTTCAGCAACCAAATCGACCCACGCGACCAGTGAATCATCGACGAAATTGGCCAAGAGATCGCGAATCCGCGTGGCGAGAGCCGGCGATCCGCCTCCCGTTCCTACGGCAAGTTCAATCAACCCTCGCCGTGCGACCGCCGGGAGAACAAAATCGCCAGCTTCAGGAGCTGTCGCAGCATTGACCCAAATTCCTCGTGCCCGCGCATCTGCAACAACATTCTCGTTGACCGTCACCGTGGCCGCTGCGAATACCAACGATTTGCCGTTGAGATGCTCGGTTCGATAGGGTTCCGTCCGCCAATCCAATCGCGCAGACAACTCGATCAGCGGGTTTTCCAGGCAAACGAGCGTCACGCGGGCGCCGGCTTCGAGCACGCCCCTGGCTTTGCGTTGACCAACTGCGCCGCCGCCCACGACTAAAACTTGGCGGTCGCGGACGTCGAGCATGATGGGAAACATGTGCGGATCATTGGCCCATGTGCATGCCGGCGGATTGCCTTATGCACGCTTCCTACAAACAATACGAGTGCGGCGACCGCGCCGGCGTCATTCCGCCCCGATCGAAGCCAGAGAAGGCCGTTCATGTCCGCGATCGAAGTCCCCGTCGGCCGATCCACCTGGTCGCTCACGGTGCGCGATACGGACCGAATTGCGCTCCCGATGCCCCAATCGACGCCGATTCGCGATGTGCGGGCGGCCGTCGTTGACGCGCTCGAACATCCGATCGGATTTGAAGCCTTTCGTCGGGCCCTGACGCCGGACGATCGGATCGCACTCGTCGTCGATGAATCGCTGCCGCGGCTCGCGGAGATGATCGCCGGGATTCTCGAATACCTTGCCGGGGTCGGGATTCCACCGTCGGCAGTCACTGCCATCAGCCCCCCGGGCGCCACGCAGAACTGGATGAACGACCTGCCGGACACGATGGCGGATTTGCAAACCGAAATCCACCAACCGAACGACCGCAAGAAGCTGAGCTATCTGGCCGCCACGAAGGAAGGTCATCGCATTTACTTGAATCGTACGCTCGTCGACGCGGATCAATCCATTGTGTTGACCAGACGCGGCTATGATTCCCTGCTCGGTTATTCGGGAGCAATCGGCGCCATCTATCCGGCCCTGGCGGACGCCGATTCGGTGCGCAATCTCGTCGCGCGCCTGGCACCCCAGGTCCCACCGAACGGTTCGTGGCCCTTGCGTGCCGAGGCCACAGAAGTGGCGTGGCTGCTTGGCTCGCCATTCTTCATCCAGGTCATCGAGGGGTCCGGCGACAATATTGATGGTCTTATCGCCGGATTTGCCGGTCAGAGTTCCGTCGGCGAAGCACGGATGGACGAACGGTGGAAACGCAAAGTCGATCGTGCGGCAGATGCCGTTGTCGTCGCGCTGGCGGGCGATCCGGAGCGGCACGATTTCGCGGCACTGGCGCGAGCGGCCATCGCCGGCGCTCGGGCCGTCAAAGAAGGCGGCTCGGTCATCATCCTGAGCGACGCGGACGCCGAACTGGGGGCCGCCGTCGACGCGCTGCGACAATCGGATGAGCCGCCCGAAGCCGTCAAACTCCTGTTCCGGCAAAAGCCTGTCGACGCCATGCCGGCGGTGCAATGGGCCTGGGCGGCCGGCCGGGCGAAGCTCTATCTGGCATCCGAGATGCGTCCGTCGACGATCGAGGAAATGTTTGCGACGCCGTTGACCGGACCGAAGGATGTGCAGCGTCTCCTTGATGCACCGGGAAGCGTCCTGATCGTTCCGGACGGCCAAAAATGTTGGATCACCGTTTCTTAAGGTCACATGCCAGCACCAACTCCATTAATGAATTTGCACCGTGCCGCGGGCGCCGTCTTTGCGACCGACGCTTCGCTGCCGACGCACTTCGGCGAACCTGATGCCGAATATGGTGCGGCTCTTGCCGAGGCCGGGTTGTTCGACCGATCGACGGCGGGCAAGGTCGAGGTGTCCGGCAAGGATGCACCATCATTCCTGCACAACCTATCTACCAATGACATCAACGGGCTGCCGCTCGGGGGCGGATGCGAGGCCTACCTGTGCGATCATCGCGCGAAGGCTCTCGCTCACTTGTTCGTGTACCACGTTCTGTCGGCGGGCCGGCATGCCTTTTGGCTCGACGTCACTCCCGACTTCAATGACAAGGTCGTCAAGCATCTCGATCGGCATCTGATCTCCGAAGCCGTCGAACTGGCTGACAACACGGAATCGTTCGCCCAATTTTACCTGGCAGGTCCGAAAGCCAAAGCCGTGCTCGAAGCCGCATTGGGTGAGCGCATTCCGGATTTGCCCGAGTTCATGCACATGGAGCGCACGCTCGGCAAGTCGGCGACATGCCATATTCGACGTCACGATCCAATCGGGGTGCCCGGCTACGACTTTGTATGTCGCAACGAAGTGGCCGAGAACGTGTGGCGCATCTTGAAGTCGGCGGGCGCGACGCCAGCCGGCGAACAGGTATGGGAGACGTTGCGCGTCGAGAACGCGACACCGGTCTACGGCATCGACATCAACGAGGATCGATTCGTTATGGAGGTCGCCCGTGCCACACGGGCCGTCAGCTATGCGAAAGGATGCTACCTGGGTCAGGAACCGATCGTCATGGCCCGCGACCGCACGGGGTTCGTGAATCGGGCGTTCCTTGGCGTCAAGGTGCTTGACGGCGGCGTGCTGCCGGCCGGCACAAAGCTCGTTCGTGATGCCGCTGAAGTCGGGCTGATCACGTCCTCCGTCCAGTCTCCCCGCCTGAATGCCGCGCTCGCCATCGGGTATATCCGCCGGGGACACCAAGATCCGGGGTTGAGGCTAGACGCGGTCACGCCTGAAGGCCGTCAGCCGGTCGAAGTATTGCCGTTCCCCCCCGTGTCGTGACGCGAACGCATTGCATTCACTGCACACCCGCCCTTATACGTTTCGCCAACTTTTGGTGCAACGCAATGCAATGAATCCGTTAGACTGGCGGAATGCCCGAACGCGTGCTGTTCGTGACTGGCAAGCTGGCGGAACCCTCGCTGCGACGGGTACTTGCGGAAATTGCACCCAAGGCCGCCTTCGAGCCGCACGTCGCGGTCATGCCGATCACGGTAGCCGCCCTGCTTACTACTGAATGGATCGGCCGCCGGCTGCAAGTGCCGCCGGAAACGGATCGCGTCATCTTGCCCGGCTATTGTCGCGGCGAGTTGTCAGGCATCGCGGCGCCGCCAAGGGTCAGTGTGGAAAGAGGCCCGAAGGACTTGCGTGATCTTCCCGAGTTCTTCGGCACACGTCAGGGCCGGCCCGAATCGTACGGCCAGTTCGACATCGAAATCATTGCCGAGATCAATCACGCGCCGGGCTTGCCAATCGCTGACATCGCCGCAACTGCCCGCCGACTTAAGGCCGACGGCGCCGACATCATTGATTTAGGATGCAACCCAGGCGAAACCTGGCCCGGCATTGGTGAGGCCGTGCGTGCCTTGCGCGATTTGGGCATGCGCATGTCGGTCGATTCGTTCAATCCCATTGAAGTTGAAGCCGCGCTGGCTGCCGGCGCTGAATTGGTTCTTAGCGTCAACGCGACCAACCGCGAGTTGGCGCGCGATTGGCACGAACGGTTCGGCGCTGAATTCGTCGCAACACCGGACACGCCGACTGACATCGCATCGCTCGACACGACCATCGACCTTTTGGCGAAATGGGGCGTGCGTTTCCGGATGGATCCCATCCTTGAGCCGATTGGGTTTGGCTTCGCCGCCTCGTTGGGCCGATACATCGTGGCTCGGCAACGCTACCCGGACGTCGAGATCATGATGGGCGTCGGCAACTTGACGGAGTTGACCGATGTCGATTCCGCGGGCGTCAACGTGATGCTTGCCGGCTTCTGTCAGGAACTCGGCATCCGCAGCGTGTTGACGACGGAGGTGATCAACTGGTGCCAATCGTCCGTGCGCGAATTCGACCTGGCCCGTCGACTCGTCTACCACGCGGTGACCGAGCGTGTCTTGCCCAAGCATCTGGAACCGGAATTGGTGATGTTTCGCGACCCGCGTATCTACGAGGCCGGCGTCGAAGGCCTGCGGCAACTGGCGCACGACGTGACCGACCGGAACTACCGCCTCTTTGCGGAACAGGGCGAGATTCACGTCATCAACGGGTCCATGTACGTGCACGGCGCCGACCCGTTCGCGCTATTCGCGGAGATCATGAAGCAGGACACAAGGATGGACGCCGCCCACGCGTTCTATCTGGGTTACGAAATGGCCAAGGCGGTGACGGCCCTGACGATTGGCAAGAATTACACACAAGATCAAGCGCTGCGGTGGGGGTTTTTAACGGTCCCCGAAGTAAGTCATCGCAATTCCAAGGCGAGCGTCGAGGCGTAAGCCCGCC
>DATANR010000329.1:0-13210 GCA_036266155.1 Gemmataceae bacterium | reverse complement strand
AATGTCAACATCGGGCGGCTTACGCCGCTCCGCTCGCCGTTTGCCTCACTTCTTTTGCGCGAATAGCCACTTGAAGAACTCAGGATCGCGATACGCTGAGTCCCACGAATTGTGACCGACGTCCGGGTACTCCGTGTACTTCGGCTTGCCGCCCGCCTTTTCCAGCGCCGCCACCATGTTCCGCGAACGGGCCGGTTTCACGGCCGTGTCCTTCGCTCCGTGGAACACCCAGATCGGAATGTCCTTGATCGTCGCGGCCGTCGCTTCATCGGCCCCACCGCAAACTGGCGCCGCCGCAGCAAACAGATCCGGTCGACGGGCGAGAACGTCCCACGTTCCGTAGCCGCCCATCGACAGGCCGGTGATGTAGACGCGCTTGGCGTCGATCGGCAGTTCCTTCATCGCCTTCTCGATCAGTCCGAGCGTCAACCGACCGACTTCGCCAGGTTCCTTCGGCATCGTGTGCGAATCGGCGGACCAGTCGACTTCGACCCACTTCTTCCCGTCTGGGCATTGCGGCGCGATCAGGAAGCACGGGTGTTTTTTGCGATTCTCCTCCGAAGCGAACTGCGGCACGCCGTGGACGAGTTGCTTCTCGTTGTCGCTGCCGCGCTCACCGGCGCCATGCAGGAAGATGACAAGCGGAAATTTGACGTCGCCTTCACTCCCGAGCGGCTTGAGCAAGCGATAGGGCAGTTTCTTGCCGCCTTCCTCGTAGACAAGCTTGTCAAGCGGCAGCGGATCTTTGGCGAACGTGTCGAGAGTCATGATGAAGATTGCCCCGGCGGCGAGACAGAGTGAACGATTCATGGGACGGCATCCCCGGCGGGCGTGCGGGATGGTGTAGCGTCCGGGCCGCACGACGGCGAGCGGCACGGATTTTCTCCCCTCTCCCCCGCTTCGGGGGAGAGGGGCCGGGGGTGAGGGGGTTAACGCTTGCTAACTCACGAACGAGTTTTTTTCGACGGCGCGAGTCCAAACCCCCTCACCCCACCCCTCTCCCCCGAAGCGGGGGAGAGGGGGCCGGAATGCGGCTGCGCCGCTCTGAAGGCTGGCCGACGTGGCATTTTCCATTTTCTTGTTGACCCCGCCGGCGCGCCGTGTTACTGTACTAGCGATCTAGTACACCATGTCATTGGTCATGCTTCTGACTGTTCGGCCCGATTCGCCGGTCCCCATTTACGAGCAGATCGCCGCCCAGGTCGTGTTCGGCGTGGCTGCTGGCGATCCGCCGCCGGGCGATCTGGTTCCGAGCGTTCGCGATCTGGCACAACGGCTTTTGGTGAATCCCAATACGGTCGCCCGGGCATATCAAGATTTGGAGCGGCTCGGCGTGCTCGAAACCAAGCGTGGCCGCGGTATGGAAGTGACGGCCAAAGCGCCGGCCCTCTGCGACGCACGGCGGCGTGAGATTATTCGCGATCGGGTGCGCGATGCCGTACGCGAGGCGGCCGCCAGCGGTTTGACCGCCGACGATGTGCAAGCCTTGGTCGATGACGAATGGGCAAAGTTGAGTTCTCGTGGCCGCCGACGCGGCCGGGAGGAGCGAACATGAGCGGGGTCATCTCCGTTCGCGGTTTAGTGAAGCGTTACGGCAGCAAGACGGTTGTCGATCATCTCGACCTGGAGGTGCCGCAGGGCGCCGTGTACGCCTTTCTGGGCGACAACGGCGCCGGCAAGACTTCAACGATCAAGGTGCTCGTCGGCATGCACCCGCCGGACCGCGGCCACGCCCGCATCCTCGGCCAGGACTGCTGGAGCAAGGCGGTTGGTCTGCGGCACAAGGTCGGCTATGTGCCCGAGCGACCGCGCTTTTATGAATGGATGACGGTCACCGAGATCGGCTGGTTTACCGCCGCCTTTCATAAGGCCGGGTTCATTGATCGCTATCACGAGTGGACTCACAAGCTCGGGCTCGACTCACGCAAGAAACTCCGCGACCTGTCCAAGGGCGGCTACGCTCGCGTCGCGCTGGCTCTTGCACTCGCCCCCGATCCGGAGGTGCTGATCCTTGACGAGCCGACGTCGGGACTCGACCTGCTGACGCGGCGCGACTTTCTGGCGAGCCTGGTCGATCTGGCGTCGCACGGGCGGACGATCTTGATTTCAAGCCATGGTATCGCCGAACTGGAACGGATCGCCAGTCACGTGGGATTGCTGAGTCACGGCAAGCTCCTGTTCTCCGGCCCCGTGGAAGATGTGAAGCGGCGCTTTACGCGTTTCCAATTTCGGGCACTTGGTGGCGAGCCGGAACTGGCGGGCCTTGGCACAGTCTTGACGCGACAGACGCTCGGTAAGCAAGTCGATGTGCTCGTTCAGGACCCGAGCGCGGATGCGCTGGAACGATTGCGCTCTCAGGACGGCCTCGCGGAAATCGAGCAGGCGACGCCGGGGCTGGAGGACATTTACGCTTCCGTCATGCGCAATGCCGGCGCCGGCGTCGGGGGGCTGCCCATATGATTCGCGCATTTATTTGGAAGGAATGGCGCGAGCAGCGCACGGTCGCCGCGGCCATTCTGGCGTTTGGCGCGGCAGCCATGTTTCTGACCGTCCAGCTCACGGCAGATTCGTCGGGTCCCAAGTCGATCGAAGCATTGGGGCCGCGCGAGCTGATGGCGGTCGCGCTCGCCTATCTGGCCGGCGCGGTCAGCGGAGCAATCCTGCTGGCGGATGAAAAAGAGGTCGGAACGCTGGAGTTTCTCGACACGCTACCGTCGCGGCGGCGCACCTTATGGCTCGGCAAGACGATCGCCGGCCTTCTGATTGCCATTGCTCAATGCGTCGTCCTGGGACTCCTGTCGATCGCGATCGGGTGCTACGACGAGCATCTCGGCCCATTGGCGTACGGTCTGCTCGTCATCTTCGTCGGCCTGATGTCTTTCTCTTGGGGATTGTTTGGCAGCGCGCTGGCACGCTCGACGCTAGGGGCCGTGTTTCAAGGCAGCATATCGTCCGTCGCGGTTGGGGTCGTGCTCGCCATGATCTTCGTTGGCGTGTTCGGGGCGCGCGTCTTCAGCCGGGGCCCGAGCCTGCAGGTTCTGGCCTTCTACGTGGCGTGGGTCGGCCTCGGCGTGCTTGGATCGGCGTACTTGTTCACGGGGATGGACCGGCGACGCTTGCCACGCCCAGCCAAGGTGACGGACGCATCGACGCACGCGCGCAAACCCTGGTTTGCCGGCGTGCGTGCGCTGGGATGGTTATCGATCCGGCAAGCCGTGTATGTTGCCGCGGGCGTGAGCGCGGCGGGTTTGCTCATTGGATTGATCGTGCTCTCTCCCGATGTCTATGCTCTGTTTGTTTGGCCGGGGGCGACGCTGATGCTCGGGGTGCTTGCCGGCGTCACCACGCTCGGCGAGGAGCAAGTGCGCGGCGTCGCGCGCTTCTGGGCCGAACGGCGTTTGCCGCTCGGCCGACTCTGGTTCGTCAAGACGATCATTCATTTCGCGATTGCCTGCGGCGGAGCGCTGATCCTCTTCTTGTTGATATTTGCCACTTCGCTTGCCAATGCGCCCATGCCGCTTTTTCGTTCGCGCCTGACGATTGAATTGCGTCCCGAGCTGTGGCGGTTCTTGTTCTTGACATTGGTGTATGGCTTCGTTGTCGGCCTCTTGTCCAGCATGATTTTCCGCAAGACGGTCGTGGCGGGCCTGGTTGCCACTGTCTGCGCGACGGCGCTGACCGGATTGATTTTCCCGTCCGTCATCGGCGGCGGCGCCCACTGGTGGCAAGTCTGGGCGCCGGCTGCCGTGCTGCTGCTCACGGCACGCGTTGTGTTGAACTCCTGGGCGACGGAACGAATTGCTTTGCGTGGGCCGGTCTTGCGGGTGGTCGGCGGCGGGGTGCTGGCCGTGGGCATCCTGGGGATTGGCATCGGTTATCGCGTCCTGGAAATCCCGGTGTCGGCGGACCGGCTCGAGGAGTCCGGCTATGTCGACACGCTGCCCACCGACACGATCAATGACCCCGGCCGCAAGGTTAAGGCCGCGGCATCGCAATACCGCAAGGCGGCAGAGGATATCCGCTCCTTGTACCCAAGTCCGAACGGCTTGCCGCCGGTGGTTAAGCAAGGGATCGTCACCGTCGACAGCAACGATCCGCTCATTCGCGTGGCCCGAATTGGCTGGACCTTCGAAGGCGAAGGACTGGGCCCGTGGCTCGACCGCGTATTCTCCTCCGACTGGATGAAAAACTTGGACGAGGCTGCCGATCGGCCTCTTGGCATCTTTGAGGACCCACGCAACCTGAATGCGTATGACACGTTCGAGTCGCTTGGGCAGCTCCGCGAGATGTGTTACGCACTGCTCGCCCGCGGCCTGCAGCGCCAACAAGCCGGCGACAATCCTGCCTATTGTCAGCTTCTTCGTGGGGGCTTGACGGCCGCGCGCACGGCGCGGAACGGCGGCGGTCGTGAATGCGCCATCGCGGGCCTTGATTGCGAGGCCATTTTGCTCGGCGGTCTCGGTGAGTGGCTCAATCGCTATGGCGGCAACGCCAATTTGTTGCGCGATTTACTCCGCGAACTTGAACGCCATGAACGTGAAATGCCCGTGGGTTTAGAGGACGTTCAATGGGCGGAGCAGGTAATCCTGCGCAACACCCTTGAGCGACTCAGCTTTTGGTTGCCGATTCAACTGGGCGAACAGCGGACCGCCGTGGTCGAAAGTCGCGATCCCAAGGCCGACGCGGAAGCGAACCTAATTGGGTTCGCCTGGACCGTGCCGTGGGAGCGGGCGCGGCGCGAACGGCTGGTTCGTCTTCAGTCGGTGGCGCCCGTCAATCAAGCGTGGCTCTCCGGCCTGCATCGGCCGTCCGCATGGCGCGTCGACCGGGTCGATCGTCTGACCGGTCTCGATCGCCGCGGCCTGGCCATTCGGCGGCTGGCGCAATTGCAAGTCGCGCTGCGATTGTTTCAGTTGGAACACCAGCGCTCGGCGAGCGCTCTGGTGGAGCTCGTTCCCGCATTCATGCCGAACATTCCGATCGATCCGTACACTCGGGACCCGTTTTCGTATCGCGTCTCGGATGGGACGATGCCTTCGACGGGCACCTTTTCCGTGGGCCGTGAACGACGCATCGCCGCCATCGTTGTCGCAGGAATCGCGCATCCGATTGGCGGGCTCAACGGGCCGTGGGTTCCCACGAGCGTGGGTCCGCCGCGTTCGACGACCATCTCGCCGATCATCGTCGTGACGCCGCCGGTCAGGGCGGTCCCGAAGGGATTTGCCATGCTCAAGGCCGGCGGCCCCATTGGCGTGCGCATCGGCAGCACGCCGACATCCGGCACTCCCGGCGACGACGGCGTCGTTCTGATCCCGCCGCCAAAAACTGCGAAATAGGCGAGCGGAGTGGCGTAAGCCGCCCGATAATGTTCGTCATCGGGCGGCTTACGCCGCTCCGCTCGCCGCGATTACCCCAGCGTCTTCGCCATCAACTCATTGACGCGCCGAGCGAATCCAGCGGGGTCCTTCAACTTGGAACCCTCGGCGATCACGGCCTGCTCATACAGCAGACGACCATAGCTCTCGACGCGCGGGTCCGCGGGATCCTTTTCAAACGCCGCCTTCAAGGCCGTCACCGCCGGATGAGCCGGATTGATCTCCAACGCGCGCTTCGACTCCTCTTCGAGTCGGCCCATCTTCTTCATGAGCCGCTCGTAGTGCGCCGACATCGCTTGCTTGTCGGCCACGAGCACCGAAGCGCTTTCCTTGAGCCGCTTGGAAAGCCGCACGTCGCTCACGTCGGGCAGACGCACCTTGAGGGCCGCGAGGAAGGCGGTGAACTGCTCGGCGTTCTCAGCCGGCTCCTCCGCGGGCACGTCGGTGTCGCCGCGATCGACGGGCTTGAGCGGCTTTTCCTTGTAACTCGGGACCGACGGCATCAGGAATTCGTCGATCGGATCGGTGAGCAGGAGAACTTCGTAGCCCTTCGACTTGAACGCTTCCAACAACGGCGAAGACTCGATGATTTCGCGCGTCTCACCAATCAGGTAGTAGATGTCCTTCTGGCCTTCCGGCATGCGGCTCACATAATCCGCGAGCGTCGTGAACTTGCCGGCCTCCGTCTTGGTCGACTGGAACAGCAGCAGATTGAGCACGGCCTCGCGATTCGCCCAGTCGCGGGCGGCGCCTTCCTTCAGCATCATGCCGAGGTCTTCGAAGAACGTCACGTACTTGTCGTATTCCGTATTCTTCAGCGCCTCGAGCGCTTCGAGCACGTTGCGCACGACGTTCTTCTGAATGCGTTCGAGCAACGGATTCTGCTGGAGTAATTCGCGCGAGATGTTGAGTGGCAGATCGGCGGAATCAACGACGCCGCGCACAAAGCGGAGGTACGGCGGCAAAAGCTCCTCGCACGACTCCATGATGAGCACGCGCTGGATGTAGAGCTTGAGGCCCTTCGGTTCCTCCCAAGTGAGCGAGAACGGCTTGCGTGCCGGGATGAAGGCCAGGACCTTGAACTCGGTCTTGCCCTCGGCCGTGTAGTGAATGACGCGGGCCGGCTTTTCGTTGTCGTTCGAAATCTGCTCGTAGAAGTGGTCGTATTCTTCGGGTTTCACGTCGGACTTGTTGCGCAGCCACAGCGCGGTCTGTGCGTTGAGCGTCTCTTCAGTGACCTCCTTCTTGTCGTCCTCGGTCTTCTCCACATCCATCACGACCGGATGCTCGATGAAATCCGAATAGCGCTTGACGAGCGACCGTAGCGTCCAGGGCTCGAGGTATTCCTTGGCGTCTTCTTTCAAGTGCAAGATTACGTCCGTCCCACGCGTCGCCTTTTCGTGCGGCTCGACGGAGAATTCCCCCTGGCCGGCCGATTCCCACTTGACGCCGTCGGCGGGCGCGCCGGCCATGCGTGAAATCACGGTGACTTTGTCTGCGACCATGAATGCGGAATAGAAGCCGACGCCGAATTGCCCGATCAAGTCGGGTCGGATCGAGCCGTCCTGCTGGCGCACCGATTCGAGGAACGCCTTGGTGCCGGACTTCGCGATCGTTCCGAGGTGATCGACGATCGTGTCGCGGTTCATGCCGATGCCGTTGTCGCTGATCGTCAGCGTCATGCCTTCCTGGTTCGGCGTCAGCTTGATCTTCCAATCTTTGTTGCCTTCGAGCCGTTCTTCGTGGGCGAGCGAGTCGAACTTGATCTTGTTGATCGCGTCGGAAGCGTTGCTGATCAACTCACGCAAGAAGATCTCGCGGTTCGAGTAGAGCGAGTGCGTGATCAGGTGCAGAAGCTGCTTGAGTTCGGTTTTGAATTCGAGCGTCTCGGCAGGCATGGATCGTCTCCGGAAAGCGGTCAGCGGTTAGCCAGAAATGATAGTTGTCGGCGTACAATACGTCATGCGAACGCTCGGCAACTTATCATTCGACAACACGTATTCCCGGCTACCCGACACGTTTTTTCAGCGTGTGGAACCGACGTCGGTGCCGAGTCCCTATCTGATCGCCTTCAACCTGGACGCGGCTCGGCTCCTCGATCTCGACCCGGCCGAAGCGACGAAGCCGAGTTTCGTCGCGGCCTTCGCCGGCAACGCACGTCTACCGGGCAGTGAACCGGTCGCGATGAAATACGCCGGCCATCAGTTCGGCAGCTACGTTCCGCAGCTCGGCGATGGCCGGGCAATCCTCCTGGGAGAAGTCCGCAACGGAGCAGGGGAGAAGTGGGACCTGCACCTCAAAGGCGGAGGTCGCACCCCATTCTCCCGTTTCGGCGACGGCCGGGCGGTCTTGCGCTCGAGCATCCGCGAATATTTGGCGTGCGAGGCGATGCACGGCCTCGGCATTCCGACAACGCGGGCGCTCTGCCTCGTCGGCACCGACCTGGAAGTTCAACGCGAGACGCCGGAGACTGGCGCCCTCATTGTGCGCATGGCGCCGAGCCACGTCCGCTTCGGATCGTTCGAGGTGTTTGCCCATCGCGGGCAGACGGACGAAGTCAAGATTCTTGCCGACTACGTGATCGAGCAGAGCTTCCCGCACTTGCAACTCGCGGAGGACAAGTACGCCGCATTCCTGCGTGAGGTCGTCGCGCGAACGGCCCGGCTCGTCGCGCATTGGCAGGCCGTCGGCTTCGCGCATGGCGTGTTGAACACCGACAATATGTCGATTCTCGGGCTGACGCTCGACTACGGGCCGTACGGCTTCATGGAGGATTTCGAGCCCGGCTTCGTGTGCAATCACTCGGACGAGACCGGCCGTTACGCATTCGATCAACAGCCGCGCATCGGCTACTGGAACCTCGCGGCGCTCGCACAGGCACTCCTATCGCTGATCGCGCTCGACGATGCCAAGGCGGCGTTGAACACGTTTCCCGAGGTGTTCAACGCGCGCATGAATGAATTCATGGTGGCGAAACTCGGATTGATGACGGCAGGGGAGGGCGATCAAGAATTGTGGACGAATGTGCTAGATGGGCTCGCGGCCGCACGTGTGGATTACACGCTGTTCTTCCGACTGCTCGGCGAGTTTTCCACGACGAATGGCGCTGACAATAGCGGACTGCGGCGACTCTTCGATGATCCGAAGGCGTTTGACGCGTGGGCCGAGCGCTATCGCGAGCGGCTTGCGTCCGAGCGATCCGATGATGGCGAGCGTCGGGAACGTATGAATCGTGTGAACCCGAAATTCATCTTGCGGAACTACCTGGCGCAGATCGCCATCGACAAGGCACAGAAGAAGGACTTTAGCGAAGTCGATCGCCTGCGGGGCGTCTTGCGGCTGCCCTTCGACGAGCAGCCGGAGATGGAACATTATGCAAAGCCGGCTCCTGAGTGGGGCAAACGGCTGGTGGTGAGTTGTTCGTCGTGAAGGCGAGCGTCGAAGCGTAAGCCCGACGTGCGGACGTTGCACACGTCGGGCTTACGCCTCGACGCTCGCCGCCTCTTCTATTTTTTCTCAACCACCCAGATGTTGCGGTATTGCAGCGGGTTGCCGTGGCCCTGAAGGAGCAGCGGGCCGGGCGTGCCTTCGGGGCCGCTCCGATGTCCGCCAGTCGGGCCGCTGATCTCGATATTGTCGTGAACCATGACGCCGTTGTGCTTCAACGTGAGCCGGGCCTTCTTGGTGACCTTGCCGGCCTCGGCCACGGCGTTGGTGAACTCGGCGTCGTATGTCTGCCACGCGAGCGGCGGCAGGCACATGTTCACCGTCGGCGCCTTCTTCGTGTAGACCCCGCCGCACTCATTGTCCTTCCCGTCGAGGCCGAACGAGTCGAGCACCTGCACTTCATAAAAGTGGACCTGATAGAAGCCGCTGTTGCCGCGCTCCTGACCACGTCCCTCGGGGCGGTAGGGAATCATAAACTCGACATGGGCCGTGTAGTTGTTGAAATTCTGCTTCGTCTTGATGTCCTGGCCGTCGGTGTTCAAGAATTTGGTCTTCTCATCGACCCGTCCACCGCTCCATGCGTCTGTGCCGCTGCCGTCGAAGAGCACGATGGCTCCTTGCGGCGGTTTGGCGCCCATCGTGTTGCTCGTGCGCGTAGTTTTCTTCAATTCGATTTCCTTGCCATCATCTGTCTTAATTTTGAATATGCTGCCGTCGGCGGTGCCGGAGTAGTCCTTCTGGCCTTCCGGCGGGAACTTGCTGGACGCCGAGAATTCGTCAGGGTTCTTCGCCAAATATTTTCGCTTACCGGAAGCTGGTTCGAACTTGGCTGAAGTCCCGTCGAGCGTGCCGGCCATCAGGATCTTGTGTTTTCCGTCCCACCCGGCGCCCGGCAAGCCGCCCGGCAACACGACTGCCTGGAACGTGCCCTTGTTGAGCGCAATCACCTGCGCGCTGATGTGGTCGCCCGTGTATTCGCCTTGAATCTTGAAGTCGACGGGCAGCGTCGAGTCCTCGGGATCGGTCCAGACGCCCTTGTCCTTCGGGTCGGCGGCGGCGAGCGGGGCGGCGAGCGCCATGGCCGCAATGAGGCAGCGAATCATCCGCATGAGAGACTCCGTGATGCTTGGGAGAGATCGGCCGTCGGTGGCCGGGCCGGCGTGAGGATGGCAGTCTATCAACGGAGGGCGGCCATGGCACAGACTAACGATACGGTTCGTCCGGCTTGACCTCTTTACCTTCCCAGTAGACCTTGCCATCGCGGTATTCGAGAAGCCTACCGGCGCTGCGAGGCACCGCCTTCGCATTCACCTTCGGCAGCCACGCGGCCAACTCCTCGATCGTGGAGCCATGCTTTGGATCGGTCGCGAGGTTGGTCCACTCGTTCGGATCGGCGACTTCATCGTAAAGCTCTTCCGATCCATCCGCATATCGAATGTACCGCCAGCGTTCGGTGCGGACCGTGTGGTTGTTCTGGTTATGCGTCGTGATCGCCGGCCACCTCCGCTCGGTCTTCGAGTCCTGAAGCTGCGGCACAAGGCTGTGGCCTTCGACCCCTTCCTTCGTGGGCAAGCCAGCGAGTGCGGTGAGTGTCGGATACAAGTCCAGCAACTCGGCGGGCCGCTTGCACATGGCGCCGCGCACAATGCCTGGCCCGGCGAATACCAGCGGCACATGCGTCGAGCGCTCCCAGAGCGTGTTCTTGCCGGTAATGCCTTTCTCACCAAGGTGCCAGCCATGGTCGCTCCAGAGGACGACAATCGTGTTGTCCTCCAGCCCCGACGCCTTCAGCGCATCAAGTACGCGGCCGACCTGACTATCGACGAAGCTGATGCTCGCCAAATACGAACGAACGAGTGGCATCCACTGCTTGTTCTCCCTCAACCACTTGAGCCGCGGCTCTGGCAGCGACCAGTGCAGGTACGACGCGAAGCGCGGCAGGTCGTCGCGATCGTCGTCCTTGACCGGCGGCATCTGCAGTTTGTTTTCCGGGTAAAGATCAAACCACTTTTGCGATGCGAAGCAGGGCACGTGCGGATGCCGCAAGCCGACGGCGAGGAAGAAAGGATCCTTCGATGGCTGCTTTAACCGTTCAATCGCCCAGTCCGCCACTTTCCAATCGTCCTGATCTTCATCACGCGTTGGAAATACGCCCCAGTCGACGAGCGGATTCGGGTCCGGCGTCATCACGAACTTGGTCTTGGGCCGATTGGTAAAGCCGCCGTGATAGCCCCAGACGTCGACTTCCTTGCCCGCCGTTCGCGCTTCCGCCGGCGGATAGACGTCGTGAAAGACCTTGCCACACGTCAGCGTCGTGTAGCCGTGCCGATGGAAGTATTGAAAGAGCGTCTCGGCCGTCTCGAACCCGGCTGCCGTCCGGAACCACGGGGCCAACGCGTAGACGCCGGTCGTCGATGGCCGCAACCCCGTAAGTACGCTTGTCCGCGATGGGTTGCACAACGGTGCCTGGCAATGAGCGTTTGCGAAGAGCGTCCCGCGAGCGGCCAGCCGATCCATGTTTGGCGTCTGGACTTGTGGATGGCCCTTGAGGCAGCCGACCCAGTCGTTGAGGTCGTCGACGGCGATAAACAGGACGTTGGGCTTGTCCGCGGCCTGGCAGGTCGCCGCCAAAAGGGCCGCAAAGATGATGCAGATTCGCATGGTTGTGCAGATTAACACAGACGACACGCGTTGTCAGGCATTCGCCCGGACTTTCGGAACATCTTTCTCAAGTTACCCGACCCGTCGAGCCGATGGTTCGATGTAGGGACAGTCCGGGCGTCGAGCCGTCCGCTGGTCGGGAGAGGTCAATGCCATTCGCGCTGCCGGTCCCGCCGCACTGGTCCACGCAAGGACCGCTTCGGCGCACGTTGCTCGACCCGGAACAGGAATATCTCGCGTTCGCTGGCCAATTACTGGCACTAATCAAGGACGGGCAGGGCGATAGCGACGAAGGTCTTCGCCTCCGCTCCCGGATGGACGTGCCCTGGGCACGCATGACGGCCGAGCAGCAAATCCATGTCGGCCATATGGTTGACGCGTTGAACCGCGAATCGGAATCGCGGCTGCGACTTCGATTGAGCCGCTGATTGATTGTCTTTGATCGCACCATATCCGGCACAGTTTTCCGATTGTGCGCAAAAAACTAGCGAATCCGAATCGACAAGGGGCGCATCTTCTCCGCAAAGAGTTACCATATTTCAGACGTGGGGCATCCGGCCTCGCTGGCTCCGCGGGATACTGACCCCGATGCGCCAGCGAGAACGTGATACAACGGCGGAACACCTGGATTGGACGCCATGCAACTGATTGAGCCCGCCGGGAGACAGATCCTGGTTGTCGACGACGATCCGACCGTCGGCGCGGCCCTCGAACAAATCTTGAAACACGAAGGCTATCACGTCACCCGTGCTCGCGACGGCCGGGGGGCGATCAAGGTCGTTGACGCCAGTCCGCCCGATCTCATCTTGCTCGATTTGAACATGCCCAATATGGGCGGCTTTGAGGTTTGCAAGCGCATCAAGGGCAATCCAGCCACGACGCTGCTGCCGATTGTCATCGTGACGGGAGAGAGTGAATTCGACGCGCGGATGCAAGCTTGGGAAGTCGGGGCCGACGATTTCTTGACCAAGCCGTTTCAACTCGTTGAAGTCCTGGCTCGTTGCAGATCGCTGTTGCGCACCAAGCAATTGATCGACGAACTCGATTCCGCCCAGTCGGTCCTGTTTGCGTTTGCCCGAACGCTGGAAGCGAAGAGCCGCTACACGCAGGGCCATTCGGAACGCGTGACGCGCCATGCCCTGTGGTTGGCAGAGCGCGTCGGCGTGCCGGCAACGGAGCGTGAGACCTTGCGCCGCGGGTCGCTCTTGCATGACATCGGCAAGATCAGCATCCCGGACGCAGTGCTCGATAAACCGGCTCGATTGACTCCGGAAGAATACGCGGTTGTCAAACGCCACCCGGAGGAAGGCGTGCGGATGGTCGAGTCGCTGCGCTCGATTCGCGACGTCATTCCGCACATTCGCTGGCACCATGAGCGCATGGACGGCGGCGGCTATCCCGACGGGCTCTTCGCGGCCAACATTCCGCTAGCGGTCCGCGTCCTTTCGGTCGCCGACGTGTATGACGCGCTGGCGACCGAGCGGCCCTATCGACCGGCACTCGCTATCGACGAGTGCTTTCGGATCATGCACGCCGATGCCGCGGGCGGAGGTCTCGACCCTGAACTCGTCAAGGAATTTTGTGCGGACCCGCCGATTCCGGAACAAGGCCCAATTCCGGCGACGGCCGCGGCGCTTTGATCCAAGTCGAGCGCTACTCAACTCTTGAGCGACACCACAGCCTGCTGGGTGGTCGGCGGCAGCGGATGTAATTCACTCCTTGCAAAT
>DATANR010000328.1:0-72645 GCA_036266155.1 Gemmataceae bacterium | reverse complement strand
TTCTTCCGGTCAGGTTGGAAACCTGACCTACTTCTGCGTCGTCTCTGTCGGCCCCAATTCGATTCGCCGCAATTCCTTCTCCAGGATCAGCAACGCTTCCTGCGCGTCGCGCAGATCGCGTTGAATGGCGAACAGCGACTGCTGCGTTTTCTTCAGTTTTTCGAGCGCGTCCTTCGCGTCGGCTTGTGCTTTGGCCAGTTCTTCCAGCAGTTTGTCGCGCTCGGTCTTGCGCTCGTTCATCAATCGCGTGTTTTCGTCGGTGATGACCGTCTGCGCCTTGAGCTGCGTATCCAGGGTCAGCCACTGGCTGTACAGGAACAGCACGCGCTGGACCTGGGCCTGGTACTCGGCTTCGAAAACGCTTTGCTCTTCGGTGATCGATGCGATCAGCCGTTGGCCGGCCTCCGAATACTCGGTGGCCTCGGCCTCGGCGGCGCGAATGTAAGCAGCCAGTCCAACGATCGACGCCACCCGCGTGTGCCAGTCCTTCCGGGCCGTGGCGGCGGCGGTGTCGCGGTAGCGCCAGCCGTCGATGTGGTAGAGCAAGTGCGCAATCTTGCGGGCCTTTTCGCCCTGCGGATCGTTCGTCGCCGTCTTGCTGGCGGCTGGAAGTGCAGCCTCGTCGAACTTGCTGTTGAGCAAATTCTCGGCTGCCTTTAGCACTTCATTGTCGAGGTTGAAATTCAACGCCGGTGGACGGATTAACGCGCCAACCGCGGTGATACCCGCCTTTTCGGTATCGACACCAGCCACTGATTTGCCGACTGCGTAAGCGATCAAGGCAGCGGCCGCCCGATCCGTGCTCGCCTTGTCGGCCAGTGGTTCAACGGCAACAGCCGCGATATGTGCGAAACCGGTCGGATCGCCGCCGGCCTTTTCGATGACCGCTTGCTTCTGAGCGTCGCCGGCTCGATCTTGCAAAGCCGCCACAAGAGCGTTGGTCAGATTGCGCTCGCTTTCGGCTTTGTCGCCGCCCGACGCGGCGCCGTGCCCTACTTCGCCAAGTACAAACCGCTTCACCGATTCGCGGGCCTGCGCGATGCGCGTCGCCCGGACTTCATCCGGCATGATCGCTTGCGGATCACCCAGCAAAGCGATGTCGTAGAGCGTGCGCAAGGCCGCAGTCTGTGAGTTGGTCCGAGCAACGAGCGGCAGGTCGCGGCGAGCGGCGTTGATCTTCGACGGATCGCGCATGTCGAAGATCGCTTTCACGCCATCACGTTCGGCGCCACTGCGAACGATGCCCAGAAGGTAAGCCTGGAGCCAATCAAACCGCAACTTGGCATCGCCCGCCGATGCACTGGTGATGTGTGCGAAGACCTTGCCTTGAACCCGTTTGATCTCTTCGGTTTGATCCTTGACGCCTTCGCCGCCATAGATGTCGTCGCCCTTCGGCATCAGATCGTTGAGCTTGGCCCTGGGCACGGAATCGTAGCGATTCTCGTTGACGGTGATGATGAAGGGGACGCGATCTTCCTCTAAGTCGGCGGGCGGCGAGGTCGGTGCTTCGAGGGGAATGCCGTCGAGCTGAACTTGCCGTTGAAACGCCACCCAGGTCAGGTTCTGTCGAACGCGCCAGTTTTCGAGGGTGAAATACCCGAAGGCTCCTGCCGCCAGGAGGTTGAAAAAGATCAGAACCTTGCCCAGGGTCGACATGAGCCCCTCCGCGAGAGTCCAGGCGCAGACTTACGTCCGTGCCGCAACCCGTAGCCCTTCGCTATCTTCTGATTTTGCCCCGCCCGCCCGGTCCTGACAAGAGAATCTGCCGCGCACGGTGGGCGACCCGACCATCCAGCCGTCCGGTCGGGGCGACCAGAACGGCCGCAACGGAAACCCGGATTATGTGCTAGATATGGGTCAGAGGGAGTATTCTACTCCCGTCGGACCAAACCCAGCAACGGACCAAGTGTCCGTCTCGTCGGAATCTTGCTGCGTCTTGCTGACCGGCCGGGTAAGATGGCGCTCGTAGGCGTCGCCCCGCGATCGAATCCCCGCCCCTCCCAGTCGGGGCAGGAGAGTAACGGATGGCGCTCGACACACGAGCCATTCCCCAGCATATCGGGGAGTACGACGTCCTCGACAAGATCGCTGAAGGCGGAATGGGGGCCGTTTATAAGGGCCGTCACCGCGGTTCAGGCGAACTGGTCGCCATCAAGGTCCTCCCACCCACGACGGCCAAGAACCCGGTCCTATTAAAACGCTTCGAGCAAGAGTACCGGGCCGCCGCGGTCATGGAACACCCGCACGTGGTCCGGGCCCTGGATTTCTGCGGAACGGGGCCGACACCCTTCTTGGTGATGGAATTCGTCGATGGCGAATCGCTCGGCGCCCGCGTCGACCGTGATGGGCCGATGTCCGAAGATGTGGCCGTCCGCTTGATCGCCCAGGTCTGCCAGGGACTCCACCGGGCGCACAAGGCCGGGCTCATCCACCGCGATGTGAAGCCGGACAACATTCTGGTGACGCTCGACGGGACGGCCAAACTCACCGACCTCGGCCTCGTGAAAATGGCCGACGACGAGTTGAACCTGACCAAGACCGGCCGCGGACTCGGCACGCCAAACTACATGGCCCCCGAACAGTTCCGCGACGCCAAGAACGCGGACATTCGTTGCGACGTCTACTCGCTCGGCGCCACGCTCTACACGCTGCTGACGGCCGAGACGCCCTTTGGCAAAGTCGGCCCGCTCGAGTGCTGGCTGCGCAAACAGCGGAACGAATTGCCGCCGCCGCGCGAGTTGAACCCCATCCTCAGCGAACGCGTCAGCTGGGCCGTCATGCGTGCCATGAGCGGCGATCCGGCCCAGCGACCGGGAAGTTGCAAGGAATTTGTCGAAGACCTGACCGGCACGTCGATGCGGCCCGCCGCCCCGACGGCCGACAAGCCGACCGGCGACCTCTGGTATCTCGTCTACCGCGACGATGACGGCGAAACGCACACGGTCAAGGGCACGACGGACGGGATTCGCAAGGCGCTCAAGGAAGGGTTGCTCGGCGACGCGTCGAACGTCCGGGCGAGCCGCAGCAAGCAGGGTCAGTTCATCGCGCTGACTGGCTATCCGGAGTTCCGCGACCTGGTGATCCGCCCGGCGCCGATGCCCGGCGCGAGCGGCGCCACGCCGGCCGGCCAGATGATGAAGCAGACGACCGCGAGCACTCCGCCGCGGACCAAGACGCCGATCTCGCCGTCGCGTCCGGATCCGGAGGCCGTGGACTACGCGCCGACGCCGACGGACGTCCCACGCTCGACACCCTACAGCCCGACCGAGGATTATCGGCCCGCTGGCGAATCAACGATTCGCCCACATCTGTCTTTCCACGCTTCGGCGGCGGCCCATCCCGAAGAAAAGGAAAAGAAGCACTTCGACTGGCTGCTCTGGGGCGGCGTCCTGATTGTCGCGCTGGCCACTTCGGCGGCCGCCGTCTTCCTGCTGCCGAAGCTCATGAAGATGTAGCCAGCCGAAACGTCGACAACTGCTGCGGATTCAATTCGCCAACCACATCGATCAGCCGCCGCGAACCATAACGGCTGATGAGCTTACACAAGCGACTGCGCGCTCGCGGAATGCCTACGTAAGAACGGAACTTGGCGAATTCTCCAAGAGGCAAGCGCGGCTGATGCGGATCGAATTCCCACGGGTGGAAGTAGAGCACGGATGCGCCGGCTTGGCGAATGGCCGCCCGCATCAGGGCCGTGGGAAAAAGCCGGAAGTAACCGCCGCCTGCCGCGGGCAGATTGACTGGGCCGACGCGCAACGTCACTGGCGGCAGTTCGAGCAATGAGCGTTCACGACCCTCGACGAGAAAAGGCACTCGCGGCGCGTCGGGTACGCCATAACGATCGTGCCGCACTGGAAACACGGACGAATCGTAGCGGATGCCTTCCTCGGCCAGCACATCAATCGCCCATGCCGTTTCACGGACGATGCTGAACGTCGGAGCGCGAAAGCCGACGACGCGAACACCGCCGGCCTGTTCCAGCGCATTGACGGCGCGGCGCAAATCCTCGCGAAAAGTCGCTGGCGTGAAGTGGTGAACGCGTCGATGGTCCCAGCTATGGCACGCGATCTCGTGGCCCGCTTCGGCGATGTCGCGCACCAGTCGCGGATGCGTGACGGCGATCTGGCCAACGATGAAGAATGTCGCTTTCGCGCCGACGCGGTCGAGCGTCTCAACGATCCAACGCGTGCACGTCTCCATCCGCCGCGCGTAGTCGACCTTCAGATGGGACGGACAATCGAAGCCGACGGCCGCTTCGATCCGGTCGTGTTCTTCGATATCGAACGTGAAACAGACCGGCATGGCAGCCTAATTCGTCTTGAGCGAATTGAACACCAGGCCCGTGAGCAGCTTCGGATAGAAGTACGTCGACTTCGGCGGCATCTTCTCGCGATTGCCAGCGATATGTTCGACATGCCCCATCGTCGCTGCTGGAATAAGTGCCGCCAGGTCGCACGAGCCCTTGGCCTCCTCGACCTCGTTCAGCAGATGGACGTATTTGCAACTCGCTGATCCGCCGACAGCCGCCGGAATGAGCTTGTTCAGCGCGGCGACATGCAGGACGCTCACGGCCAGCTCGCGCCAGTCGTCGCTGTGGTCGGCGGCCAACTCGGCCATCAGCTCCGGGTTCGTGAAGCGCGCCGTCTGCCAGACGCCGTCGGCGTTCGTGTGGAACGCCATCAGCTCTTGCGAGCCATCCATCTCAATCGCCTCCCACGCGTCCTTGTCGGACGCGACGCGCTCGACCGTGAAGTGCGGCGACAAGGCGCTCTTGAGCTGGCTCGCCGTCAGGCCGGGGAAACCGCTCACGAGCCGGTGCGTCGGCAGGATGACGAGCCCTGGGTCGGCCATCGACACAAGCATCATCAAGATGAAGTTCGGCGGCGCCTCGTCGTTGGCGACCGTCCCGGCAGCACGGGCTTCTTCCAGATACTTCAGGGCCGTCTCGTAGCGGTGGTGACCGTCGGCGATGAAGACGGGTTTGTCGGCCATGCCGCTGATTGCCGAGCCGACGGCATGTTCATCGGTGACCGGCCACAGCCGGCTGATGACGCCGAGATGATCCTTGGCCTCAAGCGGTAACTTGCCTTGAAGCTGGCTCTCGATGCGACTGAAGACGTCGTTGGTGTCGTCGGGGTATAGCCCGAAGATCGGGCTCAAATTCATCGCGGTCGCCCGCATGAGTTTGAGGCGATCTTCCTTCGGGCCGGACATGGTTTCTTCGTGTGGGAAGATTCGGCCGGTCCCGAACGGCTCAAGGCGAACACGGGCCATGAAGCCGCGACGCTTGTAGGTGACGTTCTCGACCGTGAACTCCTGCTCGACAACGTAAAGCGCCCGCAACGTGTCTTGCTGAATGACGTTGTCGGTCTGCCAGCCGCTCAGGGTCTGACCAGCACGCGTGTAGCGATTGCGGGTCGGCGTGTCGCCGGGCTCGTCCTGCGTGAGTTCGAGCCGGATCGCGTTGAACGGGCTACGGTTGTAAAGCACGCGCTGAAGCGTCGCATCGACCACGTCGTAGGGCGGCCCGACGAGATCGGAGAGCGCGCCGGCCCGGCCGAGGTCGTAGCGCAAACCGCGGAAAGCTCGAATGTCGGCCATGTCGATTCCTGAAGGTCGTCGTGGAATTATCCTACGACCGTCGCCCCGACTCGCACCACAGAGCGCCAAGTCGCCCGTTCACGTTTCGTTCACGATCACACACACCCCAGAAACGTATTTTGAGATTCGGCGCGAAACATGAGCTTCGGTCCAGGCAACAGTCGGTGATATTCCAAGTGATTCCTGAGAAAACACTTATGGCGCAGATTTTCGGACCTTCAACGGACTTTCAACGATGTACAGGCGATCTCATTCTCGGGAACAAACTGGTTTTAGAAACGCAATAGCCGGCGTCTAGCAGACGCCGTCCTCCGTGAGCGACACTCGTTGAAGTAAGATGCGGAGTATGACCGACCCTGAACTACGCCTTGTCCTCGGCGACCGGCTGGCCTCCGTTCGGACGCGCATCGCGTCCGCCTGCGCGCGCGTAGGTAGAAATGCAGGGGAGGTGACACTCGTTGCGGTCACCAAGACCGTCTCGCCGCGTGTCGCCGGCTTGATGCCGGAACTCGGTATCGCCGATCTGGGTGAGAACCGTCCGCAGGAACTCTGGCGCAAAGCCGACGCGCTGAAGCACTTGCCGATTCGCTGGCACTTCATCGGCCACCTGCAACGCAACAAGGTCCAACCGACGCTGCCTCTCGTGCACTTCATCCACAGCATCGACAGCCTGCGCCTCGCCGAAGCCGTGGCATCTGAAGGAAAGAAGCTCGGCATTCGCCCCCGCGTTTTGCTTCAGGTAAACGCCAGTGCTGAGGAGCAAAAGCATGGCTTCGATTTCGATGAACTGGCCCGCCTTGAGACTGAATTCGCCCGGCTGCCGCTGGAAGTCGTCGGCTTGATGACGATGGCCGCGTCTGCGGACGATCCCGAAGCCGCCCGGCCGACGTTCGCCAAACTGCGGGCATTTCGCGATCGTCTGAATATTGCATGGAAGGATTTAGGGCCTCAGCTGACTCAGCTCTCGATGGGAATGTCCGGCGATTTTGAAGTAGCGATCGAGGAAGGGGCGACCATCGTTCGGGTCGGCACGACGTTGTTTAAGGGGCTGGAAGGCGAGTAGGTCAAGTTGGAAAACCGGATGGTGTAGCTGAATTCGTAAGAATTCAGTTCTGGCACTTGGCGGGGCTTCTGAATTCTCACGAATTCAGCTACAAGCCTCGGACGGCGATTTGCGCTTTTGTTGGAAATCCGGAATTGTTCTGTGAAGGAAACGTGAATTGTCACTCATAATCGCGTCCAATCCTGTTCCGCACCGTCTGAATTGTTGAGAATAGGCCCGAAGAACTCGCCTCAATCCAGCCCTCTCCGCCGCCGCTGCGCGGACGCTACCGTTTCACCCCTTGGGAAGGCCCCCATGCTCCGTCGCTTGTTCGCTCGCCCCACGCTCAAAACACGCTCGAAGTCATCCCGCTTGCGGATTCAAAACCTGGAAGAGCGGACGGTACCGGCCCAGTTCACCCCCGGCAACCTGGTTGCCTTGCGCATGGGCGATGGCACCGCGGCGCCGACGAGTGCGGCCACCGCTGAGTTCCTGGACGAATTCAAGACGGACGGGACGCCGGTCAACGTCGGCAATACGACCGCCAGCGGCAATCCATTGCCGACGGCAACGTCCGGAGCGAACGTCAAGATCACGGACAGCGGCACGGCGACATCGGCAGGGCTGCTCACTCGTTCCACCGATGGCCAATATTTGGTAATCGTCGGATACGACTCGACTGTCGGGACGAGTGGCGTGGTCGCCTCGGCTGCCGACCGCGTTGTCGGTCGAGTCGATGCTTTCGGCAACATCAACTCGACGACGCACTTTGCCGACGGCTACACCGCCAACAACCTTCGCAGCGCGACATCCGTGGACGGCACCGCTTTCTGGACCTCCGGAACAGCCGCAAGCAACGGCGGCGTTCGTTATGTCCTACTCGGCGGCACGACGACGACATCGATCAGTGCCACGCCATCGAATGTTCGCGCGATCGGCATCTTCGGCAACCAACTCTATTCGAGCAGCGCTTCGGCCGGGTTTATTGGCGTCAGCACCGTCGGCAGCGGCGTGCCCACCACGACCGGTCAGTCGAGCACGTTGATTTCGGCCACCGGCAACGGCGCCAACGAGTATCAGTTCTATCTGCTCGACCGGGACGCCACCGTGGCCGGACTGGACACGATGTACGTGGCCGACCAAACCGCCGGGTTGGAGAAGTATTCGTGGGACGGTTCAACGTGGACGGCTCGTGGGACCGTGGCCGGGATCTACACGGGACTTGTCGCCCAGGTGAATGGGTCGAACGCAGACATTTACGTGACCAGCGGCACGGCCACGAACAACAGCATTGTCAAAATCACTGACTCGGCCGCCTTCAACGCCACAATCTCGGGGAGCCCGACAACGCTCGTCAGTGCGGGCACAAACAAAGTGTTTCGCGGCTTGGCATTCGCGCCGGTTCACTCGAACAAAGCGCCGGTGAACGTGGTCCCAGGTTCGTCGATCGCGGCCACGGAAGACACGCCGGTGGTCGTCTCCGGCATTTCCGTCTCCGACCCGGACGCCTTCACCAACACCGTTAAGGTGACCCTCTCCGTCAACAGCGGCACGGTCAATATCTCAACAAGCGTCTCGGGCGGAGTCACCAGCGGACAGGTCGCAACCAACAGCTCCGCGTCGGTGGTCATCACGGCGCCGATGTCGGCCATCAATGCCACGCTCGCGGATGCCAACGGTCTCACGTTTACGCCAACCGCCAATGCCTTCGGCAACGTCACCCTGAACGTGTTGACGAACGACCAGGGCAATTCGAGCAACGACGGCTCGGCGGCGCAACAAGATAGCGACAACGTCACCATCGCCGTCGCCGCCGTGGCCGACGACCCCTCGATCACCGATGCCTCGACCGCCGAAGACACGCAGACCACGAGCGGCCTCGTCTTCACCCGCAATGCCGCCGACGGGGCGGAAGTGACACACGTCAAGATCATTGCCGCGCCGACGCACGGCACGCTGTACAACGGCGCCACGGCCCTCGGCGCCGGCGACTTCATCACCTACGCCGACGCGAACGCGAATCTCAAATACACGCCGAGCCAGGATTACAACGGCTCCGACACCTTCCAGGTCCAGGCGTCGACCAGTAACTCCAACGCCGGCCTCGGCGGGGCCGTCCGCACGGCAACCATCACCATCAGTGCCGTGAACGATGCCCCAGTCAACGCGGTGCCAGGGACGCAATCGGGAACGGAAGACACGGCCCTCGTCTTTTCCAGCGGCAACGGCAACCTCATCAGCATCAGCGACGTCGACGCCGGCAGCGCCGACGTCAAGGTGACGCTGACGACCACAAACGGGATCCTGACCCTCGGGGGGACGGCCAACCTCACGGTCACTGGCAACGGCACCGGCTCCGTAGTCGCCACCGGCAAGATCGCCAACATCAACACGGCCTTGGATGGTCTCACCTTCCAGCCGGCCGCGGACTTCAACGGCGCCGCGTCCGTCAAGATCGCGACCGACGATCAAGGGAACACCGGCAGCGGCGGGGCGCAGACGGACACAGACACCGTCACCATCAACCTGTCGGCCGTGAACGATGCGCCGGTGAACTCGGTGCCGGGCACGCAAGCCGGCTCCGAGGATACGGCCCTTGTCTTCTCCAGCGGCAACAGCAACCTCATCAGCATTAGCGATGTGGATGCCGCCAGCAACTCCGTGCAGATCACCCTAACGGCGACACACGGAACCTTGACCCTGGGCAGCACCACAAACCTGACGGTGTCCGGGAACGGCACCACATCGATCGTCGCTTCAGGCACGATCGGCGACCTGAACAATGGCCTCGCGGGTCTGACTTTCAATCCCGACTTGAACTATAACGGATCGGCTTCGGTTGAAATCGTGACGGACGACCAGGGCAACACGGGCAGCGGTGGCGCACTCACTGACGACGACACCGTCACCATCAACCTCGCGGCCGTCAACGACGCACCGGTGAACGCGGCGCCCGGCACGCAATCGGGCACGGAGGACACCGTCCTGACATTCTCCTCCGGCGGTGGCAATCTGCTTACCATCAGCGACGTGGATGCCGGCAGCAACAGCGTTCAACTGACGCTGATGGCGACGCACGGGACTTTGACGCTGGGCGGCACCACGAATCTGACCGTGTCGGGCAATGGCTCGGCCTCGGTCGTGGCCACGGGCACGATCGCCGACATCAACACGGGCCTGGACGGGCTGACGTTTACGCCGGCCGCTGACTACAACGGCGCGGCGACAGTGCAAATCGTGACCGACGACCAGGGCAACACGGGCAGCGGCGGGGCCCAGACCGATACCGACAGCGTCACCGTCAACCTGTCTGCCGTCAACGATCCCCCAGTGAACTCGGTGCCGGCGACCCAGTCGGGCACGGAAGACACGACGCTCGTCTTTTCCACCGCCAACGGCAACTTGATCTCCGTCAGCGACGTCGATGCCGGCGCCGCCAGCGTCAAGCTCACCCTGCAGTCGACGCACGGCACTCTACTGCTCAGCGGCACCGCCAACCTCACCGTCACCGGGGATGGAACCTCATTGGTAGTTGCCAACGGCTCGATCGCCGACTTGAACGCCGCCATCGCGGGCCTGAAGTTCCTGCCGGATGCCAATTACAATGGGGCCGCCACCGTCCAAGTCATCACGAACGATCTGGGCAACACCGGTAGCGGCGGCCCGTGGTCCGATACGGATAGCGTCACCATCAATCTCGCGGCCGTCAACGACGCCCCGGTGAACACGCTGCCGCCGAACTTCTCGACCAATGAGGACGAGTTCATCAGTCTGCCTGGCGTGTCGGTATCCGACGTCGACGCGGGCAGCGCCAACGTCACGGTGACCTTCACCATTCCGGCCGCGGCGGGCAAGTTGCGGATCACCGGCGGCATCACCGGCGGCGTCGACGGCACCCAGATCACGGGCAACAACTCCCCGTCGGTCTCGGTGACCGCGCCGATGACGGCCATCAACACGACGCTGGCCGACAGCATCGGCTTCATTTACTTCCCGACCGCCAACTTCAACGGGAACGTCGCGCTGGGGATGACGACAAACGACAACGGCAACACCGGCGGCAGCCCGGCAAGCGACACCGATTCGGCGAACATCAGCGTTGCCTCCATCGACGATGCGCCGTTCAACGTTGTACCGGGCGACCAGAATGCTCAGGAAGATGTGCCGCTGACGTTCTCCGTGGCCACCGGCAACCAGATCACCGTCGGCGACGTGGACGCCACGACCATTCGGTTGACGTTGACCGCTCAGCACGGCACGCTGCAATACACGCCGGTGGGCGGATTGCTCGTGGCCGGCAACGGCACCAGCTCGGCCACCGCGATCGGCACCATCGCCGACCTGAACACCGCCTTGAGCGGCATGACCTACACGAGCAACCTGAATTACAACGGCACCGATCTGTTGAACGTTTTTGTCGACGATCAAGGCAGCTCCGGCAGCGGCGGGCCGTTGACGTACTTCCAGAACGTCTTCATCAATGTGAATCCGACGAACGACGCGCCGGTGAATACCGTCCCTGGCGTCGTGTTTGGCACCGAGGACACGCCCTTCGCTTTCACGGGCGCGAGCACGGTGAGCATTTCCGACATCGATGCCGGCACCGGCGCCATGTCCGTCACCCTGAGCGCTTTACACGGAAATGTCACGCTGCCGAGCGTGGCCGGCGTCACGATCAACAACAACAGCACGCACTCGGTCACGGCCAGCGGCAATTTGACCGATCTGAATACCGCTCTCGCCGGCATGACCTATCAAGGTGACTTGAATTACAACGGCAGCGACACGTTCACGATCCTGACCGACGACGGCGGCAACACGGGGGCCGGCGGCGCCCTGACCGATTCGGACTCCGTTCCCGTCACGCTTTTGGCCGTGAACGATGCCCCGGTCTTCGATCAGAACCCGTACAGCTTCTTCCCGACCGGGACTATCACCGTCGGCGAACTGATCGGCACCGTGCATGCCGTCGATCCGGAAGGCGACGGCATCTCTTACTCGATCACCGCTGGCGATCCGGGCAACAACTTCACCATCGATGCCAACACCGGCGCGATCACGGTGAATAGCTTGACCGGCCTACAGAACAATTATTCGCTAACGGTGACGGCGACCGACAACAACGTCTTCGGCCCGGCGAGCAGCACCACGACCGTGTTGATCGCGCACAACACGGCCCCGACGACGATCGGCATTCCCAACCAGCAAGTGAACGAGGACTCCGGTGCGTTCAACCTCGACCTGAGCGCGTTCTTCAATGATGCCGATCAAACGTCGGCGTCTTTGACCTACACGATCGTCAGCGACAGCAACGCGGCCCTGTTCCAGACCGCATCGATCACGGGCGACATGCTCACGCTGACGCCGGTTGCCGACGGCAACGGCAATGCGTCGATCAAGATTCGCGCCACTGACACACCCGGTCTGTTCGTCGAATCGACGTTCACATTCACGGTGAACCCAGTCAACGACAAGCCGACCATCGGCACGATCGGCGACATGACGATCCCCGAAGACAATGGGCTAACGATGGCGAATCTGACCGGCATCTCGGCGGGCCCGGCCAACGAATCGGCCCAGACGCTGACGATCACGGCCACGTCGAGCGACACAAGCATCATTCCCAACCCGAGCATTCAGTACACGCAGGGAAGCACCACAGGCACGCTGAGCTTTACACCAGTCGCCAATGCACATGGCCCCGTCGACATCACGGTGACGGTCAACGACAACGCCGGTGGGACGGATACGGTGACCACGACGTTCCACCTCGACGTGCTGTCGGTGGACGATCGGCCGCTCATCGACACGTCGTTCACGCCGCTGTTGCCGGCCATCCTCAAGAACCCGCTGCCCAAGGGCGGGGTGATCACGGGTGTGCCGATCAGCACGCTGCTCGCCCATGCGAGCGATCCCGACGGCGGGACCACCATGGGTATCGCCGTCACCGGCTTTGACACGAAGAACGGCCACTGGGAATTTACGATCGACAGCGGGACCACGTGGACCACGTTCCCGGCGGTCTCGGATAGCTCGGCTCTGTTGCTGGACAATAACGCGGCCACGCAGATCCGCTTTATCCCCAACGTGAAGCCGAAGGGCAAGTCGACGATCAAGACCTTCAGCAAGGGCTTCGCCGACATTACCTATCGCGCCTGGGACGAGTCGGACGGCAACACGACGGTGACGCCGCTGGTCGACGCCAGCAATCCGGCGGACCTGGCGTTCAGCGCCCAGACCGAGCACGCCTGGGTCGTCGTCGGCAAGGCGACGCCGGTCATCGACTTCGACGGCCATCCGGTGTTAAAGCCGATCTCGCTCACCGCCAAGGGGTCGGCAGCGTATGCGGTCAAGTCGTTCCTCGGCCTACTCGCCAAGGAAACGGACCCGACCAAGACGAACTTCGGCATCGCGGTCAGCGGCACGACCGGTACGGGCACCTGGCAGTTCAACACGGGCAAGGGCGGCTGGCAGGCGGTCGGCACCGTGGACGACACGCAAGCCCTGCTGCTGCGGCCGACGGACAAGCTGAAATTCGTTCCCGCCGCCGGCTTCAACGGCGACGCCCAGTTGACCTACCACACGTGGGACCAGACTTCTGGAACGTTCGGAACCAAGGTCGCGGCGACCGGCACGAGTTTCAGCACCGCGACGGAGAAGGCGATCGCCAATGCCGCCCCGATCATGACGGCCGCCCACCCGACGCTGCCGTCGGTGGCGGCCGGCGCGACGAGCGCGCCTGTTACCGTGGCCACGTTGCTCGGTACATCGGCGTCGGACGTCGAGCAGGCGGCGCTCGGCGTGTACGTCTCGGCTCCGAAGGGCGGGACGTGGGAATACAGCACCGACGGCGTGAAGTGGACGAAGATCACCAAGCCGATCTACCTGTCCTCGACAACGCAACTCCGCTTCACGGCCCTGGCGACCGCCAAGACCGGGGCCAAGGCGACGCTGAGTTTCAAGGCCTGGGACATGACGCTGCTGAGCACGGCGACGCTGAGCAAGGCGGCGGACAAGATTACGGTGGTGATCGCTTAAGGCGATTCGTCGGCGAGAATGTGAACCGGCTGGCATGCGAGACAAATCGCATGCGGGCCGATTTTTTTAGGCGGTTTTATAGCCCCTTACACGGGGCTAAGAGTCTGCCAACTGAGAAGAATGAACCGGTCCAAAAACAAAACCGGCCGGACCAAATGGGCCGGCCGGTTCGCAAGCCGCTTGCGGCGTAGCGCCTATCGCTCCAGTTCCGCCAGCCCGCCATTGTCACGCTTGTAAAGCGGCAGGTGACGGTAGTAAACTTCGAGTGTCAACAGCGCCAGGCAGGTCGTGCCCAATCGGCCGCAGGCGGTGCCGATAAAGCCCTGATCCTTCGCCCAGCTACCGCGGAGGTCGTCGCCGCCGCCCTTTTCCTGCAGGTCGATCAGCATGTCACGCATCTTCGGGTTCCAGAACTTGTGCCAGTCCGGCCCTTCGTAGAAGTGAATGACCTGCGTCGCGTAATAGTAGTAGTACATGTCGAAGTACCCCTTCTGAGGGGGGAACTGCTTGAGGAAGTCCACGCCGCGCCCGTAGGCCGGGTGCCGCGGGTTCATCTCGCCCATGTAGTACCGGCTCAACAGGCCAACCGGCGTCAGGGTTTGGCTCGCGCCCTTCTCGCGGTAGCCGTACTTGCTGCCGGAGTCGGTCGAGACGCTTTCGAGGAACTTGTTGGCTTCCTTGTAAATCTTGTCCTTCTCGAACTTGATGCCGGCGAGCTTGGCCGAAGCCAAAGCCTGAATTTGCCAGCCGACGATCGAGGTGTCGCCTTCGCTCGGGGCGGGGCCGGTGTAGCCCCACGAGCCGTTGCGGCCTTGAGCGCCGACGATGAACATGACGGCCTGGGTGGCCTTGGCCTTCACCATCGGGTCGTTGGTCATGCCGGCCGCTTCGCACAGTGCCACGGTGGCGATGGCGTGAGCGTACATGTTGGTGGTGCCGAGCGAGCCGTTGCCCGACTTGATTTGGGCCATCAGCCAGTTCAGGCCATTCTCGACCGTCTTCTTGTACTTGGTGCCGAACTTGTGCGTCTCGCCGGCCGCGAGGAACGGCAGCAGCGCCATGCCGACGGCGGCCACCTTGTCCTTGCTCGACCCGTCGTATTCCCACGAGCCGTCCTTGAGTTGCTTGCGAGCGAGCCACGCGAGGCCGCGAGCCACGGCTGCTTCGGATTCGGCGTTGCCGCCACCCGACTTGAGCAGCTTGTCCTTGGTCGCGCCGCTGCGGCCCTTCATACCCGGAACGGTGAAGGCCCCGCCGCCGCCCGCACCGGCTTGTTGGCCCGGATCAGCCGTCATCGCAGCCGCGGCACCGCCGTCGAAGCCGGCGCCGATGCCCTGGAGGGACGTCTGCGGAGCGGTGTCGTTCGGCTGGTCGGGCAGGCCGACAGCTTCTTCGGTAGCCGGTGCGTCGACGTTGACGGCCTCTTCACGCTTGGCGTCCGTGGCCGCCGCGAGGTCCGGGTCGAAGCCGACTTCCTCGTTAGTGAGGTTCTTGTCGTCTTCCTTCGGCTCCTCGACCTGGGTCGTGACCAAGTCGTTGTTCTTCGCTTCGGCTTCCTTGTTGCCGGTCAGGAAGATCAGTGCGAAGCCAATGATAACGACGTGCAGCGCGCCGCTGATGACCCAGGCCGGCAGGTGCCGGTTGAGTACGCGTGCGCCCGCTTCTTCCTCGGCCACTTCGACGCGGCGGATAACGTTGGCCCCCTTACCGGTGGGTTTTCCGTTATTCTCCACGGCTTCCGTCTCGGGTTTGGTTGCCACAGCGGGCTCCCTTTCAGGGGTCAGAGGTCGGTCGAGCCGGCCCCAGGTCACTCGTTACGAAATTGATCCGCAATCCGGTTCACGGGGCCGCCAGCCGGCTCCGGGTTGTCTTCAAAAGTTACGCCGCTCTCGATCTTGTGCCGGGCCGCCGACCGCGTCGCCTGATCGCCCTTGCGGAACCAGAAGGCCATGCCAGCGCCCGCCAGCACCAGGATCACCAGGCCGCCCACGACGCCCATCAACATGCCAGGCGTATAAGTCGTGTCGTCCGTCGCAGCCCCACGCAAAACAAAGGTTTTGCCGAGGAACAGCGGCGCCCGTTCCCATTGCTTCTTTTCCGGGTCCTTCGCGTCCTTGGCCCCGCGTGTTTCGTAATGCCAGAGCTTGAAGTAGTAGGCGTCGAACGCCACCCTTTTGTTCTGATTCTCGCCCGGCGTCACGCCCTCCGGCAATTCCGACACAACGAGACAGACTAGCTTAGTCGATCCCTGCGGAATGATCCATGCCTCGTACAACTGATCGACCTTTTCAAGTGATTCCAGGCCCGGCGTCGGCTTTAGCGTTTGAACCAGCGAAAGACGGCCCTCAACGTGGATCAACTCGCGCAAATAGTCCGAGCGAATCGGTCGATACAAGTTCTCAATCGGCACATCCTTGAGGGAATATTTCGCCATCCGCTCCGCCGGCTGCTTTTTGGCGAAGGCCAGCACGTAATCGTAAGCCCGTTCCTCCTGGATCGCCTGCCCCTGTTTCTTGGCGTCGACAATGACGTTGCCGGCCAAGGGGAACGGCGCATCGTCCTTAACCGCGAAGAATTCGGGAAATTCCTTGTCGAGTCGAGCAAGTTCTTCTTCCGTCGGTTCGCGAACCGGGTCCGTGACCGGTGGCCGTGGTGTTTGACCCGGCTCCTGTCCATACGCGTTGGCAAGGATCAGGAACCCGCCCGTCAGCACGAAAAGCCGGCCAATCACGTTCATACGGAGAGACGCCGATGGGTACGGACCCTGAGCGATCAATAGCGAAAGTATACCGTTGCGACGCAGGCAATTGCCAGAAAGTTCCCGTCCGTGGGCAAAAATTGCCGCCCCAGCGTCGGGAACTGAATTCTTACGAATTCAGCTACAACGCTGGCCCGCCCCGCAATGGCGACAGGTTGATTGACTCGATTCCGGCCTTCTTGCACAGGTCGATCACCTCGACAAGGCGGGCATAGGTTAAGTCGTTTGATGCTTCGATGGTCACGACCACATCGAGCTTCGGGCCAATTTTTCCCGGCCGTGGGATTATGTCGAGGGCGTCGCGGAGTTCACGGAGCGTGGAAATGTTATCGCGGACCATCGTCGGCCCGCGAAGACTCAAGCCAGAAATAACGCCATCGGCCGAATAGACCGCGATCGTGTATTGGTCCTTGGTATCGTCATCGATCGGCACCGGTTTCGCCGGATCATTGGCCTGGGACATCGGCATTTGCGCCGCCAGCTGCCCTTCGATGGGGATTGGGTGAAACGTCAGAATGAAAAACGCGAGCAACTGAAATGACATGTCGAGCATGGGTGTGATCGGGAGTGCGACATCGACGCCGGGGCTTCGTTTCCGCATGACAGGCCCTCGCGGAGGTGAAAGGTGCGAGGGTTGGACGTGCCGGCGGCGGCGGAAGTTCCGCTACCGCCCGCCCTTCGTTGGCGCGAGATTCACCGAGTCGTACCCGGCCTTTTTGCACAGGTCCATCGTCTCGATCAACCGGGCGTAGGTCAGGTCGTTCGAAGCTTCAATCGTGATGGCCACCAACTCAGCCTTGTTCTGCGGCTTCGGGATGTTCTTCAGTTGCACGAACAGGTCGGCGAAGTTCTTGATGTTTTCCGAGTTGACGGTCGGGCCCTTCAAACTGATGAGAGCCACTTCGCCGGACGAATTCGAGATCACCGTCAGTGTGTACTCGTCCTTCTTTTCGTCGGGCGGCGTCGGATCGATCTCGGGCTTCTCCGACGCGTCGATCTTCGGCAGGTTGATCGAGAGCTGACCCTCGACCGGCATCGGGTGGAACGTGAGGATGAAGAAGCTCAACAATTGGAACGACATGTCCAACATCGGCGTGATCGGCAGCGTCACGTCGACGGGGGACTCGACTTTGCGCTTGTGCTTTCTTGGCACGACAGTGGTCCTATTTCTGGCCCGCGATTTCGGCGCGAAGCTGGAGTTTCTTGTACCCAGCGGCCTTGATGGCCGACATCGTCTTGAAGATATTCTGGAACCGCGTGTCCTTGTCGGCCCGGATGATCACGGTTGTGTTGTCCCTGGCGAAGGCCTCACCCTTCGGATGCGCTCTGGCCTGTTGGCGCATGTAAACCGTGATGCTCTCGGGAGTAATGAGCGGGTCGCCGACCGAGAGCAAGACTTTGCCTTCCTTGTTGACGTTCAAATAGAGGATGTTGCGGTCGTTCGCCGTCAACGGTTTGGCTTGGCTCGCCACCGGCAAGTGAATCTTGTCGCTCAGCTCGTCCATGATGAAGTTGGCGACGAGCATGAAGAACATGACCAGCTGCAACACGAGGTCGAGCAGCGGTGTCAAGTTCGGATCGGAGCTGACTTGGCCCCTGCCGCCGCCGCCGCCGCCGTGACTCATGGCTGAACTCTCCGCACAGTTCCCGGTTGCTAGTTCTCGGTTCTCAGTCCAGATCGTCAGTTGGAGCTGAGAACTGGGGACTAAACGCTATTACATCGGCGGCGGGCTGGTGGTGGCGCCGCGGCCTGGCGGCGGGGCCGGCGGCGTCGGACCGGTGGGGCCAGCAGTCGCGCCGCTTGGAGTGGCGCCGGCTTTCTTCGAGTTGTGGTACATCTGTGTCAGCAGGTCGTCGCTGATATGGCCCGTATCCATCGACACCTTAGTAATCCGGTTGCGGAAGAAGGCGTTGAAGAAGATAGCCGGCACCGACACCGCGATGCCGAGGAACGTAATCGACAGAGCTTCGGCGATACCCTTCGACAACTGGGCCGGGTTCGGCGTGCCGCCGCTCGACAACGACATGAACGCCCGGATCATACCGAGCACCGTGCCGACCAGGCCGACGAGGGGCCCGAGCGAGCCGATGACCGCCATGTAGTTGTTAATTTGTTCCTTGCCGGAGCGGATCGATTCGAGCATGTTCAGCGCGGCATCGCGCGCATCTTCGAGGCCGTATTGCAAGCGGCTCATGCCGGCCGTCAACACACGGCCGAGGAACGAGGTATCGTTCCGGGCCATTTCGAAGGCTTCCTTGAAACGGCGCTTGTTCACCGTGTCGATGAATTCGTCGACAAATCCCGGCGGAATCGCGACGGTCATGCGCAAGTCGAGCATGAGCAGCACGACGAGCACGATGAGGAAAATCGACATCAAGATCAGCAGCGGGCCGAAGATCCAGCCGGCCGATTCGATGATGTGAACGAAGATGTTCTTCTGCGACGCATCGGCAGGCGCCGCGTCCTGGGCCATGACCGGCCCAGCGAGCGCCAGGATGCAAAAGACGGCCAACAGGCCGGCCAAGGAGAGGACCCGACGACGCGACACGGATGCGAGCATGGTTTCTGGCTCGGAAAGGCAAAACAATTGTTGGGCAAAGGCCGGTCGGCCGTGAGTTTGGGTAACGTATGCAACATGGAACCGCAAGCAAGTCCAAAGATCAAGAGAATTCTGCGCTTGCGGCGGCAGTTTTCGCGTCTTCAGAACCAAGACGGTTTTTCTGGCAGCGGAGTTCCGCAAAATGATCGGTGGCGCGATGAGAGACAGTGTTTTGTTCGTGGGGCAGGCCTCCCGGCCTGCCTTGGCCTGGCAGGCCGGAGGCCTGCCCCACGAAAACCTGGGCTTCCGACACAAACTTTGAGTGAATTGATGTCATCGTCGTCAGAAACTGCCCTCAGATCACCTTGATGAAAAAGTCCTGCGCGAATTGCGGCAACGCCGCCTTCGGATCGTAAGTCAGTTCGGGCGACGCGATCGACGCCAGGTTATTGGCCAGGCCATTCTTCGCCGCGACGCCGAAGGCGATGCCGCCGTTGTTGGTCTCCACGGATGCCAGTTTCACCGGCCCGACCTGAGCGGCGACGATGTCGCTGTTGGCGAACGTCTTGCCTGCGAAACCCATGACGCCGGTCGTCGTGAAGCCGCCAATCGCGAAGTCGCTCGTGAATGAGCCGCCCGCAAATGGGTTGAGCGGGTCCGTCGGCGCATAGCCAACCAGGAGTGTGCTGTTCTCGAACGTGCCCGTCTTGAACTTCCCGACATTGCCCTGCACGATGAAATCGGCCCCAAACGTCCTCCCTGCGATCGTCACCTTGTCCAGCAGCTTGAGCTTCGCTTCCTTGGCCGTCAGAGTTCGGCCTGGATCGATCGTCACGTCGCTCATGAAATCGCCCGGAATGGGCGCCAAAGCCTTGGCATCGCCCTTGACATCCATCTTGGCCAACAATGCCGCGTGAATCGTCCCGGCGCCGATCCGCGCTGCCTTCAATGTGAGTTGCCCGTCGCATTCGATGTCAGTGCCGGCGGCCACATCGCGGACCGTCAGCGCCGTCTTCGTCTTGAAACAACCGCCGACGCGAATGTCGGCCCCACCAAACACGTCGTGAAGCGTGATCGACTTGACGCTGCCTCCGAACGTGATGCCGGCGCCCGTCAAGTTGGCGCTCTTGGCAGACAGCGTGCCGAGCTGCGTGCCGACGATGGCGCCCACCTCCACGAACGGGTGGAACCCGGACGGCTTCACCATCTTGATTTCCAACTTGTCTTTCGCGGTCGTCCCTTGCAATTCAATGCGGGCGATCGGACCGACGCCATTGCCGTCGGGATCGTCGAGTTGGATGCCAACCGTCCCGTTTTTGCTCGACGACTTGACCGTAATCAGGTTGCCGAAGTCGTCATTGAACGTGAAGCCTTTCTTCGGGTCGATGATCTTGAGGCCCGGTGTGACGAATGGCGAGAACGAGATGGGCAGCCCCCCAGGGATTGGGTTCAGCGCGCCCGGCACACCGTAGGCAGCGGGAATCGATGTCAGCGGATTGCCCGAGAAGTCATAGAGCGGCTCGAACCCGTCCTTGAAGCCAACTTCGCCAGCGGCCGGGCTGCCGCTATAGACGACCGGAGCCGTGCCGGGGGCGGAGGAGGCATAGAACGTGATACGCGTGTTCGAACCGAGATTCGGGATCGCGACCTGATTCATGCCGACGTCGAGTTGCGGGATCGTCATCCATGTGGCTGCGTGATCGTTGGCGCCGGGTGTTCCGTCGGCGGCGCCATTGAGCAAGCCGAAGACCACATCGTAGAGCGGCACCTTCAGGGGGATGTTCAACAACGATTGATACTGGGCCAGCGCCGCCGCGAAGCCGAGCGACGAAAGACCGCCGCTGCTGCCCAATACGCTTTCCAAATAGTCGTGAATGTTGATCTCACCGCGGTGATCGGGCCCCGATTCGGCCAGCGGCCGTTCCGCATCCTCGAACGTGGCGTTCGGGTCACGCGGCGCGAATTCGGCCATGATGTTCATGGGGAAGAAGCTCGCCACGTGCGGCGTGCCGAGCGTGTGCGCCACCTCGTGCGAAATCGTGACTTCCAGACGCTTTTGCAGCGTGGCCGCGTCTTCGAGGGTGTACAGAGGCGAAAGTTCAAACTGGTCGGACAGGACGAACCCCGGCGTCGTGTCGGACGCGTTGCCGTAGTCGTACACCGAGCCGCCGAACACATCGCCAATGGCGGACAGGATGTCGGTGTTCATCCCCAAGTCGCGAACCATTCGTGGGTCGGCCGACGCACCGAGCACGACCGGGTTGCTCGTGTTCCCGCCAATGGTGATTGTGCCGTAGGTGCCGGCTACCGGCTGAATGGTCACAAAGTCGATGTCAAAATCGGCGAACTTGGCCTGCACCCCCGCCAGGATGGAAGCGATGAGTGCGGCCCGCGTATCGACCGACCGGATGTCGGCCGGCTGGAACATCGGGAAAGTGGTGGTTCCGCCGTTGACCGGGTAGTCGACGAGCGCGGCGCCATCGAAGTTCAACCAGATCTTTTGCTTGGCCGACGCGAACCGGAAGTTGTCGATGGCGATGGCCGAATCGCCGCCGCCATGCCCCTTGGCCCCGGGACCGACGTCGGTAACGAGGTAATCGAACGTGATCGCGGTCGCGCCGGGTGGAACGCGGTAGTCGACCGCGAACAAGCCGGTGTCGAAGAGATAAATGGGCGCGTTGGCTGGATTCGACTGCAGCGGCATGCCCGCCGCTTCGAGGTCGTTGATCGTCGTGTCGAGGAGCGTCGAGGGGGCGCCGGCGCCGATCGGCGTTGCCGTGATCTTGAACGTGTCGTTGAAATCGTTCGTGAAGACCGAAAACGAAGGAATCTCCTGGGTGAAGAGGTTGAAGTCGAACTTGACATGTGTCGCCCCGACGGGCACCGGCACGGTGACCTTGAGCCGCTGGTCGTCGCCGGCCGACCCGCCCGGCGCGAAGTCGACGCCGAACTCCGGATAGCCCTGGCGCGGCCCATAGGCCCGGTTCGCGTCGCCGTTGCTCAACAAGACGAAATTGTGGTTTGGCCCCGTGGGCATGCCAGCCAGCCCATTGGCGGCGACATTGAGCAACGACGCCACGGAGCGCGGATCGTTGGTCGCCGGGATCTCGACGACCGCGTCGTCGGGTAGGTCGAGCGCCTGCGTCAAGGCGCTGGCGGGAACCAGGCGTGACTCCAAAACTTGCACGGCGAGCCGTCGGCGCGGGGGCATGGCAATTCCGAGGGTGAGAGGAGCAGCCACAACTGCGTATGGGACCGGCAGGTGAGAGCAGGGGGATGATCGAACGCGAGTGAGAATGAGATTACCAGAAACGCAAGGCGGTGTCATGTTAAAATGGGGAACTTTCAAAGACGGAGTCGGGGTAGCCGTATCCAGTCAAGTCGCCACTTGCGTCCAACTCATTCACACCGATAATGCGCTTTCAACACTCTGCGCACCCTCGAGCCGCCATGCGCCAATTCCTAGTCGCCTCCCTGCTCGGCATCGTCGCCGTCAACGCCCACGCTCAGCCGAAGGGTGGTCCGAAGGTTGATCCAAAAGCACCGTACGCCGTGGTTGACACTGGCGGGCATTCGGCGCCGATTCGTGGCGCGGCGTTCACGCCCGACGGAAAGACCGTGGTGACGGCGTCGATGGATCGGACCGTGCGCTTGTGGGATGTGGCCACCGGCGACCTGGTGCGCACGATCCGCTTACCCTTGCGGCCGTGGGCCGATGGCGTGCTGTATTGCCTCGCTCTTTCACCAGACGGGAAGACGGCGGCGACCGCCGGCGCGACGCCGGAGCAGGGCAAAGATGGCAGCCCGATTTACCTCATCGATCTGGAGACCGGTCGGCTCATTCGGACGCTCACTGACCATACCGATTCCGTCAACGCTCTTGCGTTCGGGCCAGGCGGCAAGCGGCTTGTTTCGAGCAGCCTCGACAAGACGGCGCGCGTCTGGGATGTGGACAGCGGCAAGTGCGAGACTGTGTTGCGTGGGCACACCGCCGCATTGAACCACGTCGCCCTGTCGGCCGATGGCGAGCGCGTTGCGACGTCTGCCGCGGACGCGACCGTACGCATCTGGCCGATCGCCGGCGGCAAGGCCGAGCACGTTTTGAAAGACGAGGAGCATCCGCCGCACCGCGTCGCCTGGTCGCCCGACGGCAAACTCCTCGCCATCGGCAATCAGGACGGTTCGATCACTCTGTACGACGAGAAGGTCAAGCGTCTCGGAATGCACAACTACCCAGTGCCGACGAAGACGGGAATCCGCGTCCTCACCTTCGCCCCAGATAGCAGCGATCTGCTGTGTGCCGGGCCGCCCTTTGAGGACCCGGACGACAGTAAGGTGCGCAGCGCTCGCCTGATCCATGCCGGGAGCGGCGCCGAACGAAGTTGGATCGGCAGCCATTCCGGCGACGTGTGGGCCGGCGCGATCTCGGCCGACGGCAAGCTGGCTGTGACCGCCGGGAACGAACTCAACGAGGCCATTGTCTGGAGTACGTTCGACGGGTCGATCGTCCGTCGTTTGCAAGGCGGCGGGACGACGATTTCGTCGGTCGCCTGGAGCACCGATGGCAAAACGATCGCCTGGGGCCAGCGACTCAAGAAGCCCGGCGAGGACAACATTCCACCGCTGGAACGCGCATTTGATGTCAGCGACCTGCGGCCGGCGCCGTTGCCGGACGAGGCGGACAAGTTGCCGCGCGCCGTTCATGATCGTAAAGGCCGCTCGATCGGGGCCGTCGACAGCCGGGTCAAGGTGTTCGAGGATGTGCAAGAATTGTCGACGATCGATCCGCAGTCGGGGAAGGTCCTCGCCTATACCTGGCTCGGCGACGATCTGGTCGTGATCGCGACGCAACGCGGTCTCGTGCTGGCAAACCCCGAGGATGGCAAGATCCTGCGCCGGTTTGCCGGCATGACGGGCGCGATCACGGCCATCGCGCCAGCGGCGGATGGCTTGACCTTTGCGACCGGCGGCGAAGACCAGACCATCCGCATCTGGCGGGCGGATCGCGGCAAGCCGGTGTTCTCGATCTTGCCCTCGGGGAACGACTGGATCGCGTGGACCGAGTTCGGAATGTACGTCTGCTCCCCCGGCGGTGAACGGTTGATGGGTTGGCAGGTCGATGCCGGCCGCGACAAGCTCGCGACCTATTCGCCGGCAGCGCGGTTTCGTTCATCGCTGTATCAACCTTCGATGTTTCAACACTACGCGCGCGGTGGTGCGATCGCGCCGATGGAAAAGCTCGACCTCGTTCACGTGCCGCCGCCGACCGTCGAGATCGCGAGCCCCGGCGGATCGCGCCTGCGCGAGGTCGGGCCGAAGTTCGAGGTCACGGCCACCGCTCGACCGTCGACCGGCTCGGCAGTCGGATCGATGCGCCTGCTCGTTGATGGTCGGCCTTACGGGGGCGACGCTGGTGTTCGCAAGACGAATGGCGACGGCGAAGTGAAAGCTTCCTGGCCAGTCGATCTGCCGCCGGGACCGCACGCATTGATCGCAGTCGCCGATGGCGGCAGTCGCGGCGCGTCGGCCCCGGTCGAGATCGTTGTGCCCGGTAAGGCAGAGCTGCCGGCCTTATACGTGCTGGCCATTGGCATCAGCGACTATGCCGGCCCGTTGGCACTCAAGTGTGCCGCGGCCGACGCAGGGGCCATTGCGAAGGCGTTTCAGGATCAATCAAAGGCGTTCCGGGCAGTTGAGGTGAAAGTGTTGACGGACAAGGAGGCCAACCGTGCCGGCGTCGAAGCCGGCCTGGCGTGGCTCAAGCAAAAGACGACAGCCGACGATGTTGGCGTGTTCTTCTTCGCCGGCCGTGGCAGCGCGGACGATAAAGGCGAGGTGGGACTGATGCTACACGATGCGGACGGCAAGTTGCCTGCCGGGCGATTGAAGTCGGCCCTGGCCGAAGTTCCGGGTCGTGTGATGGTGGTGCTCGACGCGGCACGGCCGAAGGGCGCCAGTGCGGACGATCTGGTCCGTGGCCTCTTGAGCGAAGACTGCGGCGCAATCGTGCTGGCTTCGTGCCAGGGAACGGAGCGATCGATTGAAGAGCCAGGCGCGACGCTCAGCTACTTCACGCAGGCAATCGTCGATGGAATGGCGAAAGCCCCGAACCTCAACGAGTTGCAAGCCGTGGTAGTCGAGCGTGTGAAGGAACTGTCGACAGGCCTGATGACGCCAGTGGCAGGCCGGGCGGCGGGTGCGCGGTCGTTAACGTTTGCCCGTTAGAAGCCATCGCAACAAATATTAGCCAAATGTCAGAACGACTCGATTCACGTGGGCGATTCGGGGGGATTCATTGCGCTAGTATTTTGGCTCCAGAGAGTTGACCATATCTCTTTCGATGGCAAGAAGATAAGTCAAAATCAGCGAGGAGAGATTGCCAACCGGTGGGAGGGGGTGGCAATCTTAGTTGGCAATCTCTCATTTGGGCTGCAATTGCGCCCCTAGCCGCCCGCCTTCTTCACCTTGAATCCGAGCCTCTCTAGCTCGGCGATCACGCGGTCGCGGTTGTCGCCCTGGATTTCGATGCGGCCATCTTTCACGGTGCCGCCGGTGCCGCACTTTTGTTTCAGCTTCGCGGCCAGCTCTTGAAGCTCGGCTTCCGGCAGTGGCAAATCGAAGATCGTCGTGACCCCCTTGCCCTTGCGGCCAGCGGTTTCGCGGCCGACCTTGGCGGTGAGCACTTTCTTCGGCGGTTCAGGTTTCGGCGGCGGCTCCGGCACCACGACATCGGTGCGGCCGCCGACCAGCCGTGTCACGAGTTGCATGACGGCACGCTCAACAGCGGGAACGTCTCCCGCGGCCAGCTGCCAAAACTCCATCCCCTCGGGTCGATCGGGGAAGCGCTCGCGCACCGCCGGCTCGAGTTGGGCTCGGTCGACCACAATCACGCGGGCCGCGGTTTCGACATCCTCGGCACTCACTGTCAGCGGCGGCCGCGTGAACGCTTTCGACTTGATCCCTTGTGCTTCGAGCGCCTGCACGGTCGCCGCGGCCATCTGGCCCTTGACCTTCACGGCCCCGACGGCGAGGCCACGTGAGACACCGACCCACGGCAAGCCCATGCGCTCGGCGACGGCGTTGAACAGCACCTCCGCCGCCCGGCTGCGGTCGTGGTCGTTCGCTCCGAGGAAAAGCACTTCCTTCGCGTCACGCGGCGGCATCGGCGTCTCCAGGGTACAACTTCGTAGTGTACGCCGCGGCGGCCCTCGTAGCTGAATTCGTGAGAATTCAGATGCGCCCGGGGCCGAGCGCTGAATTCTCACGAATTCAGCTACAAAAAGCGGAACGCCTCTCCGGAGCCTTCTATGTCCGTGCGCCGCTTGCTGATTCTCGGCCTCGTTCTCACCGCTACGACGGTCCAGGCCGATTCTCCTGCTCCTGGCAAACTCGACGGCATTGCCCTGGCGATGCAGAAGTTTGTCGATGCGAACGATCTGGCCGGGGCCGTCACCGTCGTCGGCCGAGGAGATGGGTTCACGCACGAGACCGTCGTCGGCCATCGCGATCTGGCGGCCAAGGACCCGATGAGGCGCGACACGCTGTTCCGTATTGCGTCGATGACCAAGCCCATCACCGCCGTCGGCATCATGATCCTGGTCGACGAGGGCAAGGTGAACCCGGACGACGACGTGGCGAAGTATTTGCCGGAATTCACGGGACAATTGCTCGTCGCCGAACGTGGCAAAGACTTGCTGACATTGAAGAGGCCGGCCCGGCCGGTCAAGGTGCGCGACCTGCTCACGCACACCGCCGGCCTCGCCCCTTATCCGCCGGGCGTCGACGACGTGTACGCCAAACGCAACCGCACTCTTGCCGAGACGACGATGGCCGCGGCCTTGCGGCCGCTTGAGTTTGAGCCAGGCAGCAAGTGGGCCTATTCAAACCCGGGCATCGACACCCTTGGCCGCATCATCGAGGTCGTGTCGGGTCAGTCATACCCCACGTTTCTGAAGGAGCGCGTCTTTGATCCGCTGGGAATGACCGACACTCTCTTCTACCCAACTTCGGAGCATCTGAAGCGCTTGGCCATGACCTATGGCAAGGACAAGGACGGCCATCTCGTGGCCACCGGGAACTCTCTCATTGGCTTGCCGCCGCACCCGCGTCATCCGATCCCAGCCGGCGGGCTGATCTCGTGTGCCGGCGATCTGAGCAAGCTCTATCTGATGATGCTGCACAAGGGCGAGCTGAACGGGAAGCGAATTCTCTCTGAGAAATCCGTCGCCGAGATGACCAAAACGCAGACCGGCGACATCAAGACCGGCTTCACGGAAGGCATGAGCTACGGCTTCGGCTTCGCGGTGGTGAAGGAACCGAAGGGCGTGACCGCGATGCTCTCGCCCGGCGCCTTCGGCCACGGCGGGGCGTTTGGAACGCAAGGTTGGATCGACCCGCACAAGGATCTCTTCGTGATCCTGCTCATTCAGCGGACCGGTCTGCCGAACAGCGACGCATCACCGATGCGGCAGGCGCTGCAAGAGTTGGCGGTGACGGCAGCGAAGTAAAGGCGAGCGGAGGTGCGTAAGCACCCCGATGATGTCCGCAGTGGAGAAGACATTATCGGGGTGCTTACGCACCTCCGCTCGCCGAGCTACTTCTTCGGCGGCCCGGGGATGATGCTCATGTCCGAAATGCCGGGCCGCACTTCGACCGCCTCGACGCCGGGCTTCGAAAGGTCGATGTTGACCGGCTTGGTCGTTTCCACGGAATTCTCATTGCCTGCTCGGTCCTTGCAGGTCACGCGAATGTGGAATTCGTGCGCTTCGCTGATCGGCGGGGCCGACCAGGTGTGCTGGCCGGTGTTGTCGATCCAGCCCGGGGTGATCTCTTTCCACCCGCTGACATCGCCGGGCTTGTCCGCCCGTAGGGCACGGTACTCAAGTTTGATGGGCACTGGCGCGATGTTCGCGTCGGTGGCCTTCCAGCGAATATCGACGATGGCGCCGCGGTCGCCGTTCGGGCTGGGCCGCGTGCTGATCAGCTCGACCACGGGCTTGGTTGTGTCAACCATCACCTGCACATCGCCGATCGTACCCTTTTTGGGGTCCGGGCGGTTCGCTTCGCGATGGTTCTTGACCACGACCACGAAGTGGTAAAGGCCGTCGCGCTGAGCCACGAACGTGAAGTCCACAGGAACTCGGCGCATGCTATCCGCCGTCGTCGACGGCGGGGCTGGCAGCGGACCGACATCGTCCTTCCACTTCTGCCATTCAAGCTTCTCGTCCGCCCACCACAGCGACGCCTTTTCGAGACCCGACGGACCCACGTTGGCGTTGACTTTGACCTGCACCGTCTTGTCGTTCACATAGTGCAACGTCGGTTGAACGGTGCCCGTCGCGGGCGTCACGTTGGTGTCGCGTGGCCCACTGGTGGTGGCGCGCATGGCCGGCGCTTCGTCGCCGCCCCAGCGGTCGGCATCCTTGCCCGTCACCCAGATCGGGTCGCTCTCGGTCTTGTTGCCGGCGCGATCGGTGGCAATCACGCGGACCTGCATGCGGTCCTTCGGTTTCAGCTTCCAATGCATGCTGTCGCGCGCGGCGAACTGCGTTCCCTTCTCGATCGGTCCGAAGCTACCCTGGCCGTCCCAGCGGAATTCGAGCTTGATGCCGCGCGGATCCATGTACTTGTCGTACACGTCCCATTCGAGGCCCGGCGATCCGTCCGCCGCGAGCGAGGCGCGAATCGATTGAAAATTCGGCGGCGTGCGATCGACGATGACACGCTTTTGCTCGACGAGTTGATCCTTCTTATGCGGATCGGTCGTGCCGTCCGCGAAAGTGGTCATGGTTGCGAACGCGTACAGACCATCGCGATCGGCCTTGAACGTGAAGCCCTTGCGATTGCCCGGCTTCATCGAATCGAATTCCAGCCACGGCCCATCCTCGTAGCTGGAATACAGCGTGACCTTGGTGGCGCGATCGTTGGTGCGGAGATCGAACGGGAGCTGGATACGGTCGTCGCGGGCGTAGGAGGCGCGGCCGTCCGTCGGGAGCTGGGCCGCGACGGCGGATGCGAACCATAGCAATAGCGGCAGCGCGGAACGCACGTCGCCCCTCCTTTGGGCCACCGGCCGGGCCGGCAATCCAGGTGATCGCCCCATACCGCCGCGACGGGGTTGCGTCGAGGCGAACTACCGCGCCCGGCCGGGCCGGGCGGAATGAGCCGTGTAGGAAAGATCGGCTATTCGGGTGGAAGGACTTGAGGGGATAAGCGAGGGTGCAAATTCAATCCTCGCTTGCGCTTCGGGCTCCTAGAAAACCGACGCCATCAGCCGGAACGGGCGCAACAGCGACAGTTCGCGGAGTGCGGTTCGCGTGACTTCGCGGCCGGTGCGTGCCTCGCCGTCCGGCCCGGTGAGGCGGACGCCGCCTTCGTGACCCGCCGTGTCGACAAACGTCACCTGTCCGGCAAGGTCCAGTGCCTTGATGCGCGCCGCCATTCGCAATGCCTTGGGGCTGCGGCTGTCGAAGCGCATGATCAGTTTGCGACCGCTGCCCGGTGTCACGCAGACGCGGTCGCGGATCAAGCGGGAGGGGAAATAGCCGAGGGCCATCGTGAACATGTAGAGGCCGAAGACCGTGAGGCCCATGATGATGCCGATGCCGAAATGCAACATCACGCTGAGGCAAACCATCACCGGTCGCAAGCGCGTCCAGATAAGAAGTGGAAACGAAAGTTCCACGAAGAGTGTGAACACCGTGACGCTGCCCGCGATGATGCCCATCAGCAACCGCGACTCAACCAGCAGACGCATTAACCACTCGTAGGCCGGATATCGCATTAGGCCAAACTCAGGATTGGACAGCGTCAGCCAGGCGGCCGAGTGTTCCCACCACGTCGTCCCCTTCAATTTCGACACGCCCGATGACAAGTAAATCAAACAGAAATTGACCTGCAACAAACGCATCGCCAAATTGGCGAGCCATGAGCGAACAGGCCCCGCCAGCGTTTGCTCGGCCCAGGCGATCGGGCGCCCACCGGCTGCGAGCTGTGCCTTGGCGGCCCGATAGCGTTTCAAGAGCGCGTCGATGGAAAGCGCGGCCCCGCACGGCCCGATCATCAAGTACATGATCAAGATCGTCTGCATCGTGTCCTGGCCAAACAGGATGAGCTGGCCGCGGTGGATGTAGCAAAGGGTCCCCGTCCACACGAGGACCGAGGTGACGCGCGACCAGAGACCGATGGTGAACAAGACGCACACGCCGAGAAACAAAAAGTGGAACGCGTAGATCGTGGTCGAGTCCGTCAGGTGATACCAATGGGAGAAGACGGCCGTGCCCTTGTGTTCCGCCTGCCGCGTGTCGCCGCCCCAGGTATCCATGAAATCGAGGAACTCGGCCCGTTCGAGCGCATCCGCGGGTAGACTCATGTCGCGCCCATCGACGCGCAAATCGCCGACGAGGAACTGATAGAGCTTCGTGCGCCACTGGAACGGATAGTTCGCCATCCATTCGAGCACATAGTCCTGCTGGTCCGCGTCCTTGGGCAACGCCAGGCTAAATTGATTGACCTCTTCCCACACTTGCATCCGTTGTTGCGGAGAAAAGCTGCGCAGGAAATCGGGGACGTGAATGGGCGCCAGCGACTCGTTGAAAGGTTCGGTCCCCAAGGCGGCGCGCATTCGCGCTTTTTGCTCGTCGGTCAGCACGCGCGCCGCCGAGTTCACCAAATTGATGCCCTCGTTGTACGAGCGAAACGCCTTCTGATAGTTGACTTCACTGGCACGCAGGTCGGCTGTCTGCTCGAATTGCGTAGCTCGAATCAGCGTGTCCAAATAGCGGAGTTGTTCCTTGCGCTGTGCTGGGTCGAGCGGCAAGGAGCGGAAGAATTCGATTTCGGCGGTTCGCCGCTGCGGCACGTCGTCGGTCCGAATTGTCGGCGTAAATTCCGACCACCCGATGGGAATCGGAATATACGGTGCCTCGCGCCGCTGCTTGTTGCCGGAATGATGATCCCACCACGCGTTGGGGCCCATGAATTCAAGCAAATCGGGCGTATAGGCGGCGTGCGTGTAGAGGACAATCAGGCCCGTGAGGATGCGAATGAAGCCAAGCGTGGTCGGATCGGTCGGCGAAAAGAAGAACCGGCCGATGGGGCCGAGGATATTCTGGCGTTGGTCGTTCACGGTCATCCTCCGTGGAAATCCTGGGCTGCGGAGCAGGGCGAACTTTACATGAAGCGCGGGCCAGCGGGCGCACGAAGCAATCAATCAACCGGTCGGTTGCATCGCGCATGGCGCGAAACGTAGTCGGTGAAGTAGTGGTGGAAACCGCCGCGCTCGTAGTACTCGTCGCGGTCTTTCCAGTCTTCCTTGTCCTGGATGATCGGCACCAGCCAATAGAGCATCGGGTCGGTGGGGTCGACCAGCCGGCCGTTCTTGTCGAATTCGCCTTGAAAGTACGCGAGATAGTACGACGCGTTGTACGGGTCCTTGCCCGCTTTGGTCGTTCCGGAAACTGTGTCCCACCCGTGGAATTCAGACATGCTGCAAATGACATGCAGTGCCCGATAGATCTTCACACTGCGCACGTCCCAGCCGGGCCGGGCGTACGACTCGGCGATGTGATGGGCATACGAAGGAAGAACCTGCCGAACGACCAGGTCGTTGGGGACACGCCGTTCCAGGTCATCGCGCGACGAGCGCGGAATAACAATGAGCTTTTCGTCGGCCCCGGCGGTGCGATCGATCGACTCGGGAACCCGCGCGCGGTCGCGGCGCGCGTAGACTTTGGCCTGTTCTGCCGGGAGTGGTATGTAGCCGGGTGCAAGATACTGCGCAATGTTCTCGGTCAACGACAAGCGGCGGTAAAACGCGAGGCCGAGCGGGTCCTTGTAATGCTGGGCCCGTTTCGGGATATATTCCCAGACGCATTCCTTCTCGGCAACTTGATCCGCCGACGTCGTCTGCTTGCGATACTCAACGCAGATCCAGATTTCGCACGCGGGACCGGGGTCCGGCGAGTAGAACTGGTACGCGTTGTTCATATAGGCGAACTGCAGGTAGGGTCGGGCGACGCGTTTCCAGTAATGGTCGGTCAGGTAGGGCGTCGGCGGTGGCGAGGTGACTGCCGACAGGATGCCCGCGAAGTGATAGGCCATCCCGAGCATGACGACCGCGAACATCATCTGTCGTGGAACATGAGTCCATTTCGGCCCGACGACGTTCTTGAACAGCTCGGGCAAATACTGGAGCGATAGCGTCCACGCCGTGCCAATGAGGCCGATGAAAATAGCCACGAAGAAATAGATCTGAACCGAGTCCCAGGAGTTCGGCACGCCAGCGATCCAGTCGCGCGGCGGCGCCAGATACCATTCGGTGCCGGCCGGCCGGGGCCAGCCAACCCCGTAGCCGAGCAGTGCAGCGCCAGCCGCGCATAACCAACCGCCGAACCAGCCCGGCCGCATCGACACCGCACATCCGGAGATGAACAGGCCGACACAGGCCAGGAGAGCGCGAGGGCCGTCCGCGTAATGGACGTCGAACCCCCGCCGCGGAGCGCCCAACAGTAAACCCAACATCATCGCAACGCCAGCCAACCCGACGCCAATGAGGCCGACAATCAACACCCGCTGGGCCGATACGGGCGGCTCGTGCAGATCGGAAGGTGATGCGTCTGTGACCGTCATGAGACCGCTCCGAGGTTGGGCGCCAACAGTGGGCACAAGGGTTTGAAATCGACCGACTGAGGAATCCAAATAGGGCCAAAATCAAAGAGCGCCAATCAAAGGGCGCCACGAAGAGCGCCAACGGGTTATTGGGTCTGGCGCTCTTTGATCGTGCGTTTGATCTATCCATCTTTCAGCAATAGTTTTGCGTCGATACTGCGCTCCGAAAAACTGGTTCAGAAACCTCGCCAAAAACTGGTAGTCCCGGTGGCCCGTCGCCGTTGGGAGCCGGTGGTAGGGCCTAAACGGGTTGTGGTGACCCATATCGGCCAGGACTGGCCTCCCTGTCAGCTGATCGGCTAAATCGGACTTGCAGGTCTTATTTATCCGGTGAGAGCTGAAATGTAAAGGGGATGTCTCCTATCCCAGTCGTCATAATCTGCCCGATTTACCAGGGCCGCACTAGAATACAACCCCAAAAAATGCTGCACGTTTGACGAGAATGGCCTTTTCGGGCCGTTCAGCTGAATACCGTCTGTGCGAATTGTGAAGGCAGGGCCGATCGTAGGATGGCAAGATGGTCCGGAACGGAAGGTCAAGCGGGCAGAAGGTTTGACGCAAGTCTTGCCTAGCTTTACTATATTCTTCATACGACGCAAGCTAACTAGATTTCCCACCCTAACAACCATCCATCGAATCAGCTTCGGGTGTGTCGTCACATCCGCCCGAGGTGGGGAATCGGCCTTCGCAAGAGGGCAGCGTCTGGGGCGGAGTGACTGGCATCCGACTGAGGGGGTTAGTGAGATGTATAGCGTAGTGATGGTTGTGGCGATGGCGGGCGCCCCGGAAGCTCCGGCTTGCTGCCCGACGTTCCACTGTCCGAAGATCTGTTGTCCGACGATCCACTGTCCGACGTTCCATTGTCCGAAGCTGTGCTGCCCGACGTTCTGCTGCAGCAAGCCGACCTGCTGTGCGCCGACGACCTGCTGCGCCCCGGCCCCGTGCGCTCCGGCGTGCGCCCCGGCCCCGTGCCCGGCTCCGTGTGCACCGGCTTGTGCGCCGACCACGTGCTGCGCTCCGAAGACCTGCTGCTTCAGCAAGTGCTTCTCGTGCTTTTCCTGCAAGAAGACGAGCTGCTGCAACACGGGTTGTGACAATGGCTGCGGCGGCGCGGTCGTCGCTCCGGTCGCCCCGATGGCCGTCCCGACGGTCCCGGCCGACCCGAAGAAGGAAATGCCGAAGACCGCCACCCCGAAGGTCGGTGGTTGATTGAACCCTAGGAAGGTGGACTCGCGCAACGGGCCAGGGGTAACACCCTGGCCCGTTGGCTTTTTCCAGATGGGGAATCGCGCTCCATTCGCGATCCGTCAACCCCGCTTGCAACCCGCATTGTGGCCGGAAAGCTCGCCGCTATAATCGCGCAGGATGTCGACCGACGACGGGCCTTGATGCCATGACCAGCCTAGCCCAGCGACCACCAGCCGACGCGATGTCGGTACACCTATTCCGTCGGCCCATCCATCCGGAATTGATCGAGACGCTCGCGTCTCGCGAAGTTCGACAGGACGATTATGTCTTGACCGTTCGCATTACGCCGGCCGGTCATGCCATCAGCTGGCAATCGGGGAACGTGTTTTTGACGGAATTGACGGCGGCACGCGGCCAGCCACTTCCCGGTCGGGGGCATGTCTGGCGACACCGGTTCGAGGGCGAGCATACAGATGCCTTCCGCGCATCGCCGATCTTCTGCTATCAGATGAGCGCGCAAGCCGAGACGCTCCCCTTTCCCCTATTTAGTCGGGTTCACGAAGAGTTGCTGGCCGACGGCCGCAAACGCGGCTTGTTGCACCTGCTGGAGCCGCAGCACCGATGTGCGTTGGCGCCATTGGGGTTAGTAACCGCCGATGGCCGAGCCGGGTGCCTGGTAATCAACACGTTCCATACCTTTCCTGCCGATTGCACGTTGCTTAAGACGCAGACTTTAATCGAGCGCGTATCGCCGTGAAGTGCCGCAGGCCTGAAGTCTCGTAAGACAAACTTCTAGCGGCTCATTGCAATTTGAACGTAGCCTTCTCGCTCCGCGAGAAGATTGCAAAGGCAGGCGCGGTCCGAAACAATGGCTTTTTTCACGGGCCAGCCTTGCTTACTTCTCGCGGAGCGAGAAGGCTACGTAAGAGCTGCAATAACTTCATGCTCAAACGGAAGTCTGGCGACTTCCGCTACGAATACCCGAAGTCGGCTCTAATCGCCCGACCTGACCCCTGAGTTCAGTCAAGTTCCATGAGTTCGCAGTCCCTACAGCGCGTCCTTGATGCTGGGATCGTCGCCGTCGTCCGAGCGCCGGAGCCAACCGGTCTGGTTGAAGTCATTCGCGCTCTGGCCGCTGGCGGCGTGACCGTAGCCGAGGTGACGCTGACGGTCCCCAACGCGCTCGACGTTTTGCGCGACGCCAAGCGGGACCTGGGCGATGCCGTATTACTCGGGGCGGGCACGGTCCTGGAGTCCGAGACTTGTCGGGCCGCATTGCTCGCGGGGGCCGAGTTCATTGTTTCGCCGATCGTCAATACGGAAGTGATTCGTCTGTGCCGGCGCTATGACAAACTTGTGATGCCGGGAGCCTTCACGCCGACGGAGATCGTCCATGCCTGGGAAGCCGGCGCGGACATCGTAAAGGTCTTCCCGGCCGACGTCGTCGGCCCGGCGTTCTTCAAGGCCATGCGCGGGCCCTTGCCGCAAATCCGCCTGATGCCGACCGGCGGCGTCGACCTGAACACCGCGGCCGAGTTCTTGAAAGCCGGTGCTTGTTGTCTGGGCATCGGCGGCCAACTCGTCGATCCGAAGCTTGTCGCCGCGAAGGCGTTTGATCAGCTTCGCGACCTGGCGGCGCAATACGTTGACGTGGTGAAACGAGCCCGAACTCGATAATTTGGAGGGATGGAGAGAGGCCAGGAGACGTACATCATGTCTTCGGTACTGCCAACTGTCGCCACGCTCGCCGACCTCGCGCGCGTCGATGGCAAGGCGGAACTGATCGGCGGAATGGTGGTGCCGCTTATGCCCACGGGCTTCCACCCTGGCCGCATTGGCGGCCGCATCTTCCGCAGTCTCGACGATCACGCTCAGCGGACCGGTCATGGCGTCGCCTTGCCGGACAACGTCGGCTTCGCGGTGCCGGAATTGACTTCTGGCCGCGAGTCATTCTCTCCGGATGCTTCGCTATTCGTTGGTCGACTGCCGGACGACGAGATGGATTTCATTGAGGGCTCGCCGACGCTGGCCGTCGAGGTGCGCAGCAAGGGCGACTACGGCGATGCGGCCGAGGAGGCCATGGCCGCCAAGCGCGCCGACTACTTCGAGGCGGGCACCGCGGTCGTCTGGGACGTCGATCCAATTGCTGCTTGCATCCGTGTTTTTCGGACAACGACTCCCGATCTACCCGAAGTTTTTGTTACAGGTCAGACGGCTGATGCGGAGCCTGCCGTGCCCGGCTGGCGCGTCGCTGTCGATGAAATTCTCGCTTCTTCCTGATCGTACTTAATCCATGGACGTCATCACATTTGGCGAAGCGATGGTTCGGCTCGCCCCCGCGAATCATCGTCGGCTCGAGCAAGCCTATTCGCTCGACGTCGAGATTGGCGGCGCCGAGTTGAACACGGCTATTGGCCTTGCTCGACTGGGCCGCACCAGCACCTGGGTCTCGCGGCTCACCGACAATCCGCTCGGCCGACTCATCGTCAATCGAGCGTCCGAGACCGGCATTGCGACTCACATCCTCTTCACCGAAGAGGATCGGGTCGGTGTCTATTTTCTGGAGTTTGGGGCGGCGCCGCGACCGAGCGGCATCGTTTACGATCGCACCGACTCGGCAATGGCCCGCATCCAGCCTGGAATGATGGACTGGCCCAAGATTCTTACCGGGGCCAATTGGTTTTACGTGACCGGCATCACGGCCGCCCTGAGCCCGTCGGCCGCCGACGCGACATTGGAGGCCCTCCACGCCGCGAAGACCGCCGGGCTCACCACGTGCCTCGACCCCAATTACCGCGCGAAGCTCTGGTCCGTGGACGAGGCCCGTGCCTGGCTCGCTGAAGCAATCAAGTTCGTCGATGTCCTCGTCACCAATCCCGCGGACGCCGAGCGCTTCTTCGGCATCAGTGCCGCGGATCCGGAACAGGCGGCCGCGGCCACCGCGACACACTACCATCTCGTGGCCGTCGCGATGACCTTGCGCGAGACCCCCAGTGTCTGGCGCAACACCGTGTCCGCGGTCGGCCATGCCGGTGGACGAACAGTGCGTGCGCCGAGCTATGAAGTCGAAATCGTCGATCGCCTCGGTTCCGGCGACGCCTTTGTCGCTGGTCTCTTGCACGGCCTGCTCAACGGCGACCTGGAAAAGGGTCTCGGCTATGGCACCGCGATGAACGCCCTCAAGCACAGTATCCCCGGCGACTTCCCGTGGCTGACCAAAGCGGAAGTCGAAGCCTTGATGCAAGGCGGTGGGCTGCGGATTGATCGGTGAGCGGTATGGACCGTTCAACAATTCCACAATCAGCGCGGAATCCCGTACGATTGTGGAAGGAGCGCTTTCTAATGTCAACGACGACCATTCCCGGTTCACCTACGCGGCCAACGGCGATTGCTCCGCGTTCGGTCGAGCGCAATTCCCGTAATTTCTGCCTATCAATCCCGGCATCGACAATGTCGTTTGCCGGTTTCCGAGAATGGGCAACATCGGACAAGTTCCCCGAGGATATTCAAGTCGCCTATTTGGGCGGGGAGATCTTCATCGATATGTCCCCCGAACGACTCGGCATTCATAATGCTGCCAAGAGTGAAATCAATCACGTTCTCTATCAACTTGTTCGTTCGCTTGACCTCGGACGCTACATGACGGATGGAATGCTCGTCAGCAATGAGGCGGCCGACCTGTCCAATGAGCCCGAGGGGATGTTTGTATCGTGGGAAACCCTCAGGTCTGGTCGTGCTCAATTCATTGCAACCGCTTCAGAAGATGATTGTCGTGAAATACTCGGCACGCCCGATGCTGTGGTGGAAGTTGTGAGCCCTTCATCGGAACGCAAAGACTATGAAGTCCTGCGCGAACGTTATCATCTGGCGGGCATTCCAGAATATTGGCTCGTTGATGGTCGAGAAGACAAATTGGTGTTTATCATTTTTCGCCATCAACCGCTTGGATACGTCGAAATTGATCCAGTCGATGGTTGGTTGGTTTCATCCGTATTCAACCGAAAATTCATGCTGGAGCGATCGCGCGCTCGCGATGACAATTGGCAATACACTCTGCACATCGCCCCGCTTGACCCCGTGGTATGACTCCAGTCCACCTCTCGCGCGCCGCCGTCCGCGAACTCGATCACCGGGCGATCCACGAGTTCGGCGTCCCCGGCGTCGTACTCATGGAGAACGCCGGCCGCGGGGCCGCGGAGTTGCTCGTCCAGTTGAATCCGGCACGGCAACGAGTGCTGATCTTGTGCGGCCCTGGCAACAATGGCGGCGACGGCTTCGTCATGGCCCGGCATCTACAGAATCACGGGTTCGATGTGGACGTTCTGCTCTTCGGCGTGCTCGACAAGTTGTCGCCAGACGCCAAAACCAACGCCGTCGTATGGCAACGTTCGGCGCCGCTTTGGAGCACTGAGGCGGAGGGCTCGTTAGATACAGATCTCCGCCGCGTGATCGAGGGGGCGCAGAGCTGGATCGTCGACGCGCTTTTTGGAACCGGCCTCACGCGATCGCTCGCTTCGCCATTCGCCGATGTTGTCGCGGCCGTCAATGCCAGTGGCCGGCCCGTCCTCGCCGTCGACATCCCCTCGGGCCTCGACTGCGACACCGGCGAACCACTCGGCCCAACAATCAAGGCCACGCACACGGCGACTTTCGTAGCCTGGAAGAAAGGCTTCCTGAACCCGAACGCCAAACCCTGGCTCGGCGAAGTCTACGTGATCGATATCGGCGCACCCAAGAAACTCGTCGACGAGTATCGTCTGAACTCCGCACTCCGCACTCCGCACTCCGCACTCTGATGGACGCTCTCTCCTTCATCGACAAGAACGGCAAGACGCGGCGGCAGCCGTTCTACGTGCTCTCCGGCGACGAGGACTTCCTCAAGCGCCGCGTGTTGGCGTTGCTCGTGCCGCTCGTGCTCGGTGAATCCGATCCAGAGTACGGCGTCACGACGTTCCCCGGCGACAAGGCCGAGTTCTCCACCGTTCGCAATGAACTCGATTCGGTGTCCTTCTTCAGCGAGCGCCGGCTCGTCGTGGTCGATCAGGCCGACCCGTTCGTGACTAACTTTCGGCCGCAGCTTGAAGCGTATGTGGCGGCACCATCCGCGGTCGGTGTGCTCGTGCTCGACGTGAAGGCATTCCCCGCGACAACCAAGCTTGCCAAGGCCGTGCCCGAGGCGTCGCACATCATTTGCAAGGGACCGGCGGAGTACAAACTCCCGGCGTGGTGCGTCGATTGGTGCCAGTCGCGCTATGGCAAGAAGCTCACGACGCCGGCGGCACAATTGCTCGTCGAACTCGTCGGCCCCGCGATGGGCGTACTCGATCAGGAATTGCAGAAGCTCGCGGACTTCGTCGGCGCCAAGCCCGCGATTGATATACCGGACGTGGACGGACTCACCGGCCGCAGCCGTGGGGCCAACGTCTTCAAGATCCTCGATGCCGTCGGCGATGCGAAGCCGACGACGGCCCTCAAGATTCTCAGTGAACTCTTCGAGGAAGGCGAAGCGCCGCTGGCGATGCTCGGCGCGCTCGGTTCGCAATTACGCAAGCTGGCGCGAACGGCCCGCATCTACAAGCAAGGCACGCCGATCGATGAGGCGATGAACCGGGCCGGCGTGGCGAGCTGGCCGCAGGCACGCGAGCAAGCACGCAAGCAATTGAAGCACCTCGGCGCGGAGCGCCTCGACAAGCTCTACGACTGGCTCCTCGAAACCGACGCGGGCCTCAAGGGCGGCAGCCCCCTGCCCGATCGCCTGCAACTCGAACGCCTGGTCGTCCGCCTGGCCCGCTCACGGCCCAACTGAGGAACAATTCGAGACGCCTCGATCACTTCTTCTTTGGCGCCGGCGTCTTGGGAACGGGGTCGGGCCGCGTGCCCACTTTTTCGACGGCTGTGATCGTGTCGAGTTTGATGATCAGGTCAATCCCGTACAGGTTCTTGGTGCGATCCTTCGGCATCGCATAGCTTGCATCCGGCTTGGTCGAGAACCGGATGATCTCTTTGAGCTTGACTGCATTCAGGGCGTCGGGGACCTTGCCGGTCGCTTTCTTGCTTGTTTGCAAACTGGTGCGGATTGCCTGCCAGGAATCGAAGACGACGGCATTGTCCGGCATGAGGATGTCGCACGTGCCGATCCAGTCTTTTAGACCTTCCGTTTTCAGCTTCGTTATCATCAGCTCATGCAGTTCCCGCGCTTGGGTTCCGATTCTCTCTTTCTCTTCCTGACGCTGCTTGGCCTCCTTGATGCGAGACGACAAACTCCAGTCCTGGTCGGCGAGCGCCTCCATCTTTTCGAAGATCGCAAGCTGATCCTTCGGCATCAATTTTTTCGCGCCCGGATCGTAAGGGTTAAACGCACAGGCGACCGGCCCACAAGTTAAGACGACAAAGGTCGTGAGCAAAGCGATGGAGCGCTTCATAGCAAGACTTTCCAGGATGTTCGGCGGTGATTTGGAAATGTAGATCACAATTCGCCGAATGGCGCCCTTGCAGTCATCTCGCGGAGCGAGATGGCTACGTAGCCTTCTCGCTCCGCGAGAAGGATGCAAGGTCCCGCATACCCCGCCCAGTAGTCACTTCCCCGCCTCGCTCGTCTAATGAGCATCGCCTCCTTTTGCGGGGATCGCATGCGCCGCGTCATTCTTGTCGCTCTCGTCGCCAGTCTGCTTGCCGCCACGCCGGCGTTTGCTTTGCGCGAGATCATGATCGGCAACGCGCCGTTGGGGCCGGACGGGTTCGAGAAAGAGGTCCTTGCCGCGTTCAATGTGCCCGAACGGACGGTGCTGTCCGCGGGGCCGTCGGACGGAGATTACGAGGTCTATTTTCACGGCGGGCCGAAGGCGCTCAATGACGCGCTGCGCAAGTTCGCGGCCATCAAGGCAGGCAAACATGAAGTCATCCTCGTGCCGTTCGCGGCCACGCCGTTCGATCTCGGCAAGGAATCTTACCCCTACGACTGGACGATGCGCATCTCCGGCGATCGTCCGAACCGGCGAGTGAAGGCTACGGGGCTCGCGACCATGACGGTGTACATCCCGAACGTCGGACCGCCCGTTCTGGCCGACCCGGCGGCCGCTCGGAAGTGGATTGCGGACCTCGGCAATGATAACTTCAAGGTCCGCGAGCAGGCGACCAAGGAGTTGGCGGCACTCGGGACGCCGGCGGCGGCGCTCTTCCGCGAGGCGCTCAAGAGCAAGATCACGCCCGAGGCCCACGATCGATTGGAGAAGCTGCTGGCCGACGTGAGCAAGGACATTCGGGTTGATGTGCTGGAACTCCCGGCGGGCGTGACGTTCGTCGGTCCCGACGACCTGCTGGCCCGAGCTCGGACGAAGCTCGCCGACAAATCCCCCACCGTCCGCGGCCATGGAGCAACCGATCTCGCGGAGTGCGGAGTGCCGGCGGAGGAAGTGTTGCCGGAGTTGGAGAAGATGTTGAAGACCGAGTCGGAATGGGAATCGCACGCGGCGTACGGAGCGGTCTGGGGAGCGTATCGGCTGGGCGCGGCCGCCAAGCCCTTGCTGCCGGCCCTGCGAACTGCGGCCGGGTCGAAGGACAAGGATTTCAGCAAGGCGTGCCAGCAGATCATCGAATCGCTTGAGAAGACGAAGGACGACCCGGTGCCGGCCGACGAGGCAAAGAAGCGGGCGACCATCCGGAAGGAAATCCGCGAACTGTTGTCCGTGCGGAAGTAGTCGACCGCTTCATCGAAATGACAAGCCCTTTTGCAGGGTGGCGAGGTTGGTAGAATAACGCAACGTGCCAACGTCTCGTAGGAATCAGCCGTGCCCGTTGCCGCTACCGTCACTGAAGCCGACATTTGGGAACGGATCATTCATCCGCAGTCTGCGTGGACGGACGGCAATCGGCCGGACAACAATTCGCGTCCTGAAAATCAACGCTCCGTTGCGCTTGCTCGTTCGTAAGAAATTGATCGCAGCCGGCTTGATGAATCGGCAATCGTGATCAGCGCGGCCGAATCATCGAGAACGCCTCCTTATCGTTGATAAATCGGCACCGCCGCATTGTCGAGCTGGAGGATCGTCAAATAGCAGGCGGTACCGTACGCCTTGCCGAGCAGTGGCCCGTTCCAACCCCCGTCGGGCCCTTGTTGCGCGATCATGCCATCAAACATCGCGTCTTTATACTTCGACCACGTCAGCCGCTCGTCCGGTTTCGACTCGGGGAATAGCCGCACGAAACCATTTTCTCCGAGCTGATAGATGGCTTGGGCATAGTAGTAATGCGTGAATTCGTCGTGGCCGAGCCTCTTGCGATTGGACAACGGCAACTCTTTCTGACAGGCTTTCCACCACTTCTTGGCGAGGTCGGAATCGAACTCGCTCGCGCTCAGGGCCGCCGCCGTCAACGGTGGTCGCTCGCTTCGATCAGCGTAGGTGATGCTGTAAACGACGCCGCCGTTCGGGCCGGTGCACTTGCGCAGGAAGCTGGCATCTAACAATCCTCGCGGGACGGCGATGCCCGCATTGCGTGCCGCGCGCAGCGCCTGCAATTGCACGATCGTGGTGGCGCTTTCGTCGAAGTCGCCCCCGTCCTTCGCCAAGACATAGCCCCAGCCGCCGCGCGAGGTCGTGCCGCTGGCCGTGAACTCGACGGCCTTGGTCAACAGTTTGTGCAACGTGGCGCGCCGTTCGCCTTCCTCCAGTTGGCTGTAGACGGTCGCGAGGAACATCATCGCATAGCCGTGACCGAAGAAGTAATGCGAGTCGTCGGCGCCGACCAGCAGTCCGCCGGCCCGGCTCTGTGCCATTAACCAATCGACGGCCTTACGGATCGACTCGGCGTACGGACCGGAATCGATCGTGCTGCCGTCCATCAGGAGCGCCATGCCGGAGAGGGCGGTCATCGGCACACGATACTGCCCGCCGACCGCTTCCCAGAAGCCGATGCTGGACTGCGACTTCACCAGATATTCCAGGCCCTTGTCGATCGCCTTGCGATGGGCCGGCGTGATCTTGTCCGTCGGCGTCAATTGTCGCCGCGGCTTGGCTGCCTGGGCCACGGGTGCCTTGACAACCTCCTCGACGCGAACGACTTCTTCCTTGCCGCGTGCGATCGTGAAACCATCGCGATTCAGGATGACATCAGACCGTTCGCCCTTTAGGCGGACCGAGTATTCGCCCGAAGGCAAGCGTTTGACGGCCGTGCCGCTGGTCAGGTCGATGACTTCGACTTCCTTGCCGTCTTTGGAAACGACAATTTGCACGTCATCGACTTTCGATTCGACCTTCAACTGGCCCTTGTCGGTCGCAATGTGAACGATGCTCAGCAGAATGACGGCCGCAGTCGCGAATGCCAGCGCCACGAGCCGTCGGCGAGCGCGTCGGCGGTTCGATGCGGCCACGTCCGAAATGAAGGGGGCCAATGCCGCCGCGACGTCGGCCGGCGTCTGAAAGCGTCGCGCCGGATCTTTCGCCAACATGCGGTCGAGGACGCGCGCCAGGTCGGGCGGAATATCCTTGCGCATTTCCACGATTGGTCGCGGCGACTGTTCCGCATGCGCCTTGATCTTGTCCATCGCCGTGCCTCCCGGGAATGGAACCGCGCCCGTCAGCAACGTGTACAGCGTGCAGCCGAGGCTGTAGATGTCCGCCCGAATGTCGGCGGCGTGCGCATCGCGCGCTTGCTCCGGGGCCATGTAGTCCGGCGTGCCCATCAGCGCGCCGACGTGTGTCAAACTCGAATCGGCTTCGTTCGCGGTCTCGATTTCGGCCGTGAGACCCTCGGCATTCGTCAATGACGCCAGCCCAAAGTCGAGGATCTTGACCTGGGCACCTGTCATCGCGTCACCGCGACCGGCAACAACAACGAGGTTGTGCGGCTTGATGTCGCGGTGAACCATGCCGTTTTCGTGCGCATGTTGCAGGCCGAGCGCGGCCTGACGGACATAGGCACACGCTTCGGTGATCGGCAGCGGGCCACGCTCGTCGAGGACGCGCTGCAAGTCTTTTCCCGCGACGTACTCCATAACGAAGAAGTGAACGTCGCCCGCCTGCTCGGCATCGAACGCGGCCACGATGTTGGCGTGTTGCAAGCGTGCCGCCGCTTGGATTTCGCGACGAAACCGATCGACCGAGGCCTCGCTCGCCACCAGTCTCGGATTGATGATCTTCAAGGCAACCGACCGCTGCATCAAGCGATGCTCGCCGCGATAGACCGCGCCCATCCCGCCGGAGCCGAGCAATTCGAGGACGCGATAGCGCGGATGGTTGGTCAGTTCGATCGGAACTTCAAACGCTCGCGGACCACCCACCGTCGGCGTCGTGCCCGGCGCCTGGGTCAGGGTCGCGCCCAGGCCGTCGGGCGAAGCGCCCATCGCGCCGACGAGCGCGACGAACGTGTCCTGCTGGCACTGCCGCAGCGTCTCGCAGCATGGCGCGCAGCCGGACAAGTGTTCTTCGATCGCGTCGATCTGGTCCGGGAGCAGCTTCCCAAGCGCGAACTCGCTCAACTGGTCCGGACCCGGATGGACGGCTTGCATATTTGCCACGGCTCGGCCTCGCGACAGTGGGCGAAGGATAAAGTGCAGTCCCCTGCGCTTTCTGACACCGAAAATGGGAATTCAGCGGACAAACTGTTCGCCGCGCTCGCGAAGGGCGTGGAGCACGCGTGATTTGGCGGCATAAACCGAGTGCAACGGCATCTTTAGCTCCAGCGCCACGCGCTCGGCCGGCAGCCCGTCGAGCACTTGCATCTGAAAGGCCCGCCACGTCGGTCGCGCGAACTGCGTTTCAACCAACTCCAACAGCCGACGCACCAACTGGCGATCGTGTTCCGAGTCCCACAACTGACTGGTCGGCGTGGCGCCGTCGTGGAGTTGCTGCACGACGTCGAGAAATTCACTACCTCCCACGGCCGCGGGATGGCGTTGTCGAGTGCGCCAGAAAAATTGCAAGCGATGGACGAGGATTGTCCGCAACCACGACCGGAAAGCGCCGGGCCGGCCGGAATGCTGGAAGCCCGGCAGATCCTTGTTCACGGCAATGAGCACATCTTGAACGATGTCGTCGACGTCCGCGGGCGCCAGCGCGTCATAGCGCCGCAACCACGCACGCAACACCGGCGTGTACAACTCTACAAAGCGATCCCACGCCTCCGCGTCGGAGCGCTGCTGAAGTCGATCGAGCAAACTCAGCGACGTGTCGGCCATGCAAAGTCGTGGGCCAGCATTGATGCGAAATCGCGATTCCGTCCGTCGCGCGTCTCAGTTCTTCGGGCCCACGGAAGGTAGAAACGCGACGAAGACAACGCCGGACAGACAACACGCAAGTATTAGCATTATGCCTATCAAAATGACAATCGTCCGAAGCGGAACTTGGCGACTCGTCGAATCGGACGAATCTAGATCGCCATAATCTGATTCGTCATTCAAGGTAAACTCGGGTGCGGTTCACTTTCCCCATGAGCCATGACACGTCACGCGATTCCCCGCCAATTCAACACCCACAAAGCGGTCCGTGCCCTTGCCCTCGCGCATAAATCGGACCGTCCCCTGATTCGGATTGGATGCGTTTCGCGCCAAGAACTGATCGGCACGTCCGTTGGGTGCGGTTGTGCGCTCGGACGGGTAAAGATGCCAGACGTTCGGGTCGAGGCCGTCCAGTGCCAGCGACTCACGCGCTTTCGCAACCGCAAGTTCGTCCGTGAGAAAGAGCGGCGGCTCGGCAAGCACGAATTTATGCCGCGGGCCGCCGCTGCTCCAAGAATAAGCGACTTTTGCAATCCAGCAGGTGATCGCCAACACGAGGACGGCGACCAATCCAACGATCCATCTGACACGAAGTCGACGTTTCATTGACTCATCCAGCCGCTCAATTGCCTTTGAATCTCATGCTTCCCAATCCAGCACCATGGTAACCGCCGGCATGCCGGTGTGCCACTTCCCTTCCGGGTCGCGAATGACCAGCCGCAACTCCTCGCTCGCAGCGCGGCGCAAATTCAACGGCCGACGACCGCCCTGACGAAGTACGTCCGCCAAGCGGATCGAAGCGCGCGGACTGGTGAGGTCGCCAATGAACACGAGGATCGTCAACTCCGGCCCGATGGCGTCCGCCGTCAGTGCCGGGTCGGTCGATGAGATTGATAGTGACGAGAGTCGCCCACTCGAGGTCAGCGCTTCGCGCGCGGAATCGAGCAGGACGGTCCCGTCACCCGGCGCGTGTTGCCCAGCGGCCACGTGAATTGTCGTCGCGGGCGTCGCCGGCGAAGCGGCCGAGGTGCAATCAAAATCCGTCGTCGTATCGCCATCACTGAAGTACCGACTGCTACCGCCGAGCCGGTAACTGGCAGCGGGGGGAGCGCTGGCTTTCATCAAGCGCATCCGTTGCGGCGGCGCGGCCGGCGCGGCGCACGCGAATACATCCCCGTAAATCATGCTTGCGGCGCCGAGTGAGCCTCGCCCTCCGACTCCTCCAGAGAGCGTTGACCAACCGTCCGGCAACGCGTTGGCCACGACCAGCGTCTCGCTCACTCGCTGACCGGATTCGGTGCGAACGGCCACAAAGGCCGTCGCGGCACTTGCCAACCCGAAATCGAGTGATTCGCGCACCAGTATCTCGCGGACAACCTCCGCGCCTGCGCGGTGTGTGTTCTCCGCGTAGACCTTCGACTCCGCTTCCGATTTCACGGTGTAGCCGAGTCGATCGAGTTCGGTTTGCAATGCGTCGCCATTGACGAACGACTCCATCAAGTATTCAAGCCGACGAATGCGCTCGGCGCCGAACAACGGCTTCAGGCCGGGCGTCGAACCCGCGGCGGGATCAACGACGCATTCGGCGAGCGAACCGCTCGGAGTGCCGAGCTGGAGCTTGAGCGCACCGCCGGCTAGTGCCGTTCGGCCGGCCACCCAGAATGGCCGACCGGCCGGCGGGTCGCCGAGGTCGATCGCCGTCGCGGGGCCGGGAGCGTGCAAGCTCACCGATCGTCCGACGGCTTCGGTCGCCGGGCGATTGATCGTCAACGTCAAGCCGATGTGCTCCGGAGCGGCCCAGTCGGCAAGCACCTCGTCGAGCGCCGTCGTCACGTCGTTTTCATTTGGGTTGCTGGTCAGGAATCGGCTCACGCCGCCGCCGCGTTCGGCCAGCTCTGTCGCCAATGTGGCGTTCGGGGCTGCGTCGATGCACAGCACGCTCAGGCGACGACGATCGGTGCGCACAGTCTCGGCATCGGCCAACCGCAGCAGCCGACCGGAGTCCGAAACCTCGGCATCGGTGATGATGAGGACGTGGCGCGCCCGTGTTCCGGTCGCACGCGGCAAATCGAGCGCCTGTTCCAGGGCCACGCCCAATTCGGTGCCGCCATTGTCCTTGCTGGCTTTCAGGAAATGCACGGCCTGGGCAACCGACTCACGCGTCGCCGGAATGGTCTTGTTCGCAAGCCAGCGCGTCGTTGTGTGGAAGACGCCCAGAGCGAACGCGTCGTGCTCGGTCAAGCCGGAAAGGAAGCGCTCGACGGCCCAGTCGGCCGCTTCCCATTTGGGACCGGACATGGAGCCGGAGTGATCGACCAGAACGATGACTTCGCGTGCGGCAACACTCGCCGTGCGCGCCGGCGGCGCACACAGCGCCAGGAAGTAGGCTCGGCCGGTCGCCGGATCGGGTTGAACCCAGGTGGTCAACGCCGGCCGATCGCTGGTCGCCGGCTTCCAAGTGAGCACGCAATCGCGGTCGGGCAGAACGTCGCCATCACGAAGCCGGACGCGTTCGCCGTCGACAGACAGAGTGTGTGTCGAACTGGCAACCGCTCCGCCGCGAACAACCAGATCAAGGGCAAAGCGATGATCGGGATCGCGCAAGATCGCCAGCGGTTGCCCGGCCGCATGCGGCGATTCGGCCTCATCGCTCCGGACATAGCGTGGCGACGTGGTCAACGGGATGCGCAGTGACCAACCGCCGGACTCCGCACGGGCAAGCTGCACATATTCAGTTTCGACACGGACGTCTTGACCCGCGTGAATGCCGGCGACCGCGAGCGTGAACACATCCGGTGACTCGCGCGTCAACAGCGCCGCCTGGCGGCCAAGTCCCTTGGCCTCGTCATAGTCGGCTTCGGCGGCCGCCCGTTCCTTCAGCGTGGTCTGAATGACAACGTCGCCAAATCGAACACGAACGCCGATCACGGCCGCATCGCCGGGCAGCGGAAACCGATAGAGCACTTCGATCGGGGTGGCCGTCGGACCAGTCATCCGGAATGTCTGCGTCAATCGCAGTGAGGCCAGCGGCCCCGTCACCTCGCCGGTGAGGTCGGTCCGTGCGAGTGGGGCAAATTGACGTGGGCCATCCACTGCGGATTCGTCGACGATCTCCAGCACACCAAACCCATCCGGCCGCGAGTTAAAGTAAGCCCGAGAATTAAACATGAGTGCGCTCCTGGTGGTGAATGAATTTTCAGCAAACGGCACGTCTCGGACGGGATTGGCGTCGCGGGCCTCCGGGTTTGAGTGTCAGGGTCGATGGCCGCAAGACACGGCGAATGGTTCTGGGGTTCAGTTGGTTTCCGACTCTCCCTCAACTGTGAAATTAGTCGCCCCCTTCGGCGGCTCAAGTGCCGCTGGTCCTACAGGGCTGCTGGCGAACGATGCACGCGGCGGTTACACTGATTTCTCGGTCGCAGCTCCAACGACGTTCTTGACTCGCGACGGGACCAATCGTTGATCAAAACAACCTCTTCGCCCGCATCGCCTCCGCCAGCTTTGCCGGTATCGGTCGGCATCCGCAGTGTTGACGATGCGCCAGGTGCCAGCGGATGCGCTGCTCCTGTGTGGCGCCAGTCGGCATTCGATTCTTCGCATGCCACGACCGGTTGAGCTTGGGCGGCTTTGCTTGTTCGCTCACGGCTAACCCTCACCCAGGCGCTCGATCATTGCGATTTCCGAAGCATCCAATTGGAAATCGAAGACGTCGAGATCGGCACGCATATGATCGGCGCTCGTCGTGCCCGTGAGCGGCAGCATGCCGATGTCGAGGGTGAACCGGAAAGCGATTTCGGCCGCCGACCGGCCATATTTCTTGGCAAGCTGTCGGATCGCCGTGCTCGCCAAAATCTGTCGATTGGCCGTCAGCAGCGAAAACCCTTGATAGACGATGCTGTTCGCCGTGCAGAACTCGCGAACTTGTCGGTCCCAGCCGCGGACGGCGTAACACCGGTTCTGCACGAAGCGCGGCCGTACCCGTGCGCTGGCGCACAAGGCTCGGAGCTGGTCGAGGTTGACGTTGCTCACACCGAGGAAGCGAACGAGTCCGCGATCGTGAAGCATTTCCATCGCACGCCACGCCTCCCAGTCGGCAGCGGCCAGACCTGCTGAGCGGCTCGGACCGTGCAAGACGTAAGAATCGATGTCGTTGCTGCCAAGGTGCTTTTGTGAGCTGGCGAAAGACTGCTCGACCTGCGTGGCGACCGGGGCGTCGGGATCGTAGGGAAGCCGGTTATCCTGGCCTGGTCGAAAGGTGAATTTGGTCTGCAGAAATAACTCGTCGCGCGGCACACCGCTGGCGGCGATGCCCTGACCGACCCCCGCTTCGTCGTAATGTTTGCGTTGATTCGCCGTGTCGATGCCGCGGAAACCTTGACGCAGAGCAAGCTCCGTGAGCCGGGGCGTATCGGCTTCCTTCCACGCGGTGCCGTATAAGAAACGCGGCACGCGCACGTTGTCGATGGTGAGGAAACGGCTGGACATCGTTGTCTCCGCGTCGCCGTCACGGAATCGTCACTGGCGTATAGACGTTGCTGACGACGTCGATGGGGCCATGCAAGTCGTAGTTGCCGGTGGAAGCAATTTGCAGAAGCACGTCGACACGGGCCACCGACTCGGCCCAGGCGGCACGCGTCGCGGGATCAAAAGCGTGCGCCAGGTCCTCGCGGCGGACGTGCAAGAAAGCGTCCAGCCAGACGGCATCGGCGACGCCTGTCGCCGGGGTGCCGCCGGCGCGGGCCGCGGCGTGGGTCAACAGAGCGGACAGGCCGTCCGGATCATCGCCGTCGCCGTGTTGAATGATCGCATCGTAAACCGACGCAATCGCCAAAGCTGAGATCAGTCCGAGTTCCTGCACATGAACCAAGGCTGGCACATAGTAGGTTTCGTCGACGACCTGATCTTGAATGCCACGGAAGACGGGATCGTCGGCGGCCGCTTGCCAAGCCGCCGACAGACCCGCGAGCCCAACGATCGATCCGCTGTGCACCGCGTCAAGCGCGCGCAAGCGCGGCAGGAATGGCGCCAGCGGGTTGCCCGGAACCTGGGCGGTAAAGCGTTCGACAACGTCGAGCAAATCACTCGTCGCCGAGGTGAAGCCGGCCCGCCCCGCCGTGTAGCCGCGACCGTCGTGCAGGGCCTCGACGTAGGCGTATTGAATGACGATCGTGTCGTTCTCAAACACACTCGTCAACGCTTCGGCCCTCCGTTTCTGATCGACTGATAGTCCCGGACCAACGACGGGTCCGGGCGGCAAATATTCGTAGGCCCCAATATCCGGCGCTCCACCCTGCGGTCGGCGCCGACCCGCCCGATCGGTTGGGGCGAATCGGCCACGCACTTGCGAGCCAGCGTCAATGGCCGGGCTATCGCTCAGCAGATGAAAGTCGCCGTTCGCAGGATCGGTGAGCCGCGGGTCGGCGAAGAGCGAGCCCGCATCGGCCTTGGTCGCAGCCTGATAGCTGCCGAGGTCGGCATACGAGAATCCATTCCAGGTGAACTGCGGCATGCCGGCGGCGTAATAAAGATTGTTGCTGAACGTATTGAAAACATTACCTACATCAGATGCGATGAGCACGCCATTGCTCGACGCATAGACGATATTATTCGTCACCACATTGAACGAGCCGCGCTGAACCCATAACTGGCCGAAGCCGGTCGCCAGCGTGTCGTTTTGATAAAGCGTGTTATTCGTAAATGTGCTGCTGCGGACGCGGCCAGTATTCACGTCGTAGCCACCAAAACCAAGACCAGCCTTGTCGTTCTGATAAATCAAATTGTTGCGAACGATGTTGCCGGTGGCAACAATGCCCTTGTTCTCGGCGCCGACTTCGAGGCCAATATCGTTGTGACGACTCGTGTTATATTCGAGAACGACATTCGACGCGCCATCGACATAGATGCCGGCCGCGAAGCCGCCGCCATAGTTCGAGTGTGCGTTATAGACCGTGTTGCCGCGGACGACCCCATTGCGGGCGCCATAGAGGCGGTTGATGTCGCGCTCGCCGGCAATCACGTCGATGCCGATGTTATTGACGTCGTGGACGATGTTGCCAGTCACCTGGAAGCGAGCGACATTGCCGTTAAGCGTGAGCGCTTCGCTTGGAGCGGGCTCGGCGTCGAACACCTGATTGCCGTCTATGATCAGATCGGTGATCGGCTTGCTGATTGACGTGCCATAGACCGTGATGCCCATCGCGCTGGTGCCGCGAATATCGTGGATCCTGTTGTTGCGGATCTCGATATGCGAACCGCCGCCGAGCACGCGGATGCCGGAGCCATCGCTGACTCCCGTGAAGTGCGCAATTTCAAAGCCGACGATCTTGACGTAGTTGACGTTCTCCAGCGTCACCATGTCGCCGGTCGAAAAGCCGGTGCCGTCGATGATGGGGGTTTCGCCGGCATACGCGGCCAAGGTGATGAACCCACTCTTGGCATTGCCACTGGCAGGAAACGCCAGTTGCTCGTGGTAGGTGCCGCCGCGGACATCCACGACGTCGCCGGCATGCGTGGCCACATCGAGTGCGTGCTGAATCGTCGCGAACGGCTGGCCGGACGAGCCCGGATCAGAATCGTTGCCGGTCGTGGCAACGTAATAGGTGCTGGGAAGGCAGCGATCCGCGAGCGGTTCGAGGTTCAACGGAAGTTGTCGCTGCGTCGGCACGGTGCGCTCCACACGATGTCGTCGTGATTCTAGCACACGCGGCCCCGACGCCCGAGCCAGGATTGCGAACACCTCGGCCGGGCTACTTGCCCGTTTAACCGCCTCGAATTCGGCGAATGTGCCATACGCGGCAGCCATGCGCAGCCACAGTTTCAACCGCAGAACCGCACGCTCCGGCCGCGTGGCGAAATAGTCGGGCACCCATTTCGTCATGCGTGTCAGCTCATGGTGCCAATCAATTTCGCGCCCGACGCGAACGTCGCCGACAAGACCGAGTTCCGCGGCGACACAGCGAGCAAGTCGTGGATCCGCCATCGCCCCGCGGCCGAGCATGAAGTGGCGACAACCCGTCTCGTCACGGCAACGACGCAGGTCATCAATGGTGCGGATGTCGCCGTTGGCGATCACGGGGATGCCGAGTTGCTCACGGACTCGACCGATGAGCGGCCAGTAGACAGGCGGCGCGTAGCCCTGCGTCCGCGTGCGCGCATGCACGGTCAGCCATGAAGCTCCGCCCTCGGCCGCCATCGCGGCGTTCTCGAAGATCGCATCAACGCGATCCCAGCCGAGCCGCAGTTTCGCGGACACAGGCACTGCCGCAGGCACGGCACCGCGAACTGCCGCCACGATTTCGCGGATGCGGCACGGATGCTTCAGCAGCGTGGCGCCGCCATCGTGCCGGTTCACTGTCGGCGCCGGGCAGCCGAAATTGATGTCGATGGCCGTCGCGCCCGCCGCGTAAGCCGTGGCCGCGCCCTCTGCCATGCGGCCCGGATCGCCGCCAAGCAGTTGTACTTGCACCGGCAAACCGGTTGGCGTCCGGCTGCCGTTCTTCAATTCCGGAACATGCCGATGAAAGACCGCCCGGCCCGGCACGCTGTGCCCGATGCGGATGTACTCGGTGACCGCGTACGTGAATGCCCAGCTCGATCCTTGGTGAGCGCGCATCGGCGCGTCGGTCACGCCCTCCATCGGCGCAAGGACGACGGCGGGCTCGTTCGGCAAAAGCATCAATTCCCCGTCGGCGCTTGGCAATTCAGGTCACGCCAATCTATCAAACATATCAATCGCGTTGGAGGCGAACCATGACGCCGGAAACCTGGAGCACTGTCGACAAATACCTGACCGATCTTGTCGTGCAGCCAGACTCCGCACTCAATGCGGCCCTCGCCGCCAGTGCCGCGGCCGGTTTGCCGGAGATCGCCGTCTCGCCACCGCAGGGCAAGTTATTGCACCTCTTGGCCCGGCTGATGGGCGCTCGTTCGATCCTTGAAATCGGCACGCTCGGCGGTTACAGCACGATCTGGCTCGCCCGCGCTCTACCGCCTGGCGGTCGGCTCATCACCCTGGAAGCCGATGCCAAGCACGCGGAGGTCGCTCGGGCGAACCTCACGAACAGCGGGCTCGCCGATGTTGTCGAGCTGCGTCTCGGCTCCGCCCTTGAGACGCTTCCGCAACTCGCCGGCCCATTCGACCTGACGTTCGTCGACGCCGACAAGCCAAGTACACCGGAGTATTTCACCTGGGCGCTTCAGCTCTCCCGTCCCGGCAGTCTGATCGTCGTCGACAACGTGGTCCGTGGTGGCAAGGTTGCCGACCCAGGGAACACGGATGCGAGCGTGCAAGGGGTTCGCCGATGCCTTGCAATGATGGCCGCGGAGTCACGCGTTTCGGCAACGGTCCTTCAGACGGTCGGAAGCAAGGGTTACGACGGGTTGGCGATTGCTCGGGTGTTGTAATGGGTTTCGCCGCGCGGATTCGCATGGAGATGGATGGTCCGTCGGGGTATCATAAGAGTGCGGGATCTGACCCTGGGCGCCGCCGGCACCTCTCGCTGAGCCATTTTCCAGTGCGAGGGCCCAATCATGAACCCATCTTTCCGTGTTCGCTTTACGGTGCCGCCGTTCCGTTCGCCGCGACCGCCTTCTGACGTGCAAACCACCGACGTGCGGTCCGACCTCGACCATCTGCCCGGCGAGTTGCCGGCCAACGCCTACATCGTGTCGATCGAGGACTTGGCGGTTGGCGAATACGTCCACTGGAGCCGCTGGCCGAAGGCGTATCGGCCGGGCTTTGGCGCGGGTAGATAGTGGGATTGCGCTCGCGTTCCGGTCGCGATTCCCATATCTTGATGAAGGTCTGGTGGCCACCTTCTCTTCCTGACCCGACCCGGGTCATCAACCGAACTGACCATCTCCTGGACGCGCGCGGCGCTTGAGCGCCGTCCGTCCGTCATTTTCTTAACCGTCCCCCGAGGGGCCGCGCATGTCGCTGCAATGGTTTTACGGGCGTGGTTCGGACATCACGGGCCCCGTATCGCGGGCCGAACTCTCCGAGTTGGCTTCCTCCGGCGGCGTACTCGCGACCGACATGGTCTGGCAGGACGGCGTCGAGGATGGCATCCGTGCCAGCGACGTACCCGAACTGTTCCCGGCGGCGGTCGCTGTTGTGGAAGAAGCCAAGCCGCTCGCCCCCATGGGCCATCCAGACTGGATCAACCCGCTGGCCAGGCCCGAGGCGGAAACGAAGCCCGGTCGAGCTGTCGCCGGCAAAGCGACGAGCATCATTGGTCAGGACGGCAAGACCGTGAAGTTCCGCATGAAGTGCGACCTGTGCGGGCGCGATGATGCAAGCTTTAAGACCATCCCGATTCCGCATGGCACGGCGAGGGCCTCGTTCTATTGCAAGAAGTGTCGCAAGCGCCGCGACGGCGAGATCCACGGTTACTATTGATCCGCGACTCACTTTCAGCGACTGCCGACATGGTCCACGTCGTCCGCTCCGGCTACCTTGTCGTTGCAGCTGGACGACAACACGGGGGCCATATGTTGTTCCGCAGCGTACGAGCGGGAAGCGAAGTCATCCTGGCCACCTCGACAGGCCGCGGTGCGCCGGGCGGGTTCACCTATGCGCTTGCCGAGGTCGAGGCCGTTAAGTCGTCGATGATCGTGGTGGCCGGCTACAAGTTCAATTTGAAGGACGGCAAGGGCCGGACTGTCCCGCATTACATCTTGCCGGCGACGAACGAAAATCGCCGGGCCTATTTGGATGGCGATAAAACAGCCGTCGCTTCGCCGCAAGCGGCGACGGAGGCCGAGGCTCAGGTCGAAGACAAGATTCACGAACTGGCGATCGATGCCTTGCGGATCATCCGCGAGGAAACGACGGCCGACGACGATCACGATCTGGTCGACTTGTTTGGTGCGGATGCGCTGGCCGCGTTTCGTCGTCAATGGCGACGACTCAAGCCAAGGCGCGAATAGCAGTTCTTGCGTAGCCCTCTCGCTCCGCGAGAGGATTGCAGGCCGGGCACACCCACGACAAATTGCCCTGACCCATGGCAGCTCTTGCAAACCTCTCGCGGAGCGAGAGGGCTACACGAACGGTGCGACTAATCAGAATAACTGCGCCATCGGATCCGCATCGTGTCCAATGAACACCGGTCGGTTGCTCGCCGTGTACAGCGGCTTCGACCGATCGATGCCGAGCTTCTCGTAGATCGTCGCCGCGTAGGCCTCGGGCGTGTATGGGTCGCTGACGACCTGGCCGCCGTCGCGATCGGTCGCGCCGATCACCTGGCCGCCGGGCACGCCGGCGCCCGCGAAAGCAATCGAGTAGGCGTCCGGCCAATGATCGCGGCCCTGGAACTTGTTGAGTTTCGGAGTGCGGCCGAATTCGGTGACGAAGCACACAAGCGTCTCCGCCAGCAGACCGCGGTCATCGAGATCGGCGATCAACGCCGCGAAGGCCCGGTCGGTCGAGCCCATCATCACCCAGTGGCCGATGCCATAACGCCCCTCGCCACCCGCTTTATCGCGGATCGTGCCGCACGAACCCGGCGCGTAAATCAGGTCGTGGTGGTCCCAGTTCAAATTGAATCCGCCAGGCAGGTCGGGCTGCAGCGGCCAGCGCGTGTCGACGGTGACGAAGCGCACGCCGGCCTCGATCAACTTGCGGCCGACGAGATAGCACGCGCCGCGATGGCCCTTGCCATAGCGGTCGCGGACGCGTTCCGGCTCGCCGCGATAGTCGAACGCCTTGGCGACGCGCGGGCTGGTCAACGTGTCGAATGCCTGGGCATAGAACTGGTTCAACCCGCCGGCTGGCTCGTTCATCCCGCTCAACAATTCGCGGCGATTAGCGAGCCGCTCGGTTGACGTATCCGTACGTGGCTCGAGCGCGCCGACTTTCCAGTCCGGTGCCGCGAGGTCGCGACCGCCGGTCTTGAACACACCGGTGCTCGCCGGCAGAAAGCCGGTGCTCGTCTGGGCCGATTGTTCGTCATTGCCGGGGACCATCACATACGGTGGCAGCGCCGGATTCGTCGTCCCCAACACGCGCGAGACGACCGACCCGATGTCCGGCATCCGCGTCGCGCTCGACGGATGGGCACCGGAGAGCATGTACTGCGTCCCCTCCGGATGGCCGCTGGCCCCGGCCTTCGGGTGGTGCATCGAGCGCACGACGGTCAGCTTGTCGGCAACCTTCGCCGTCTCGGTCAGCAGCTCCGTGAAGCGCAGTCCCGGCACCTTCGTGGCGATCGGCTTGTAGGCACTCCGATGCTCGGCCACCGCGTTCGGCTTCGGGTCCCAGGTGTCGATGTGCGAGAGGCCACCCTGCTCAAGAATGACGAGGACGTTGCGCGCCCGACCGGGCCGTGCCTTCTCGGCAGCCGCCAGTAGGCTCGGCAACGGCAAACCAAGAACGCCGGTCATTCCGATGCGAAACAAATCGCGGCGCGATGGCGGTTGGGCAGACGGCATGAAGACTTCCGACAGTGGGTGGCGCCCCAAAGGCAGGTTGAGGAGAGGCGTCGGCGGGTACGGACATCGTAAGGGCCATTGGATCGGGCAGCAAGACGGAACAGCGGTCCGGGAAAGTCGTCGCCAGCACAATCGGATTTCAGGTCGCGGATTTTGGTAAGGCGCTGCGCCAAAATAACTTGCCGAATTGTCGCCTTTCGCTCCGCGAAAGGACGTGCTTTCGCGGAGCGAAAGGCGACAATTATTATGGCGTGGATCCTAAGCTCAGCCTGATTTCCTCATCCCGGTGAGCATCATGTCCAAGCGCTGTCCCAGTTGCGGTTACTACCCGATCGGGCCGTTCACCGACAACTGTCCGATTTGTGCCGAGCCGGTTCGCCATGTGCGGGGCGGGGGCGGCGGCTTCAGCCTGGGCGGAATGTCGCCGGTCGTCAAAGGCATTCTCCTCGGGGTGCTGGTTGTCGTCGCGCTGGGGGCCGGCTGTTGCGGCATCGGCATGTGGCAATTAGGACGGGCCGCGCGTGACATCCAGCAGCAGGTCGCCGACGCACAGGCACAAGCGGAGGCCGATCGCAAGGCCCGAACCGTGGTGGTGGCCGCCGCCGATTTGCTCAAGGAATTTCAAAAGGACCCAGCCGCCGCGGACGCCAAGTACAAGGGCAAGTACCTGGAACTGACCGGCATTGTGGAGCGGACCGGGAAGGAGCAGGACTTCACTCCGTTTATCATCCTTGGTGCCGGCGACGAGAAGGGTGATCCGAAGGAGAAGGGCGATCCAAAACCGGAGGTGAAGGTCGAGTGCTTCTTCGAGTTCGCCGTCAACGACAGGGCGTATCAGGTCCGGATCGACGCACTCAAGAAAGGAATGCAGATTACTGTCCGCGGCGAATACTCCGGGCAAGTCAGCAACGTCCAGCTCCGGATGTGCGAGTTCCCCGACATGCCGCGGCCAGCTTTCTGGGGCGGGAACGAGGACTAGCCGAAGTTAGAAGGCAAGAAAGGGGCCGCAGGCCGCGTCCGCCAGCCTCGCGGCGATAACGGTTTGGGTAATGTTGACCGGACAAAGGAGAGCGACGGCGATGGAGGAATGAACTGGTGTGCGAGAAACTACGTCCTCTATAATCGAAAAGAGCAAATACTCCAAACGGGAGCATTCATGGACCCGACAGGACCCAACGACATACCCGAGGAATTTCGACAAGAACCCATTTCGCCGGACCTCTTGGCCTTTGCGCGGCAGACGCTGAATATGGAAGAAATCATGGAGGGAATTCGCGACATCAAAGCAAATGGCGGCCGGACATTCGAAGAGCTGATTGCCGAGGTGGAAACCCTCGTACGCGGGTCGTGAGCACGAACATGGATTCGCCCAAGCCATATGCGGTCACCATTTCGGGCTGGGTCTACGATGAATTGCTCAGGCTCGCGCAAGTCGCTCGTGACCGCGGCGACGGACAGGCATTTTTGGCAGCATTGCGTGAATTTCACCGACGGCTGCGAATATACCCACAGTTTGGCGATCCGCTGGTTGACCTGGTAAAGGAATCAGGGCAAATTCGAATTGGAATCGTTCCACCATTGACAATGCGTTACAACGTGTTTGAAGATCGGCGCCAAGTGTTTGTGACCGCGCGCCCCGTTTTGATGTCGAAGTCGACTCGGTGACCGGTTGGTCCCTACTCGGCTTCCGGATCGGGCAACTCTCCCGTCTCGACCGCGTGACGATAGGGTTCTGGACTCAGTTGCCAGGCCGTTTGATAGGTCTCTTCGAGCGGAACCTCGACGTGCAGATCGCTGGGCGCGACCAATCGTGCAACGGCATATGCAACCCTTCGTCGCCGTTCATTGTAATGGCGGGCCGCCTAACGTTCGCGGTCGAATCCCACGGCAAACTTCGAACTTCTTTCTTTTGCCGATCTCCCGTCACAAATCGTTTCCGCTACGGCGATGGCGTGGTGCTGACAAGCAATGTGCACCGTACAGTTGAACAAGGACGGCGAACTGGTGGCCGTCACCGAAAGTGGCGACACCAGGTCCTCGCTGGTCAACCGGTTCGTGGATGTTGAGGAAGTTCGCGAGTTCCTAAAGGAGAAAAAGGTGCTCATTGCCAATGAGCCGCCGGATACCAAAGATTCGCTGCCGCCAAAGAAGAAGGGGAACGCACCGAAAGCGGACCAGCCGCCGGCAAAAGACGGAACCGCAACACCTGGTCCTCAGCCGTCAAAAGACGATGAGATGACGGCCGCCCGCCTTATGCGGACCGCCAAACTCTTCAGAGAGGGCGAAGACAACCGGCCCGTCTACATAGCCAAGCTCAAGTGACGTGTCCGCGACCTCACGAGTCGCGTGATTCTCATCGACCCTTGTTCGGCGCGCTCACGAATATGATCGCGGCGAGCAGTTACCGCTCGCTCTCGACATCGCAGCTGCGGATTTCATGCGCCGTCGGGCGTTCACGTCTTCTTATCCCTTACCACAAAAGCACTTACGTCGAGGAAATAGCATCGCATTTCGTGTATTCGGCGCGATTTGTCTGGAAAAAAGTGTTGATTCTGGAAAAGTGGAATTCGTCTGGAACAGGGGTGGGGCGCGCCGGCAAAGGAATCCGGGCGCTCGGTGAAATGAATCGACCGCCGTGGGCCGCAGCGCCGGCGGGAAGTGTTTCGTCGCGATCAATGGGCATACATCAATAGTGTCCCGAACGCGAGGGTCGTCGTGGAAGAGTGTCTGGCATACTTCCGGCAAGCGATCGCCAACCCCGCGAGCGTGCCGCCGTGGTCCGAGTGGTGGGCGCTCAACGGCGAGCTGGTCGAACGCGAGTTCCCGTTGTTCGACTTTGTGCGCCTCAAGCACCGTCGCCTACTCGGGGCGCAGCAGATTCTCCAGCGCCGCGGTGAATTGCCGAAGGACTATTTTCCACCGAGCCCGCGCGAGTCGGGCTCGTGCGGCATCTGCGGCGAACGAGTCGCCACCGCGGACATGACGTGCCCGACTTGTACATCGGGCGACGCCTGACCACGATCGCGTCGTAATCGACATCGACCTCATGCCCGACACTTTCGACCTCGACCGCTTTCGCAGTTACCTGCACTTGCTCGCGCACTTGCACCTGCGCGATCGGGCGGCGGGGCAGCTCGACGCGTCCGACGTGGTTCAGCAGACGATGCTCGAAGCCCATCGCAATCGCGCCGCCTGCCGGGCCGACAACGATGCCGGCCGGGCCGCGTGGCTGCGGCAGATCCTTGCACACACGATCGCCGATGCGGTGCGTGCACGTCATCGGGCCAAGCGCGACTTGAAGCGCGTGCAATCGCTGGAGGCCGGGCTCGCGGAGTCGTCGATCCGGCTCGGCCAGTGGCTGGCGGCGAGCGGTGCGTCGCCGAGCGCCGCGGCCGATGCCCACGAACAGGGGCTGCGCTTGGCCGCCGCGCTGGCTGAGTTGCCCGATGCTCAACGCGAGGCACTCGTCTTGCAACACTGGCACGGCCAGACGCTCGCGCAGATCGGCGATCTGATGGGCCGGTCACCGGAAGCGGTCGCGGGGCTGCTCAAGCGCGGCCTCAAGCGGCTGCGCGAGTTGTTGAGCGCCTAAAATAACTCGGCCCCATCTCCGAGGTCGGTCCATGGCGCGCGATCGCGTGCTCCGTTCCAGTTACTTCCGGCCGCCGGCCGAGGACCACGGCTGGCAGCCGGCGCTCGATGTCTATGAATTCAAAGACGGCTGGCTGCTCAAGGCCGACCTCGCTGGCGTTCGGCCAAGCGAAGTCACCGTATCGTTGCGCGGCCGCGTCGTGACCCTGCGCGGCCACCGCCACGACTGGGCGGTTGAAGAGGGCTGTGCCCATTACCGCATGGAAATTGCGTACTCCTCATTCGAGCGCTCCATCGAGCTGCCGGGCGACCCCGATGCGTCGGCGGTCGCGACCGATTATCGAGACGGCATGCTCCTCATCCGTATCCGCCGGGGAAATCCATCCAAATGAGCGACAGCCCCGAGCCCGCCGCCGACCGGACGTATCCGGTCCTTCCGGTCAAGAACACCGTCCTTTTCCCCGGCTTGTTCCTGCCGCTTTCGGTCGGCCGACCCACCTCGCGGGCCGCCATTGAGGCCGCGCTCGCGACCGAGGACAAGACACTCGTCATCGTCGCTCAGCGCGACGTCGAGCGTGATGCTCCCGGCTTGGCCGAGGTCTATCCGATTGGCACGTTGGCGATCATCAAAAAGATGGCCCGCGGTCCGGAGGGAGTCGAGGTCCTCGTCCAGGGTTCGAGCCGCGTGCGGCTGCTCGAAGCGTTGCAGACGGAACCGTTTCTGAAAGCCAACGTGCTGGCGCTACCAGCACCAACCGGCGGTGGCGAGCAGGTCGAGGCCCTGCACCGCGCCGTCATGGATGCCGCGCGCAAGGTGCTGGAACTCGCGCGCCCGCAGGCGGACATCGACGTCAATCAGGTGCTGGCCCAGGCGCCGGAGCCGGTGCAGCTTGCATACCTGGTTGCCTCGATGCTCGGGCTCGATGTGTTGAAGGAACAAGCGCTGCTCGAAGCCGAGTCGCCGGAGGTTGCGCTGCAACTGATTCTCGATCATTTGACGCACGAAGTTCGGGTGCTGGAGTTGCGCAATCAGATCACGAGCAAGGCACAGGAAGTCATCACGAAGGAACAGCGCGAATACTGGCTGCGTCAACAGCTCCGGGCCATTCAGGATGAACTCGGCGAGACGACGCCGGAGAAAGCCGAGGTCGGCGAACTGCGGCGACGAATGTCGGAGATCGAACTGCCCGAGGCGATTCGCAAGGAGGCCGAGCGCGAACTGAGCCGGCTCGAACGCCTGCCGTCCGCGGCCCCAGACTTCCAGGTGACGCGCACCTATCTGGAATTGATGCTCGAATTGCCGTGGCAGAAGAGTTCGCCGAGCGTGATCGACCTGCGGGCCGCGAAGGAAGTGCTCGATACCGATCACTTCGACCTGGAGCGCGTCAAGGAGCGCATCCTCGAACACCTCGCGGTGCTCAAGCTGAACCCGAGGGCGAAGGCCCCGATCATGTGCCTCGTCGGTCCGCCGGGCGTGGGCAAGACGTCGCTCGGCCAGTCGATTGCACGGGCAACGGGTCGGGTGTTTGAGCGCATCAGCCTCGGTGGCATGCACGACGAGTCGGAGCTGCGCGGCCATCGGCGGACGTACATTGGCGCCATGCCCGGCCGACTCATTCAGGCAATCCGCCGCGCCGGCGTGAACAATCCGGTGCTGATGCTCGACGAGATCGATAAGCTCGGCCGCGACTATCGAGGCGACCCGGCGGCAGCATTGCTTGAAATCCTCGACCCCGCTCAGAACCACACGTTCCGCGACAACTACCTCGATCTGCCATTTGACCTGTCCAGCGTGCTCTTCATCTGCACCGCCAACGCGCTCGACACCTTGCCGGCCCCGCTGCTGGACCGGCTGGAAGTCTTGCGCCTGTCCGGTTACGCGGAGAACGAGAAGGTCGAGATCGCCCGCCGCTACCTGATCCCACGGCAAGTGAAGGAGACGGGCCTGCCCGATGGCTCGTTCCATTTGCCCGATGAAACTGTGCGGCGACTCGTGACGCGGTACACGCGTGAAGCGGGCGTTCGTCAGCTCGAACAGGCGATCGGCCGGCTCGCGCGCAAGATCGCCGTCCGATTTGCCGAAGGCACGACGGAGCCGGTCACGATTGGCCCCGAGGATTTGAGCGAAATGCTTGGAGCCGAGCGACACACACCGGAGGAGGCGCGAAAGTCGATGCCGCCTGGCGTGGCGACCGGTCTCGCGTGGACCGAGGCCGGCGGCGACGTGCTTTACATCGAGGCGAGCCTGCTGCCGGGCTCGCGTGGGTTGAAGCTAACAGGTCAGCTTGGCGAGGTGATGAAGGAGTCGGCCGCGATCGCCCGGAGCCTGATGATCGCCCAGGCCCCACGCTTCGGCATCGACCCACTTAACGTGCGCCGCACCGGGGTCCATGTTCATGTGCCAGCCGGTGCGGTCCCTAAAGATGGTCCGAGCGCCGGCGTGGCAATGGTTACGGCGATGGCATCACTCTTTACGAATACGCCGGCCCGGACGGACACGGCGATGACCGGCGAAGTCACGCTGACGGGCCTCGTCCTGCCGATCGGCGGCGTCAAGGAAAAAGTCCTCGCCGCCCGCCGCGCCGGCATCCGCCGGGTGGTATTGCCCAAGGCCAACGAAAAGGACTTGCGCGACGTGCCCGAACCGGTGCGGAGCGAGATGAGCTTCTTCCTGGCGGAGAACGTGGATGATGTGTTGGCGCAGACGTTGCCACACGCGGGTGTGGAGCGCTACGCCGCAAACGGCTAACGGGGCTTACCCACGACCACATCCCGATCGCCAACGAAGGGGGCAATCTTGCGGGCCAATTCCCATGCCGCGGTGGGGTCGTTCGGTGACGCGGCGATGACGACTCGGCCATCACGCAGATCGAACGACATGAAGCGGAAGCGCGCGTCGGATTGGCGCACGCGCTGGATGCCGGCGTAGTCGAGCGGTTTCGGCAGAGGTTGGGGATCGAGCAGTCGCGCGAAGGGTTCCAGCCTGTCCTCGTCGGGTTTCTGAACCGTCACCCTCTGCCGACTGACCGGAGTCGTCGCCGCCGTCTGTGTGATCGGCGATGACGGCTCAACCGATCCTAACTTGAACGCCGCGCCGACGCGCTCGACCAACGGGTCGGCGACGCGAACCGGGTCGCAGGTGTTCACAACACTCGTGATTCCCGGCAGTCGCTTCAAGACTGTTTCCGCCTTCGCCGCGTCTTCTTTGTTGGCGTTGCCCCAGAGAATGGCCTTGCCGCCCTGAAGCACGCGGACGCCGATGTTTAGGTCGGAAAGCTCGTCGTTGCGCAACAACGCGGAATAGGCAGCCCGATTGAGAATCGGATCTTCGGGGGCGTCCGCGAAAGCAGGGATCGCGCCTGCAAGCACGACTGCCGCGGTCAAAACAAGTTGGCGGATGTTGAGCATGGTGTCGGACCTCCGGTTGAGCCGGTCGGACCACTTCTATGGAGAGTATGAACCGTCAATGGAAGTGTGGTGCAGAAATTACAAACACGTCAGCCGGTCGTGCGGAATTGTCGGGAAACGCGCGTAAGGCAGGCAAGCCTGACGGGCGGCGGACATCTGGTTCACGTGGCGAAGGAATTCTGATTGGGGGTTTTGTAGGGTGGGTCAAGGCTTAGCGCCGACCCACCCTACTCGTCCATGTCCGGCATCGACGGCTGTTCCGTGGTTCCGCTACCGCTTGGGTCGGGAAGGAGGGGGCTCTTCATCGGCAGGCGCATGATGAACTTGCTCCCCTTGCCGATCTTGCTCTCGACGACGATGTCACCGCCGTGTTCGCGGAAGATCTTGCGGCTTACCGGCAATCCTAACCCGGTGCCGCGCGAGCCCTTGCTGCTCACGAACGGCCGGAAGATGTCGGCGACCTTTTCCGCGGGAATGCCCGGTCCGTGATCGAGCACGACGATTCGCACCCATTGCCCACCGGGCTCCAACAATGTCTGCACGCCGACGTACGGCGTATCCAACTCCTCCACGGCATCGAGCGCGTTAATCACCACATTCAAGACCGCCCGATGAATCCCGTCGGGGTCCGCCGGGACAAGCGGCAATGTCGGTGACGGGCGCACGTCCAGCTCAACGCCCTTGTCGCTCGCCCGCCCGGAAACGACGTCGATCACATCGTCGATCACATGGTTCAGGTCCGTGTTCTCGATGGCCGGCTCGCGCTCCTTGGAAAACGAGAGCATGTCCATCACCAGGTCGTGGATCTTACCCTGGTTCTTCTCGACGAGCCGCCAGCCTTTGTGCAGCAACACGTCGTCCTTGTCGCCCAGGGCCGACCGGACCATGTCGCTGCCGAAGACGATGCCCTGCATGATGTTCTTGATGTGATGCGACAGCGCCGCGATGGTCTGGCCGACGGCCGCCAGGCGCTCGCCCTGGACCATGGCCTGATGGTAACGCGTCTCCTCCACGGCCAGAGCCGCCTGGTGGGCGATGGCGATGGCCAGGGAGAGATGCTCCTCCGTAAGGCGGGCGACTGGTTCCGCGGTTTGATCGCTCACCATCTTCTTGGTGCTGGTCACCGTATCGAGGAACAAGACCCCGTGCGTCTCGTGCCGCCCCTTCATCGGCACGCAGATGACCTCGCGGATATTGAACCGCGTGATGCTGTGTCCCGTGGCGAAGCGCGTGTCGCGGGCCGCGTCGGAGATCAGGACGCCTTGTTTCTCACTGAGCACCCAATCCATGATCGTCCGGCTGACCGTCATCTTCTCCTGTTGATTGACGCCGTCGCGGAACCGGATCGCCTTCGGATCGAATTCGGTCCCTTCGAGGCTGCGCAGCATGACGCAGCCGTGATCGGCCGGAATCGAATTGAAAATCAATTCCAAGATGCGATCGAGCAGCTGATCGAGGTCGAGAATGTGGCTGACGGCCTGCGTCGTTTCGTACATGACGCTCAGGCTGGCGAGCCGGGTCTTGAGCCATTGCGTGCCGACCTGATCCGGCTGGGCGAGGATGCGGCTCCCTTCGTCCTCGGCCACCGTCTTGACGATGGCGGAAGGAACCTCATCTTCCTTGCGCGTAATGAGCCGGATCTGACTGGCAATGTCGGACGCGCCGGAGGGTCGTTCGCCGCGGGCCGCACTGAACACCAGGATCGTCTGGCCGAGGGTGATGTGGTCACCCGGATTCAGCTGACCTTCGCCGACTGGCTGGGTATTGACCAGCGTCCCGTTGGCGCTGCCGACGTCGCGGATGCGGAAACTGCCGTTCTGCGGCGCCACCTCGGCGTGCTTGCGACTGACCTCGGTATCGTGCAAAACCAGTCGATTCGTACGGTCGCGGCCAATCGACACGGGCTCATCGACGGGCAAATCGAATTGCCGCCCCTCGTCGGGCCCCTTGATGACGATCAACCGTGCCACGGCACCCCCTCGATGCACGCCCATCTTAACCGTAGCTGCCAACGCGGGGGGCCGTCAAGGACGGTGATAGTGATTGGATCGTCAGAGTGGGGCACGTGCGCCGGGCATGTCGTGTAACCGGTCGCTTCCCACCGGCGCAATCGACTTTGGCGGGCAAGCACGGTCATCAATCCGGAGCGCGTTCGGATCGGCCATCTTGAATCGTGCCGTCGGGCCCATCCCCGTAGTCACGCGCCTCATCCGGCACGCCCTTCGATTGGCGTTTGTCCCGGTACATGATCCAACCAGCGCCGCTAGCCGCGGCCAATAGGAGAAGGCCCAACACCCCGTTCCACCATTGAGTATCCAAGAATTCCTCGGTCCCGAGTCGCCAGGAGGCAGGTAGCTGGACTACGGCGGTTTTCAGATCTGTGTAGTGTCCGTTGATTTCCCACGGCCCAACGAAGAGTGCGTGCCAGATCGGTAACACGGCCCCGAACGTAAGGATTGCCGCGGCTGTGATCGCAGCTCGAACCTTGTGCCTCACCGCCCGCGGTTGGTTACTCATGCGTCTCCTTCACCAGCCACGGGTCCTTCGTGGCAACCTGCCAGTTCCTTAACTTCGTCCGCAATTCCTTCAGCACCTCGCCATACGCCGGGTCGCCCGCGAGGTTGGTCAGCTCGTTCGGGTCGTTGGTCAAATCGAAAAATTCCTCGCGCGGCCGATGTTCAAGGGCTTCGCGCGAACGTTTGCCGACCATCGTGTCCTTGCGCTGCAAGATGCCTTGCCACGTGTCCGAGTTGAACAGATCGGCGGCCGTCGGCACGGGAAGCTGATAGGCCAGGTTGACGATCAGCTTGTGCGTCCGCGTCCGCACCATGCGCATCGGATAGTACATCGTGATCTCGTGGAACTGGTGCGAGCCGAAGACGACGTCGCGGTCCTTGGCGTCGTCTTGACCGAGCAGCGGCAATAGCGATTTGCCGCCCATCGCCGGCGCTGGCTTCACGCCCGCCCAGTCGAGGATTGTCGGGGCGATGTCGGTCCAACTCACCATCGCCTTGTTGACGCTCGCCTTCGCGCCCGGAGCATGGATGACGAGTGGCAGGTTCAGGCCGGGATCGTAGAGCGTTGTCTTCGCGCCGGGGAACGGGATGCCGTTGTCGCTCAGAAAGATCACGAGCGTGTCGGCATCGCGCTTCGTGTCCTTCAGGGCTTGCAGCACGGCCCCGACGCCGAAGTCGAGCCGGGCAACGGAGCCGTAGTAATCGGCGTAGTCGGCCCGTGCGTCCGGTTGGTCAGGCAAGAAGTACGGCAGCGACAGCGCCTTCGGATCGAACGTGACCGTCGGCATGCCCTTGAGCGGCGCCTGCGAATCGAAGCCGCGCTTGGCCCGATGCGGATCGGTGAAGCCGACGAGCAGAAAGAACGGCTTGTCGCCGCTTTCGTCGAAGAACTTCTTCGCCTCGGTCGCGATGACCGCTCCGTTGCGGCCATTGTTCTTCACCTCGACGTCCCACGGATAGACCTCGGCTGGCTGCACGTGCAACTTGGCGATCACACCCGTGCGATAGCCCGCGGCCTTCAACAAACGCGGCACGCTCGGCACGTTGCGGAACGTGTAGAAGTCGTGGACATCGTGCGCGAGTCCATATTGCCCCGATTGGTGCGTCGGCAACCCGCTCAGGATCGCAGCCCGGCTCGGCGAGCAGCTCGAAACGCTGGCGAACCCATGTGTGAAACGCGTGCCGGTCTTGGCGAACGCATCAATGTTCGGCGTCTTCGCGGCCTTGTCGCCACAGCAGCCGACTTCCATGCCCAGATCGTCGGCAATCAGCAGTAGGACGTTCTTTCTCGGCGGGTCGGCCGCATTGATCGATGTCACCAACAGGAAGATGGCGAGAAGAATAAAGACGCGCATGACGGCCCCGAAGAGTGGCGTGAACCGAATCGAGGGACAAGGCATCAAAGTAACCGGTCGGCGAGCGCGATGGAAGAGGCGCGCCGCGATCCCCTAAGATAGCGTGTTTCGCAGGAACCAACTGACGTGCCGCAGCGCTCCGTTCGCCCGTACCTCTGGATGCTCGCCGGATGCGGGTCGTTCGCGGTCATGTCAGCGCTCGCTCACGAGGCCGGCGAACGCTGCACTTGGCAGACGGTCGCCGTCTGCCGGGCGTTCCTCGTCTTTCTGTTCGTCGGCACCTTCGCCATTGCGACCGGGACCAAGCTCGTGCTCTTCCAGCCGCGGCGGCTCTGGGTGCGGTCGATCGCCGGCAGCCTCAGTCTCGTGATGGCCTTCTACGCGCTTGCGAAGCTGAAGGCCTCAACGGTCGTGACGCTGACGAACACGTTCCCCGTCTGGGTCGCGGTGCTGTCGTGGCCGGTTCTCGGCGTGCTGCCGAGTGCCCGCGTCTGGCTGGCCGTGCTCGGCGGCGTCGCGGGTGTCTACCTCATCCAGATGCCACACGGGGCCGAGGACGACTTCGCCATCCTGCTCGCCTTGCTCAGTGCCGGCGCCACCTCCGTGGCCATGATCGGGCTGCACAAGCTCCGCGGCGTCAATCCGAACGCGGTGGTCGTGCATTTCTCCGGCGTCGCCACCGTCGCCGCGTCATCGACGTTTCTGCTCTTCGAACGACGCACGGATAGGCTGCCGTTCTACCATCCGGACGCGATCGGCCTGTTGATCGGCATCGGCTTGACCGCAAGCATCGGGCAAATGTTCCTGACACGTGCCTTCGCCCACGGCGACCCGGCCAAGGTCTCCGTGGTCGGCCTGTCGCAGGTCGTCTTCAGCCTGATCATCGACATCATCGCCATCCATCATGAGGTTACGCCCCTGGCTCTCCTGGGCACGCTGTTGATCCTGTTGCCGACCGCCTGGGTGATGCTCGAACGGCGCCCGAAGCGCGAGGCCGAGTTGCAGCCGATCGGCTCATCGGCCGATCAGGCGCTCGCTGCCGACTCGGCGGACGACATGCCGGCCGTACAAAGCTGAGTATCGTTGCCGCGGAGCCGCCATGTTTTCCCGCCTTACAACCGTCGCTCTTCTCTTCTTGATCGCCGGTCCGCTTCGGTCCGACGACCTGGCCGACAAGATCAAGGCCATCACCGACGCCCCGGAGTACAAGGCCGCACGCTGGGGCATCCTCGTCGTCGATGCCGCGTCCGGCCGCACGGTATATGAGCAAAACGCGGACAAGCTGATGCTGCCGGCCTCGGTGACCAAGCTCTACACGTGTGCGAACGCGCTCAACGAGTTCGGCCCCGACTATCGATTTGTGACCCCGGTCGTTCGCCGCGGCGAGATCAAGGACAAGGTCCTCGACGGCGACCTCATTCTGATCGCGAGCGGCGACCTCACGTTCGGCGGCCGGCGCAACAAGGCCGGTGCGACGGTCTTCGCAGATGCCGATCACACTTACGCCAACAGCGGCTTGATGGATTCGCAGGTGACTGACACGGATCCGCTGTATGCGCTCAACGAACTTGCCAAGCAGGTCGCCAAGTCGATCACGGAAGTCCGCGGCGAAGTGCTGATCGACGACCGCCTGTTCAATCGCGCACGCTCGAGCGGCAGCGGCCCTGACGTCGTCGCCCCGATTCTCGTCAACGACAATGTGGTCGATGTGGTCGTGACACCCGGCGCGAAGGAAGGCGACCCTGCCGTCGTGAAGTTGCGGCCAGAGACGTCCATGCTGCAAGTCGATGGCGACGTGACAACCGCGAAGGCCGGCGGGTCGACGGCCATTGGCATTGAAGCCATCTCCAGCAAGCTGAAAGTCCGTGGCCGAATTGCGATGGGCGCCAAGGCAGCCGTGCGCATCCATTCAGTCGATGATCCGACGGTGTGGGCAAGGGGCCTGTTCATCGAAGCGTTGCGGCGCAACGGCGTCACCGTGGCCGCCAAACTGGATCGGCCGAGTCAGGCAGAGCTGCCGGCCCGCGATGCCGATTTACCGCGCGTGGCCGAGTACAAGTCCGAGCCGTTCGCCGAGACGATCAAGGTCACGCTCAAAGTCAGCCACAATCTTTACGCGAGCACGCTGCCGATCTTGGTGGGCTTGCGGCACGGCTCGGGTTCAGCGGAAGCGGGTCTACGGCAGCAGGGTAAATTCTTGAAGGGACTTGGTCTCGATTCGATGACCGTGTCGTTTGCCGGCGGGGCGGGCGGCGCGAATGCCGACAGCGTCACGGCACGCACGACCGTGGGCTTGATCCAGGCGATGGCCAAGCACAAGGCTGCGACGGCGTACTTCGATGCGCTGCCGATCCTCGGCGTCGATGGCACACTCGCCGAATCGGTGCCGAAGGACAGTCCGGCTCGCGGCAAGGCCCGAGCGAAGACCGGCACGCTCTCGTGGTACGATTCGCAGAATCAACGGCTCGTGCTGCGCAGCAAGGCCCTCGGCGGCCAGATCGAAACCGCGAAGGGCACCAAGCTTTACTTCGCCATATTCCTGAACGACATGCCGCTCCCACCGGGCGGCCAGCCCTCGGCCCAGGGCAAGGTGCTCGGCAAGCTCTGCGAAGTCATCTATCGGCACGGCCCCTGACGAGGACGCAGCCATGTCGTTCCCGGTATCGACATTGACGGGCCGCTTCGTGCGGCTCGAACCGCTTGTCGAGGCGCACCGCGAGCCGCTACGCATCGCGGCCGACGACGAGCGCATCTGGCGCGTCACCCTCTCCGTCGCCCGCGGCCCGGAGTTCGATCGCACGTTTGACGAAGCGCTGAGCTTGCAAGTGGCCGGCAGCCGGATTCCGTTCGCCGTGCGCCGATTGGCCGACGACGCGCTGATCGGCAGCACGAGTTACCTCGACGTGATGCCGAAGCAAAAGCGCGTCGAGATCGGCTCGACGTGGTATCAGCCCGACGTGTGGTCGACGGTCGTGAACCCCGAGTGCAAGTTGCTGTTGTTAGAGAATGCGTTCGAAGTGTTCGGCGTCAATCGCGTAGCACTCATCACTGATCGACTAAACGATCGCTCGCAAGCGGCGATCGCGAAACTCGGAGCCGTGCGCGAAGGAATCCTGCGCTCGCACATGGTCGTACAAGGCGGCCGCATCCGCGACAGCGTGGTCTTCAGCATCATCGCGGCCGAATGGCCGGCGGTGAAAGAGAGGTTAGTAGCACGCGTGGCGAGCGGAGCGGCGTAAGCCGCCCGATAGTGTCATTATCGGGCGGCTTGCGCCGCTCCGCTCGCCAAAGGCATTACTTCTTCTCGAGCACCTTCGGATCCACGCCAAGGCTCTTGGAGCGCTCTTCGATTTCCTTCGTCGTCACGTCCTTTGGCGACAGGATGAACAACGGCCTGGCCGCATCGTTGAGCTGGGCGAACATCTTCGGCACTTCGATATCCATCTGCCGTTCCGTGGCTTCTTTCATCAACTCCGCACGCTTCTGCTCGAACGTGACGTCGGAGCGCGCCGGATTCGCCTTGATGCGCTTGATGACCATGAGTCCGCTGCCGGTGTCGATCATTTCACTGAGCTGGCCGTCCTTGAGCCGGAAGGCAATCTCTTCGACCTTGGCCGTCCCCGGTCCCGAATTGCGGCCGATCGGATCGACCATGCCGCCGATCCGCGCGAGGTCGGCGTAGGGCTGGGCCCGTGCCGCGTCGTCAAATTCCTGATCGCTGCTGCGGATTCGGTCATACACGCGCGCCAGGTCCTTTTCGCGGTCCCTCGGCCACACGATCACTTTCACCTGGATCTTCTCGCCATAGATGCTGTCGTAAACCTTTTTCAATTCCGCATCGTCGATCTTGAGCTGCGCCTTGCACATGGCCTGGATCATGAGCCGCGGCTTGACCACGTCTTCGCGCCATTCCGGCAGCGTCTTGCCATACTTCTGCGTCAGCACGAGATCGACAAACTTGGCGCGGTCCATGCCGAGCTTGGCACAGTCCTGCTCGATGATCGCTTCGACTTCCTGCGGCGTGACTGTGATGCCCTTGGCGGCGGCGGCCGTCTCGATGATCCGGCGATTTACGTACAGGCGAACGCGGTCCTTGCCGTACATGTTGATGAGGTAGTCGCCAAACTCCTCGCGCGTGATCGGCGTGCTGCCGTTGATGTAGGCGATGACACGCTTGTCCCCGGCGTCGGCGACCGGCGCCGCCGGCGCTGTGCCAGCCGCCGGAACCACGCCCTTGGCGGGCTGTTGCGCGGCCAACGGATCGGACCGCGTGGCCCCGAAAAAGAAGCCGACGCCGAGCAAGAAAACGGCCGCGGCCACGGGGCCGAGCCGGCGAAACAGCGGACGCATGAGGTTAAGCCTCCGACGCGGGACAGATACGTCGCGGGGCTATAGCCCGGTCGGCGAAGCGGGGCAAGGCCAATCGCGACGGCGAGCGGAGCTCCGTAAGGAGCCCGATAATGAATCCGCCGCATCATCGGGCTCCTTACGGAGCTCCGCTCGCCTGATCCGATCCGCGGCCCTATCGTTTCTCTGATGACATCGATGATGCCTACCGCCGAAATTCCGCCGCCACCCGTCATATCCGGCTGGGATCGGCCGCTGCGCATCGGCCCGGTCGAACTGGCTTCGCGATTTACGCTGGCACCGCTCGCCGGGTACACCAATCTACCGTTCCGCATGTCGGTCCGCGATATTGGCAGCGTCGGCCTCTGCACCACGGACCTTGTCAACTCGCGGGCGATCCTGCAGAAGTCGGTCAAGACGATGGAGCTGCTCGCCACTTGCCCGGCCGATCGACCGCTCGCCGTGCAAATCTATGGCGGCGTCAACGACCACATGCCGACGGGAGCGAAGTGGGTCGAGGACTATGGCGCAACCATCATCGACATCAACATGGGCTGTCCCGTCCGCAAGGTTGTCAAGGGCGGCGGCGGCTCGGCCATGATGTGCGACACAACGGGTGGCACGATCGCGCTCGTGGCCACCGTCGTTGCCGCGGTCAAGGTGCCGGTCACCGTGAAGATGCGCCTCGGCTGGGACGCCGACAGCCTGACGGCCCCGTACTTCGCCCGCGAGTTCGAACGCGTCGGCGTGGCCGCGATCACGATTCACGGCCGCACGCGTGAGCAGGGCTTCAGCGGCTCCGTCAACCTCGACGGCATCCGTGCCGTGGTTGAAGCCGTCGACAAGATCCCGGTCATCGGCAACGGCGACGTGCGGTCAATTCGCGATGCCGACCGCATGCTGCGCGCGACCGGTTGTGCCGGCATCGCGATCGGCCGCGGGGCGCTGGCCAAC
>DATANR010000327.1:0-12166 GCA_036266155.1 Gemmataceae bacterium | reverse complement strand
CCAGGGTGAAGATCCCGGTATCGTGCCCGTCGTTCCAGACAATTTGATAGGCGTAATGACCGCGCGGCGACATTTTCATTGGCTGTGGGTTACCGGCGGCGAGTTCCTTGTCGCTCACCAGCTTGAATGGATCGGCCGGCTTCTGACGTTCTTCGTTGCACGAGGCACAGGGGCAGTTCTTGCGCAGCTTCGTCCACGCGACGACCGTGCGCGCGCCATCCGCCCAATCAATCGCCAAGCCATCGCCTTCGCGGCGAAGGGACAGGGGCTTCAGTTCAATACCGGCAGACATGGGGTCATTCTATGTGGCGAACGCAACCAAATCTCGCGTGATATGCCCGATCGTTGGACAGCCGCATAAGGCGAGCACGTTGTCCAGTTCCTCGCGGAGCAGCGTCATCACGCGCGCAACGCCCGCTTCACCGCCAGTGGCCAGGCCCCAGATGGCCGGTCGGCCGACTTGCACCGCATTCGCGCCGAGGGCGATCGCTTTCACGATGTCGATTCCTCGGCGGATGCCGCTGTCGATGATGACCAGGCCGCGTCCGGCCACGGCGTCAACGACTTCCGGAAGCGCTCGGATTGTCGGTACGACCGTGTCGAGCTGCCGGCCGCCGTGATTGGAAACGACGATCCCTGCGGCCCCGTGGCTGATCGCACGATCGGCATCGTCGCCGCGGAGGATGCCCTTAACGAGCACGGGGAGCTTGGTGATCGACCGCAACCAGGCGATGTCGGCCCATGATAGGTTGGGATCGAACAGGTAGCGAGAATATGGGACCGGACCGTCCGGCGAGCCATCGGGCGTCAGACAACCGCCGATGGCGCTTTCCAAGTTGCGCGGCTTCACGTCATCCGGCAGCAAGAAGGCATTGCGAATGTCGGCCTCGCGTCGTCCGGTAACCGGCAAATCTGCCGTCACCTGTAATGCCTCGTAGCCCGCCGCTTCGGCCCGTTCGACAATCGCCCGCGTGATGCCGCGATCCTGGAAAACGTAGAGTTGGAACCACTTGGGCGCCAGTGATGCCGCCGCGATCTCTTCAAGCGAAACGCTCGCCATCGTGCTGGCGACGAATAGGACGCCGGCAGCCGCGCACCCGCGGGCTGTGGCCGGTTCGCCGTCGGGATGAGCGACTTTCTGAAATGCCATCGGCGCCACGAGGATCGGCGACGGCAGCGTGCGGCCAAAGAGCGTAATTGATTGATCGCGCTTGCCGACCGGAATCAGCACGCGAGGCCGCAGGCGCAAGTCATCGAAGGCCGAGCGGTTCTCACGCGATGTGATTTCGCAGCCGGCCCCGGATCCGAAGTAACCGAAGGCAGGCTCCGGAAGCGTGGCCCGGGCAAGGGCTTCGTATTCGAGGAGATTGACGGGATCCGGCATGGTTCACCAACGTGCAAGGGCCGCCGACAAGTCGGCGGCCCTCGGTTTTGAGCACGAGTATTACTTACTTCGGCTTCGCCGGCTTGTGCTGGCTATGGCAGCCGCCGCACGAGTTGCCGATCGTGGCCAGGGCCTTGGTAGCGCCTTCGGCGTCCTTCTTCCCGGCTGCGGTGTCAACGGCCTTGACATTGGTCATGTACAGTTCGGTTTGCTTCTTCCAGCTCTCGGCCGAGCCCTTCGGCGGCGTCTGCTTGCCGAGCGTCTCGGCGACGCCGACCCAATCCTTGGTCTCCTTCTGAATCTCGTCCCAGTCCGGGGTCTTGGACTTGAGCTGCTTGGGCAGATCGCCCCGGAGCTTGTTCTGGAAGGCCATGCAGCCCTTCGTGTCCTTGATCTCATCATCCTTGGCCGTCGCGGTGCCGAAATACGCGACCCCGAGGGCGACGGCGGCCAGCACCGCCAACTTCCACTGATACCGCATGCAAATCTCCTGGTGACAAATCGAACACAACTTAGACCGGCGAGAACCACTCTCGCCGGCATCGCGTGCGAATGAAATTGGAGAAGGCGGGCAGACCGGGCGGACTGGGAAAAGAGTTCCACAGTCATGCTGAGTCGGCAGCGACCAATCCGGAGGGATGTTACCTTCCCGCTGAACGCAAGTCAACGAGCTACCTGCAATTTCGCCGAACGGTCCGCCTTGACCGAATTGCCCCAAGTTGGCATGTTGCCGCCGTGCCCACCCGGAAGGAGCCGGACCATGACCGCCCGTCTGTCGCTGGTGATGCCTGCTTACAACGAGGCGGCGGGAATCGCGGACGCCATCGCGGAGGCACACGAGGCTCTTGCCGGGCTCGGCTATGAGTTCGAAATCCTCGTGGTAGACGACGGCAGCACGGACGGCACTGCGGAGCGCGTCGGCGAGATGGCCGCTCTCTGGCCGCATGTGCGGCTCGTCAGCCACTCCATGAACCTCGGATACGGCGCCGCGCTGCGTTCCGGCTTCGAGGCCTCGCGCTACGATCTGGTCGCGTTCACCGATGCCGACGGCCAGTTCTTCCTGGAAGACATCGACGAACTGGTGGTTCGTTCGGACGACTTCCCGGTAGCCGTCGGCTGGCGGATCGATCGCAAGGACCCGTGGCGGCGCCGCTTCCTGTCGTGGGGCTACAACGTGCTCGCCCGTGCGATCCTCGGGACCGGTGTCCGTGATTGCGATTGCGCGCTGAAGGTATTCCGCCGCGAGGCGCTCGCATATTTGCTGCCCGATTCGGCGGGTTTCTTCGTGAACTCGGAAATGCTCAGCAAGGCCCGGCAATTTGGCTTTGCCGTCGTCGAGATCGGCGTCCGCCATCGGGCGCGGCGCAGCGGCACGAGCAAAGTGTCGCTCTGGGAAGTGCCAAAGACCTTCTCGAACCTCATGCGCTTTTGGTGGCGTCAGGTCGTCTGGACGAAGCCGATGGCGGTGCCCCAGTTTGCCGATCCGGTTGTTCTGCCATTCCCACGGACCGCGTCGACGACGCACCGGAAGGCCGCGTAGTTGTCCGTGCGCGGCCCCGGCTCCTAGGATGCTCGTATTCCTCTGGAGCATCCCGATGGCCACCGCCACGACCGACCAAACGACCTATCGCCAACTCTATATCGACGGCCAATGGGTCGACGCCACGGGCGGCAAGCGGCTCGCGGTCGTCAATCCCGCCACGGAAGAGACCATCGCCGAGGTTGCGTTCGGCACGCGCGAAGACTGTAAGCGCGCCATCGCGGCCGCCAAGCAGGCCATGGTTGGTTGGGCCAAGCTCACTTCCTGGGATCGGGCGAAGGTCCTGAAGAAAACTGCCGAATTGATGCGCGAGCGCGCCGACGCCCTCGCCCGCACGTTGACGATGGAGCAGGGCAAGCCGCTCGCCGAGGCGAAGGGCGAGGTGCTGCACTCGGCCGACACGTTTGAGTGGTTCGCGGAAGAAGGCAAGCGGGCATACGGCCAGGTGATCCCGAATAGCGTGGCCGGCAAGCGGCACATGACGCTCAAGCATCCAGTCGGCGTGGTTGGGGCGATCGGGCCGTGGAACTTCCCGATCACGCTGCAAGCCCGCAAGATCGCCCCGGCCCTCGCGGCGGGCTGCACCATTGTCTGCAAGCCCGCCAGCCAGACGCCGCTGTCGCTCGTAAACGTATTCGACTGCCTGATCGAGGCCGGCCTGCCCAAGGGCGTCGCCAACCTCATCATGGGCCCCGCGAAGGATATCGCCGACGAGTTTCTGGAAAACCGCGACGTTCGCAAGATCAGCTTCACCGGCTCCACGGAAGTCGGCAAGCAGCTCATGCGTGCCGCGGCCGGGCAGGTGAAGCGCCTGAGCCTCGAACTCGGCGGCCACGCACCGTTTATCGTTTTCCCGGATGCCGATCCGGAGGCCGTGGCGAAGGCGGCCGTCATCGGCAAGTTCCGCAATAACGGGCAGGTCTGCATCTCCCCGTCGCGCTTCTTCGTCCACAAGGACGTGCAGAAGAAGTTCACGGAGGTGGCGGTCGAGTCGGCCCGTGCTCTCAAGGTCGGCAACGGGCTCGATGCCGGCATCGAGGTCGGGCCGATGTTCGAGAAGAAGGCGATGGACAACACGCTCGGCCTGATCCAGGACGCGACCGGCAAGGGCGCCAAGCTGCTCACGGGCGGCAAACGCGACGCTCGCTTCGAGAAGGGCTATTTCTTCGAGCCGACGATTCTGACGGGCCTGAGCACCGATGCGAAGATGCTCGCCGACGAGCCGTTCGCCCCAGTGATGCCGGTGCTCGACTTCTCGAAGCTCGACGACGTCATCGCGGCGGCGAACAACACGGTCTACGGGCTCGCGGCCTACGTCTTCACCAACGACATGACCGTCATGTGGAAGATGGCCGAGGGACTCGAGGCCGGCATCATCGGCGTCAACGACCCGGTGCCGGCCACGCCGCAATGCCCGTTCGGCGGCATGAAGGAAAGCGGCCTCGGCCGTGAGCTGGCGCACGAGGGCCTGGAGGCATACCTGGAGACGAAGTACGTGAGCATGAAGCTGCGCGATTGACCGGCTCACGGGGTGTGCAAGTGTATTACATACACTGCACACTATCCCCCATGCGTTTCGGCCAGAATTTGGGCAATGAAATGTAACGAACGCGAACTTCGCAAGTGCTGTGTTGGTTGCTGCTTATGGCGTTCAATCTACCGGCCCTCGCCCCACGGGTTGGCCGGCTCGTCCTCGGCAATCGGTTCTTCAGAAACGATATCTGCCTCGTCGAGGACCACATCAATGTCGTCAGTCGGCGGCGCGGGCGCCAAGTCTTCGATGACCAACTCGACGTTTGCCTCTAGCGCACTCGCCGGCACCTGAGCCGCAAACTCGCGTTCGATCTCGTCGTGCAATTCGAGCAGTGCAGCGACGCCGAGTTGATTGAGCCATTGCCCCTTGCTCGCGATCTCGTTCCATGCGGTCATGAGTTTGCGGCCATAGCGAACGGTGCCGCGGGCGCGCGATGGCGGCCGCACCTCGTGCGCGAACAAGAACTCGTCGAGGGGCACATCGCCTGTCCATTCGCGGAGCAGCGGTTCGCGAATCGCCGCGGCCTCGGAGAGCAAAGCGCCGAGATCGCGGCGCGAGGCGCCGAATTCCAACGCGGCATCGCGGCGCAACCGATACGACGGCGTGCCGCTCGGATCGTCCAGGCGACGGACGAACGCCGCGACGCGGTTGCGATATTCGCGAGCGTCGACCGCGATTGCCTGAAAGCGCAAGACGCTGTCGTAGCGGGTCACGAGCGCTTCGTGCAGCCGCAAGTCGGTCAGGCGGGCGGCCATGTGCATGTGAATCACGTAAGCCCAGCGATCGAGGGCCGCGAGCCACCGGCCGGCCTTGCGCATGTCGTCTTCGAGGTCCTCGGCCATCGCGCGCGTGCGGCCGACAGGATGATAGACAGCGCGCTGATTCAATTTGTCGAGTGCCAGGCGGGCAGACCGCCACGTCGTGGCGCGCTCGGCAGCGCGCGCGTACAGGCCGGCCGCGGCGGCGATCAATTCGCCATCGCCGCGTTGCTCGGCGCCCAGAGCGGCGGCACGCTCGGCTTCGGTGCCGGGATCGATCTTGCGTGCCGGATCGTAGCAGCCGGCGAATTTTTCGGGCAAGAGTGTATCGGGCTTCGTGGCAATCCATCGGCGTATGGTCTCGGGCGCGAGCGGCAGATAGTCACGCACCGTTCGCAGGACCTCCAGATAATGCAAGCGCGTCATGCGCTCGCGCAGCGGTCCAGGTGCATCGAGTAACACCGTGGCCGGTCGGTCGTCGCGCTCGGCAACGACAAAGTCGCGCTTGGCAAACTGCTCGCGTTCATCTGGTCGTGGAAAGCCCGACCACATCCGCGACACGTACTCGGCGCCGGGTTCAAAGATGTCGGTGTACTTGCCCGCCGTCGGGCCACGCAGCGTTGGTACGTCACCCAACGTCAAGTCGTTGTGCGCCTCGCGAAGCGCGGTGAGACCGTCATTGACATGCGCATAAAGATCTGTCGTCCAAAGGCCGGCACGAACCGCGTTGTCGAGCCGGTCGTCCCAGGCGCGCACGGCGGCGGCGGCGATATCGGACCGCAGAATGGCGTGAACGAGCGCGTCGCTACCGGCGATGCGGACGGCATCGAGATCGTCGGCGATCGAGTTGTCGTGGACCGGATCCACGCGCAAGAGGAGGCGCGCCAGCACGCGCAACGGAAACACAAACAGAGCGTGAGCGTTCTTCAAAATCCGCGCCAGGCCTGCTAGCCGAGCATCCGACTCGACAGCTACGTCATCGATGCGGTCGACGCCGTTCGCCATGACATCGAGCAGCGATTGAACCGTTGCGCGGAAGCGCTGGCCCCGGCCGCCGGCAATCGGCGCCAGTGTGCGTGCCACCAGTGCCTGCAACTCGCTGAGCGTGACCACATGCCACAACCACAGACCAAGGTGCAATTCCCAGCGCGGCGGGCGCACGAGATCCAGGAGTGATCGCCGGCCGCCCAGGTCCGATTCCACGTCCGAGCCGATGAATACGCGCAACGGCGCTGTTACGTTGACGTCGGTCGCCACGCGTTCGACAAACGCGTAAATCATCGGCTCGTCGTCGGGACGAATCGGGATCACCGCCGGCGGCAGTTGTCGATGATGCGGTAGCAACGATTTTGCGTAGACGAATGCCAAGGTCGTACAGACGCCGAACACCGTGATTCGCAGAATGAGTTCAGCTTCCTCGTCGGCGAGGAACCAAATGGCTACCGCGGCCATCGCGATTGGCGCGAGGATGAAGAGGCCGACGCCGAACAGGTGTGCGATCACGCCGAGAAAGCGCGTGAGCGCTGGTGCCGCTGCCCGTCGTTCGAACCCGATGGGCGGATCGCGGGGCGGCGGCGGATACGGCAGCTCGCGGGACAGAATCAGGACCGGCTCCGAAGAACGGCAGGAGTTGTTATGGATACGAACGAGCCGTCGACTTTGGCCGAGGCGTTTTGGTCGGCCGCCCGCGAGCGGATGCTTCAAGACCCGACCATCATCAACCTCAACACCGGTTCCTTCGGCCCCTTGCCGCGGCCCGTGTTCGATCGCGTGACTGAGATTCGCCGGCTGTTGGCAGCTGAACCGACCCATTTCTTCGTTCGCCAGATGCCGCCGATGCTTTGGAGGGCTCGCGAACGTCTCGCCGCGTTTCTCGGCACCGTGCCCACGCGGCTCGTCTTCACTACCAACGTATCCGCAGCCATCAACCTCGTCGCGAGCGGATTGGCGATATCGTCTCCCGGCGAGATTCTGCTCACCGATCACGAATACGGGGCGATGCGCTGGTGCTGGGAACGTGCCGCTCGCCGGCAGGGGTTGACGCTGCGCACGTTTTCGTTGCCGACTATGGCCGCGTCGCCGAGTGAAATCGTCGACGCAGCCGTCAAAGCCATGTCGCCAAAGACGCGGCTCTTTTTCTTCAGCCAGGTGCTGTCGCCGACCGGCCTGGTCTTACCGGCCGCCGAGCTCTGTATGGAGGCTCGGCGTCGCGGCATCATGACCGTCGTCGACGGCGCCCACGCGCCGGCAATGATCCCCGTCAATGTGACGACGGTCGGCGCCGACTTTTACACGGGCAACTGTCACAAGTGGATGTTGGCCCCGAGCGGCGCCGGCTTCCTCGTCGTAGGTCCGGGTAACGAGGATCGTCTCGAACCGCTGCACGTGAGCTGGGGCTATCGCCGCGAAGGCCCGTACGATCCGATTCGACGCGAGCCAGATTTGCCGGATGCCTTTGGTGCGACGCCACGCACGCGGTTCCTCGAATTCGAAGGCACGCGCGACGTTTGCCCCTGGCTTGTCGTCCCGGACGCGATCGACTTTCAGGCGCAGATCGGCGTCGACAAAATCCGCGGCCGCATCGCCGAGTTGGTGGCGTACACTCGCAGACGCATCGTCGCACTCGGCCTCAAGCTGGCGACGCCCGCCGTGAGCGGGATGCACGGCTCGCTGACCGCCTTCGAGCTGCCATTTACCGGTGCCGCGAAAGCACTCGCCTTGCGGAACGGGATCTGGAAACACCGCATCGAAGTGCCCATCATCGAGCGGCCTGACCGGTTGCTCATCCGAGTGTCGACGCACTTCTACAACACGCGCGAGGAGATTGATCGATTGGCGGACGTGCTGCCGGGGGCGTTGGCAGAAGTCAACTGACCACAGAGACTCACAGACACAGAGAAGACAAATGCGATTGCGATTATGTCTTCTCTGTGCCGCTGAGTCTCTGTGGTAAAGGCCGCGTTAACTCGCTACGATCCGCCCCTCCATCGGGCTGCTGGCTGTAGCGTACATTTTCTTGGGAATACGGCCGGCGAGGTAGGCGAGGCGGCCGGCGTCGCAAGCGTAGCGCATCGCCCAGGCCATGCGGACTGGGTCCGTGGCGGAGGCGATGGCTGTGTTGAGCAGGACGCCGTCGCAGCCGAGTTCCATCGCGGCCGAGACGTCGCTCGCAGTGCCAACCCCGGCATCGATGATCACGGGATAATCCGGGTCGCCATCCTTGAGATACTCGAGAATGATCTTGATGTTGTTCGGGTTCAGCACGCCCTGACCACTGCCGATCGGGCTACCGGCGGGCATGACGCTCGTCGCGCCGGCGGTCTTGAGTCGCTTCGCCAGGATCGGGTCGTCGGAGGTATAGACGAGGACCTGGAAGCCCTCGCTCACGAGCACTTCGGTGGCACGCAACGTGTCGATCGGGTCGGGCAACAGTGTCTTTTTGTCGGCCAGGCATTCAAGCTTGACCCAGTTAGCCCCCGGATTGCCGAGGTTGGTCAGGAGTTCACGGGCCAGCCGCGCGTGGCGAATCGCGTCGTCGGCGCTAAAGCAGCCGGCCGTATTGGGCAGGATCGTGTAGCGTGTCAAATCGAGGTAATCGAGCAGATTGCGCCCCTGCTGGTCAATGAGCCGTTCCCGGCGAACCGCGACCGTCGTCACCTCGCAACCACTGGCGGCCAGAGAATCGCTCATCAAGTCAAACGATGCGTACTTGCCGGTGCCGGTGAACAGACGAGACTTGAACGTAAACGAACCGACCCTGAGCGGCTTGTCTGCCGGCGGAGTCGAGTTCTCGCCGCCGCCGACGAGCGTCACGATCTCGACGCGGTCGCCCTCGTTCAATGTGCGCGCCGATTGCTCATCTTTGCGGACAACGATCTCGTTGACCTCGACCGCCAGGCGCTTCGGATCGCGGCCCAACTCCCGTAACAGATCGGCGACCGTCAGCGGCGTGGCAAACGTGCGAGGCTCGGCATTGATCGTGATCCGTGGCATGGCAAATCCTAAGGGAAAGCCCACTGACCTACGTCCGTGGGCTTTGCATTCTAAAAACGGCGCTGGCGATTGATCAGGTATTCAATTAGCGCCTTGTCGAACGTGATCCCCGTATGCAGCGGCACATAATCGATGTTCGCCTTCGACGATTCTTCTTTGAGTCGGTTGCGGAATTCATCGAGCCCACGAAGGTAATCTTCACGCATGCCCTTGGCGTCCAGCTGCAACTCCTCATCGCCTTCGACATCGACGAATTGCACCAGACCTTCGAAGGGAAACTCGACCTCCGCTTCGTCGAGCACGTGAAACAGAATGATCTCGTTGCCACGATGACGCAGGTGATAGAGAGCCTTGAGCAATTCATCCGGATCGGTGAGCAGGTCGCTGAAGACCATAATGAGACTCTTGGTCCGGATCATCGCGGCGAGCTGATGAAGCCCGTGTGCCAGGTCCGTTTGGCCCGCTGGTTTCAAATTCGCGAGCAGGGCCAGCATGTTGCCGAGCTGCGTGCGCTTGCTCTTGGGCGGCAACACGTCGCGAATATTGTCGGCCACCGTGACCAGTCCGACCGGATCCTGCTGATGGATCATCAAGTAACCGAGCGCGGCCGCGAGGCAGATCGCGTATTCGAACTTGGTGAGCCGTTCGATCTCGGCCGCGCCGGCGCTCGACAGGTGATAGGCCCCGCCGACCTTGGCCTTCTGCATTTCACGGACGCCGCACCAGTCCATCGAGGCCGAGAGGTCCATCACCAGGTAGCCGGTGACGTTCGTTTCCGCCTGATATTTGCGAACGTAATAGCGATCGGTCTTGGCGTAAACGTTCCAGTCGAGGTCCTTCAGGTCGTCGCCAGGCGTGTATTTGCGATGCTCGGAGAACTCGACGGAGAAGCCCTGAAAGGGACTCGCGTGCAAGCCGGAGAGAAACCCCTCGACGATGAACTTGGCGCGCAGGTCGAGCCGACCCACCTGGGCGATGACATTCGGGTTCAGGTAGCGCTCGGCAGTCGCCATCAATACTCCCTGAGCAGCAGTTGCCCCGTCGCGTCGTACCAGCCATCGCCTTCAATCTGAAAGACGCCGTCGGCTGATTTCGCCAGTTCCATGCATACCGTTCGACAGAGGTCCTCGACGGCCGACTCGTTCGCGTGATCGAGCGGTTTGCGGATCACGACGAGCTGTTTCGTTTGAATCACGTGCTCCATGAGCTGTGCGTGGTTCGGCTCGTGGTCTTGCGTCTCCAGCCAGCCGGCCCATGTGTTCAAGTCGTCGCGGAGGTCGTCTTCCCGGCTCAGGTAGCGCTGCACATCGACCGGCGAACCAATTCCGACTGTCAGTTCGGCGCTTGTCCAGCCAAGATCGTCGCCGCGAAAGTGGCCGGTGACCGGGCGGCCAGGCTGCTGCAAGAGTTCCAGCAAGGCCGTGGGCTGCAACTCAGTTTCCGTCCGGCAGAACACGCGGTACCACATTCTGGCCTCGATGGGACTCATGGGACTTAGGGGACTGATAGCTCCGATCGGTTCCCTAAGTCCCATTCTTCCTACAGCCGTTTCTTGGCCCCATACTTCGGTGGCTCTGGCTCGCCCACCGCCTTCAGCAGCATCGCAATAATATCTTCGCTAGTCTTCCCTTCGGCCTGGGCCTGGAAGTTGGTGCCGATGCGGTGCCGCATCACCGGCTCGGCCGCCTTGCGGATGTCGTCGATCGCGACGCTGAAACGGCCATCCATCGCAGCAAAGGCTTTGCCGGCCTGGATCAGATACTGTCCGGCCCGGACGCCGGCGCCGAAGTCGACCATCTTCTTCACGAAGTCAGGAGCCGTGGGATCCTTCGGCCGTGTGGCACGCACAAGCCGGGTCACAAAGTCGATCACGAAGTCGCCGACTGGCACACTACGCACGAGTTTCTGCAAGTTCAGAATCGCCTTGGCGCTCAGGACCTTGTGGACCTCGCCGGGCTCATCGCGGGCCGTCATCGATAGAATGCGTTTCTCCTCGTCAATGCTCGGATAATCGACGCGGACGTTGAACATGAAGCGGTCGAGCTGCGCTTCAGGCAGCGGGTATGTGCCTTCTTGCTCGATGGGATTTTGTGTGGCGATGACAAAGAACGGCGTCGGCAGGTCGTAGGTTTGCTGGCCAACGGTCACTTGCCGTTCCTGCATCGCTTGCAAGAGCGCCGCCTGCGTCTTGGGCGGCGTACGATTGATTTCGTCCGCCAGTACTATGTTCGCGAACACGGGCCCGTGGACGAAGCGGAACTCGCGCTTGCCCTGCTCATTCTCGTCGAGCACTGTCGTTCCCGTGATGTCTGACGGCATCAAGTCCGGTGTGAACTGGATGCGCTTGAATGCGACGTCCAGGATTTGCGCCATCGACGAAACGATCAGCGTCTTGGCCAGACCAGGCACGCCGACGAGCAGACAATGGCCGCGCGTGAAGATGGCGGCCAGAATCTGTTCGACCACGGCATCCTGCCCGACGATCACCCGCCCGAGTTGCTCGAGCATTTGGGTCCGAGTCTGGGCGAATTGGGTCAACAACTCACTGGTGCGGTCGCTCGACACGGGTCGGCCTCGGGGTCGGGGGATCGATACGCGGCTATTGTAAGAGGCGTGGCCACAATCGCTTCTTGTCTTATAGTCAGGGGCGTGGTATCCTTCACATAACTGCCGGATACCTTGCCGACCTTGCCCGCCTGCCCGAACTCCCGCCGTTTTCCCGCCTTCGGGAGATTGACATGTTCCAAATCGACCTTGGCCGTTCGCCGAACTATTGCGACGGAATGCAGCGCCGCTCGTTCCTGCGCCTGGGCGTGGCCGGGATGGCGTCGCTCGGCTTGCCGCAAGTGTTGCGGGCGAAGACCGAATCGGCCGCGACCGGCAGCCGCAAGAACACCAAGGTGATCCTGATCTGGCTCGACGGCGGGCCGGGCCACATGGACATGTACGACATGAAG
>DATANR010000326.1:0-11390 GCA_036266155.1 Gemmataceae bacterium | reverse complement strand
GGACGCCGCCGCGACCAAAGCCCCTACGACTTGCTGGGCGTCGCCCTGCCCAGCACCGATTTCTGGACGCTACTGGCCCGCAAGCCGCAACCAACGGAAACTCTGTCAAATTAACAACTTGTTGAATGCGACAGTGCCAATTTTGGCTCGCGAGTTTTCGGCGCATCTTCTTACGCCGTAATCAGTTCAATGCGGTTTTCGCGGGCAGAGATTGCCAACCATAGGGTGGGGGTGGCAATCTCTGGTTGGCCATCTCTCAATTCTGGCGACGAATTGCTCGGCGGCGTCGCGATTCACTGCCCCACCAACTGCCTGAGCACATACTGCAAGATCCCGCCGTGTTCGTAGTAGAGCACCTCTTGCGGCGTGTCGACGCGGAGTTGCACTTCGAACTCTTTCAGGTCGGCCTTCACCTTCATGTGGACCTTGCCGCTGCCGACTTTCTTGAGGGCTTCGGCCACGTTGGCGATCTCGAAGACTTCGGCGCCGTTGAGGCCGAGCGTTTGTGCCGTCTCGCCGGCTTTGAATTGCAAGGGCAGCACGCCCATGCCGACCAGGTTGCTGCGGTGGATGCGCTCGTAGCTCTCGGCGATCACGGCCCGCACGCCGAGGAGGCGTGTGCCCTTGGCGGCCCAGTCGCGCGAGCTGCCGCTGCCGTATTCCTTGCCCGCGAGGACGACCAGCGGCGTGCCCTCCTTCGCGTAGAGCATGGCGGCGTCGTAGATCGACATCTCGGCGCCCGTCGGCAAGTGACGCGTGACGCCGCCCTCGACGCCGGGGACGAGCAGGTTTTTCAGTCGAACGTTGGCGAACGTGCCGCGCATCATCACTTCATGATGGCCGCGACGAGCGCCGTACTGGTTGAACTCGCGCTGCGTGACGCCGTGCTGAATCAGGTACTGGCCGGCGGGGCTGTCCTTCTTGATGTTCCCGGCCGGTGAGATGTGATCCGTCGTGATGCTGTCGCCGAGCACAGCCAGGGCCCGGGCCCAGGCGATGTCGGTAATGGCCGGCGGCTCCGGATGCATCCGCTGGAAGTACGGCGGCAGGGCGATGTACGTGGACTTGTCGTCCCATTCGTAACGGCTGCCCGTCGGAACTTGCAATGCCTTCCAGTTGTTGTCACCCTCGAAAACCGACGCGTAAATGCGCTCGTACTGGTCGCGTTTGAGGTGTTTGCGAACGACGGCCGAAACCTCTTCACGCGTCGGCCAGATGTCTTTGAGGAACACGTCCTTGCCATCGCGGCCGATGCCGATGGGCTCTTTGTCAAAGTCGATGTCGATCCGCCCGGCCAGAGCATAAGCGACGACGAGCGGTGGACTGGCAAGGTAATTCGCCCGGACCTCCGCATGAACGCGGCCTTCGAAATTGCGATTGCCGCTCAACACCGCGGCCACGACGAGGCTGCCGTCGGTCACCTGTCCGGAGACGGAGTCCGGCAGCGGCCCCGAATTGCCAATGCACGTCGTGCAGCCGTAGCCGACCACATGAAAGCGCAGGACCTCGAGGGGCCGCATCAACCCGGCGTCGGCCAGGTAATCGGCCGCGACCTTGGAGCCGGGCGCCAGTGACGTCTTCACCCACGGCTTCGTGACGAGTCCACGCGCGACTGCTTTGTGAGCGACGAGGCCGGCCGCCATCATCACGTCCGGGTTCGACGTGTTCGTGCAACTCGTGATGGCCGCGATGACGACCGAACCGTCTTTCACAGTTCCCGGTGCAAGCTGCACCGACGTCGTTGGCCCCGCGTGTTCCGAGCCGTGCCCCAGCAAGTTGAGCGGCCCGGCAGTCGGCTTCTTCGCAGCCTGGGCGGCGGCTTTCAATTTTGGCAACGCGTCCTTGAACGACTGACGGACCTCGGGCAAGTTGACCCGATCCTGCGGCCGCGATGGGCCGGCCATGCTCGCGACGACGGTCGACAGATCGAGTGCTACCGTGTCGGAGTACGTCGCCTCCGTCGCGCCCTTCGAGTGGAACATTCCCTGTTCCTTGAAGTAGGCTTCGACCAGCTTGACCTGCTGCTCCGAACGCCCCGTGTAGCGCATGTAGTTCAGCGTCTCGGCGTCGACCGGGAAGATGCCGCACGTCGCGCCGTACTCCGGGGCCATGTTGGCGATCGTCGCGCGATCGGCCAGGGGCAACTCGCTCAGGCCGTCGCCGTAGAACTCGACGAACTTGCCGACGACGCCCTTCTTGCGCAGGATTTGCGTGACGGTGAGCACCAGGTCGGTGGCCGTCACTCCTTGGCCGAGTTTGCCATGCAGCTTGAAGCCGATGACCTGCGGAATCAGCATCGTGACCGGTTGACCAAGCATGGCGGCTTCGGCTTCGATACCACCGACGCCCCAGCCGAGCACGCCGAGACCGTTGATCATCGTTGTGTGCGAATCGGTTCCGACCAGCGTGTCCGGGTAGGCATTATTCAAGCCATCGACAAAGACGACGCGCGCCAGATATTCGAGATTCACCTGGTGGACGATGCCGGTCTCGGGCGGCACGACCTTGAAGTTGCGGAACGCGTTCTGACCCCAGCGCAGGAAACGGTAACGCTCGCGGTTGCGTTCGTATTCCAGTTTGGTGTTCGCCGCGAACGATCCCCCATGCCCGTAGTCGTCGACCTGCACCGAGTGGTCGATGACGAGTTCGCAGGGGATGAGCGGGTTGATCTTGTTCGGGTCGCCGCCGAGGTCGGCCATGGCGTCGCGCATGGCCGCCAGATCGACGATCGCCGGCACGCCCGTGAAATCCTGAAGCAAGACACGGGCCGGCGAGAAGCCGATCTCGACGTCGGGCTCGGCCTTCGCGTCCCATCGGCACAAAGCCTGAATGTCTTGCGGGCGCACGGACAGACCGTTTTCGTGTCGCAGCAGGTTCTCGAGCAGGATCTTCAGCGAAAATGGCAGCCGATCGATGTTCGGATAATCGCGATGGAGGGCCGCGAGTCGATGAATGCCGTAGGAATGGTCGCCGACCTTGAGAGTCGCGCCGCTGCCAAAGCTGTTCGCCATTGGTCGATCCTGCCAGTGGAGGTCAACGGGTATTTTGCGAGATAGGCCGGCAGAAGCAACGGTGCGCTACTTCACGCCGAGCTGTTGCCGAATCGTGATGACTTGGCGAGTGCGGATGTCGTCCGATGCGTAGGGATCGAAAAGAATTGTTCCACGCACCAGGCGCTTGAGCACCTCGAACGCCTGCACGCGCAGGTCCGGCTCGCGGCGATCGAGGGCGTCCGTCAACGGCGGGACCGACGCGGCGCCGCGGACGAGCAGTTCCTGCACCGCCGCCGGGCGCGTGTTCTCGGAACGCAGCGCCTCGATCACTCGCCGCATGTCGACGTCGACCTCGACGCCATTGGCGAACGGCGGCGCGACGGGTGCTCCGCCGAACGTATTGTCCGTGAATGTGGTGCCGAGGTATTCGTTGATCGCGATGGGGTCGTGAATGAGTTGCTGCGGCGTGCCCTGCGTCACGACGCGGCCATCTTTGATGAGGTAGCTGCGATCGGTGATCTTCAAGACCTCGCGGACGTTGTGGTCCGTGAGCAAGATGCCGATCCCTTGCGTGGCCAGTTCGCGGATGTTGCGGCGGATGTCCTCGGTCGTCTTCGGATCGACGGCTGCGAATGGTTCGTCGAGCAGAATGAGCAGCGGCTCACACGCGAGACAACGGGCAATCTCAAGCCGGCGCTTCTCACCACCGGAACAACGGGCCGCGGAGTTCTTACGAACGTGTTCGAGCTGGAACCGATGGATCAGCGCGTTGGTCCGTTCCCAGCGCTCGTTGTAACTGAGCTTGCGACCGAGCGACCGGCTGCGCGGCAACGCTTCGAGAATGGCGAGCAGGTTCTTCTCGACCGTCAGCTTGCGGAAGATGCTCTGTTCCTGGGTCAGATAGCCCATGCCCAGCCGAGCCCGACGGAACATCGGCAGGCGCGTGACGTCCTGTTCGTTGAACTCGACCGTGCCGTCGTTCGGCGCGATCTGACCGGTCGTCATGCGAAAGCTGGTCGTCTTGCCGGCCCCGTTCGGCCCGAGGAGGCCGACGACCTCGCCGGGGTTGACGTCGAAGCTGACGCCGTCGACAACCTTGCGCTTGCCGTAGAATTTCACCAGCCCGCGCGCTTCCAGCAGGGCCATGCCCACTTCTCCCGGTGGAAAACCGACTGTGTAACCGATACACGAATGGCAGCGCCGGAACAAGGGACGCGATGCTCGCGTGGGCTGAAAACCATGCTTCGCGGGCGACGCCAACCCTTCCCCATCCCCCTATCTTGCCAACATGACCTTGGAACCCGCCGAAACGCCCATCCAGGTGATCGATTCGCACACCGGCGGCGAACCGACGCGCGTCGTCATTGCCGGCGGCCCAAACCTGGGCAACGGTTCTCTCGTCGAGCAGCGCGGAGTTTTCCGCGATCGCTTCGACTGGTTCCGCTCGGCCGTCATCAACGAGCCGCGCGGATCGGACGTCCTCGTGGGTGCTCTCCTCGTCGAGGCGACCGATTGGAGCTGCTGCTCCGGCGTCATCTTCTTTAACAACGCGGCGTATTTGGGGATGTGCGGCCACGGGACGATCGGTGTCGTCGTTACGCTCGGCCGGCTCGGACGCATCGAAGCGGGAATGCATCGGCTCGATACGCCCGTCGGCGTCATCGGCATCGAATACGACGGTCGCAATCGTGTGACGCTGGAGAATGTGCCGAGCTATCGCCTGCGAGAAAACGTCGCCGTCGAAGTGCCTGGTATCGGCAAAGTTTTCGGCGACGTCGCGTGGGGCGGCAACTGGTTCTTTCTGACTGGCGGCCATGGGCTCGAATTGGACCTGAACAATGTCGATCGGCTCACCGATTACACCTGGCGAATTCGTCAGGAACTGGTTCGCCAGAGCATCACCGGCGCCGACGGCGCGGAGATCGATCACATTGAATTGACCGGCCCGCCGCACGACGCGCAGAATCACGGCCGCAATTTTGTGCTCTGCCCCGGCAAGGCCTACGACCGCTCGCCCTGCGGGACCGGCACCAGCGCGAAGCTGGCGTGCCTGCATGCCGACGGCAAGATCAAGCCCGGCGACGTGTGGCGGCAAGAGAGCGTCGTCGGCAGCGTGTTTGAAGGGTCGGTGCGGATCGTCGACGGGCAAGTGCTGCCGAGCATCACGGGATCGGCATATGTGACGGCGGAGGCGACGTTGATTTTGGATCCGACGGATCCGTTTCGGACGGGGTTTCGATGATGCGCTATGCCGCGAGCGGCGATGGGAAGCACGTCATCGTCATCGGCGCCGGCGTCATCGGCGCCGCGTGCGCCCATTACCTCACCGAATCCGGCTGGCGCGTCACGATCATCGATCGCGGCCGGTTCGGAGCCGGCTGCTCACATGCGAACTGTGGCTATGTTTGCCCGAGTCATGTGCTGCCGTTGCCGGGGCCGGGTGCCGTTTCGTCGGCCTTGAAGACGATGATGCGCCGCAACTCACCCATGCGGGTCCGGCCGTGGAAAAGTTTGTCGCTGATGCGCTGGCTGCTAGCATTTGCCCGGCGTTGCAATCGGCAGGATATGCTTCAAGGCGGTCGCGGAATCCAGCCGTTGCTCACGACTTCGCGAGCACTCTATGAGGGACTCGTTCGGGACGGCATCGAGTGCGAATGGGAAGCCCGCGGTTTGCTCTTCGTTTTTCAAAGCCATGCCGGGATGGAGCACTACAAGGCGACCGATGAACTCTTGCGCACCGAATTCGGCGTCCCCGCCACGCCGCTTGCCGGCGTAGCGCTACGCGAACTCGAACCGACTCTCAAGCCCGGCCTCGGTGGCGGCTGGCTCTACGAAACCGATGCACATCTGCGACCCGATCGGTTGATGAAGTCATGGCGAGCGCTCCTGAAAAGCCGCGGCGTCATCATCCGCGAGAATTGCGCGATGAAAGCCTTCGTTCGCGATGGTGGTCAAGCTAAGGCAGCATCCACCGCCGATGGCGAATTGAGTGCCGACGCCTTTGTGCTCGCCGCCGGGGCCTGGAGCCCATTGCTCAACGACCGCCTCGGCTGCCGACTGCCGATCCAGCCGGGCAAGGGCTATTCGATGACCACGGCCCGGCCCGCGAATTGCCCGAAGATTCCGATGATCTTTGAAGAACACCGCGTCGCTGTCACGCCGATGCAGAGTGGCTATCGACTCGGCTCGATGATGGAATTCGTTGGCTACGACGATTCCGTTTCGCCGAAACGCATCGAGTACCTGAAGCAAGCCGCCAGTTTGTATCTCGCGGAACCGGTGGGTAAGCCCGTGCAAGAAACCTGGTCCGGCTGGCGGCCGATGACGCCCGACGGCTTGCCCGTGATCGGCCGCAGCCCGGCGCTGAGCAACGTCATGATCGCCGCGGGCCACAACATGCTGGGCCTGTCGATGGCGCCGGGAACGGGGAAGCTGGTGGCCGAGATCATGGATGGACGGGCGACGCATATCGATCCGGGGCCATTTTCGCCGGGGCGATTCTGATTCCGGCGAGCGTCGAGGCGTAAGCCCGACGTATGTCGGGCAAGCGTTCTGATATGCGAAGCCCACTTCGGGCTTACGCCTCGACGCTCGCCGTTGCGTGCTTCGCCACGCATCATACTCGCCATCTCACCGCTGTCGGAGCCGATCATGTTTCGCTTCGCACTTCTCGCACTTACCCTCCTGCCGCTCATCGCCGACGCCGCCGACACCTACATGGTCGGCACCGCCCAGGTCGACATCACGCCGAGCACTCCGATTCGCCTCAATGGTTTCGGCTTTCGGCGCACCGAATCCGAGGGGGTCTATCATCGCATCTGGGCGCGAGCGCTCGCTATCGAAGATGAATCGAAGGAACCAACGCTGCTCATCACCGTCGATGTGCTTGGCATCCCCGACGACATCCGGGCTAACCTCGCGCAGCGGTTCGCGAAGGCCGGGCTGAAAGCCGAGCGCCTCGCGATCACCGCGACGCACACGCACACGGGGCCGATGCTCAAGGGAGCCAATGTCACACTCTTTGGCGTCGAGATTCCGAAGGAGCACCTCGACCGCATCGACAAATACACGGTCGAGTTCCTGGACAAGCTCGAATCGGTCGGCCTCGAAGCGTTGAAGAAGCGAACGCCGGCCAAGCTCAGCTATGCCATCGGCCAAGTTGGTTTCGCGACGAATCGGCGCACCAAGGGCGGGCCGGTCGATCACGATTTGCCGGTGCTGTTCGTTCACGATGCCACGACGGGCAAAGTGCGGGCCGTTTACACAAGCTACGCCTGCCATTGCGTCACCCAATCGAACAACAAGATTGGCGGCGACTGGGCCGGTTTCGCGGCCGAGGCGATTCAGTCGGCGTTTCCCGATTCCATCGCTCTCGTCTCCATCGGCTGCGGGGCCGACTCGAATCCGCCGACTCGGGCGAAGGGTGACGATGTCGAGCCCTCCCAGCTTGAGGGCCGCGAGATCGCCACCGAGATCAAACGACTCGCCAACAACTTTCGCGCGCCCGTCACGGGCAAGATCGTCGCCCAATCGAAAACCATCGAACTGCCGCTCGCCACGTTGCCGACCCGCGCCGAATGGGACGAGAAAGCCAAACGCACCGACGCCATTGGTCACCACGCCCGCGTTACCCTCGCGAAGCTCGATCGCAAAGAAGCGCTCATCATCAAGATCAATTACCCAATTCAGACTTGGTCATTCACTGGAACAGGCGAGCCGGGAGCGTTAGCGACCGGTGCCCCCGCGTTCGCAATCGCCTTCCTTCCCGGCGAAGTTGTCGTCGACTACTCATTGCGCCTCAAGAAAGAACTCGACGGCCAGCGCCTCTGGGTCAACGCCTACGCGAACTCCGCTCCCTGCTACATCCCGAGCGAGCGCATCTTGAAGGAGGGCGGCTACGAAGGCGGCGGGGCGATGATCTATTACGATGTGCCAGCCCCCTTCAAGCCGGGCCTGGAAGAGCCGATCGTCGCCACGGTAAAGGAGCAACTCGGCAATACCTTTCCCGCAAAGTTCGACGCCAACAAGGTCGGTGTGATGCCCAAGTCGCCGCAACAGTCGCTTGCGGCGATCCGCACCAAGCCCAATCTGACGGTCGAGCTGATGGCCGCGGAGCCGCTCGTCGATTCGCCGGTCGCCATCGACTTCGGGCCGGACGGCAAGCTCTGGGTTTGCGAGATGATCGACTATCCGAAGGGCAAGGCCGGCAAATTCGAGCCGGGCGGCCGCGTGCGTTTTCTCACCGCGAACGCCGAGGGCAAGTTCGACAAGGCGACGACGTTCATCGACAACATCCCGTTCCCGACCGGCGTCACCGTCTGGCGCAAGGGCGTGCTGATCTGTGCCGCCCCGGACATCCTCTACGCGGAGGACACCAAAGGCACGGGCAAGGCCGACGTCGTCAAAAGGCTTTTCACCGGCTTCGGGACCGACAACTATCAGGCCCGCGTGAACAGTCTGCAATACGGTCTCGATGGCTGGGTCTATGGCTCGTGCGGCCTGTTCGGCGGCAACATCAAGAGCTTCAACGGCAAGACCTACGCGCTCGGCAACCGCGACTTTCGCATTAAGCCGGATACGGGCGAGCTGGAGCCGGTGACGGGCGTCACGCAGCAGGGCCGAGTCCGCGACGACTGGGGCAACTGGTTCGGCTGCGACAACAGCAATCTCATCCGCCACTACCCGCTCGACGACCATTACCTGAAGCGGAACCCGTACGTCACGTATCCGAACAGCTCGGTCAATGTGCCGGCCGACCCGAATCCGAATCGGCTCTTTCCGATCAAGAGCGACGCCCAACGTTTCGCGCTTTCCGGTCCGCCCAATTCGGTGACGGCCGCGTGCGGATTGTGCATTTACCGCGACGACCTGCTCGGCCCCGACTTCCGCGGCAACGCCTTCACCTGCGAGCCGGTCAACCTGTGCGTGCATCGCCTGAAGCTGACACCGAAGGGCTGCACGTTCGAGGCCCACCGCCCGGACGACGAGAAGGAGAGCGAGTTCCTCGCGTCGACCGACAACTGGTTCCGCCCCGTGCAAGCCGTCACCGGCCCCGACGGTTGCCTCTGGATCGTCGACATGTACCGCCACGTGATCGAGCATCCGCGGTGGATTCCGCCGCAGGACGCGGCGAAGCTCGATCTGCGCGCGGGGCACGGGATGGGGCGGATTTATCGGGTGCGGCCACGCATGGAGTTACGTGATTGGGTGCGCCTTGATGAGCGGAAGTCCGAAGACGTGGCCAAGGCGATGATGAATCGAAATGGCTGGACGCGCGACATGGCGATGCAGATTCTCTCATGGCGACAAGCGAAGGATCCAGCAACGTCGGCGATGCTGAGCAAACTTGCCCGATGGCGAGGGTCACCGCTTTATCAGGTAAATGCGCTCGCGGCTTTGAGCAATCTTGGAGCAGTGTCGGTTGACGATTTGAAAGAAGCGCTGGTCGTGGAATTCCGTCATCAGGAAAACGTTCCGGCGTCTCCGCATTGCGTGCCGGCAATCCGTGTGGCAGAGCAACTCATTTCGACCGAACGTGACGTCAGGACAGAAGTCAGCCGGCTTGCGATGGACCCCGACCCAAAGGTTCGGCAACAAGTCGCCGCCACATTCGGCGCGTGGGACGATCCGAGGACCGGAATTGTCCTTGGCTATATTGCCTGTCGTAAAGCTGATGATCCATATTTAGTGGCTGCGATCTTAAGCAGTCTTAGCAAGGAGAATTTATCCGAGACCATTGCGAAAGTGCTCGAATACTCCGGCGATATCGATCCGCCTTCAGAATTCATGGCACAAGTCATGCGCATGGCCGCCGCCATGAAAAACGATGAGGCAAGGCTCACGTTGCTTAAGGCCGCGAGCAAGCCAAGAAATGCATTCACGCGATGGCAATTCGAAACGATCGCCGGTCATTTGGACCAACCGACGATACTTGACGCCGAGTTAACGCATCAAATCACCGAAGCTCAGGCGGCAGCCTCGCGCATGCTAGATGAAGGCAAAGCGCCGGAGCCTGTTCGAATCGCTGCTATCCGCCTTCTCGGTCGCGGCCCGGAGTTGACTTACCCGGAGCGCTGGACTTTTCGCTACCTCCTGTCGGCGGCATCCAGTCCGGCGCTCCGGTCGGCAACGGTGAACCACATCGCCAAACTGAAAGACCCTGCCGCGTTTGGTCTCGTTCTGGATGGTTGGAAAAGCCACCCTCCGGCCACTCGAGCGCAGATCTTCGACCTTCTCCTCGCCCGCCGAGACGGCCCAGGTATCTTGTTGAAGGCGATCGAAAACAAGGCAATTTCAGCCACCGAAATCGATGCCGCCCGTCGTCAAAAGCTCCTAAATCACGCCGACAAAACCATCCGCGACCGGGCCGCCAAGGTCTTCGACGGCGCCGCCAGTCCCGATCGGGCAAAGGTCCTCAAGGACTACGCCGACGTCACCGCCAATGGCGACAAGGAGCGTGGCAAGGCCGTCTTCACGCGCGTCTGTGCCGCGTGCCACAAGCTCGGCGACATTGGCAATCACGTCGGGCCGGACCTGGCGGCGCTCGCCAATCGGACGCCGGCGTTTCTGCTGCAAGAGATTCTGGACCCGAACCGCAATCTCGATTCGCGCTATGTCGAGTATCAGGCCGCGATGAAAGATGGCCGCACCATCAGCGGCCTGCTCGCGGCCGAGACGGCGACCACGATCATCCTCCGCGGCCAACAACGCAAGGAAGATAACCTGTTGCGCACGGACATCGACGAATTCCGCGGCTCCGGCAAATCGCTGATGCCCGAGGGTTTAGAAAAAGACCTCCCCAAAAAGGACATGGCCGACCTGCTCGCGTTCCTCACGAGCAATCGCCCGCCACCCCGCGCGTTCCCCGGCAACACCCCCGCCATCGTGAAACTGTCCGACGGCCGTTTGCGGCTTAGCGCCGAAACGGCAGAGATTTACGGCACCGACATCGCCTTCGAATCCGACTTCAAAAACCTCGGCATGTGGCACGGCAATGACGACCGCGCCGAATGGCGGATTGAGTTACCCAAAGCCGGCACATTCGAAGTGACCCTGGACTACGCCTGCGATGCCAACTCCGCCGGCAACGAGCTGCTGATCGAAGGCGGCGACACGCCGATCCGCTGGAAGGTCGTCAGCACTGGCACATGGGCGAAGTATCAGACGGTGAAGGTTGGTACGATGAAGCTGCCCGCGGGGGAGGGACGCATCGTGATTCGCGCGGCGGATGGGTTGCGCGGGGCGCTGATTGATTTGCGGATGGTGACATTTCAAGTAGTGAAGTGACCCAGGCGAGCGGAGCCGCGTCAGCGGCCCGATAATGACGCGGGCTACGCCTCAAGGCGAGCGGAGCCGCGTCAGCGGCCCGATTTTGATTGTCATTATCGGGCCGCTGAC
>DATANR010000325.1:0-12904 GCA_036266155.1 Gemmataceae bacterium | reverse complement strand
ATACACCAAGCCGATGATCATCCGCCGCACCAATCGCTGGCTGCGGCGCAACGAGCTGGCGCGGTACTATCACCATCGCGCGCGTAACGCCATACCACCATTGAAGAACGAACAGCGACGGTAGCTAGACAGTAGAAGTAGCTGAATTCGCGAGAATTCAGATTGGGGCCGGCCAAAAACTGAATTCTCACGAATTCAGCTACAAATGCGCCCGCGAGTCCGTCTTGCTTGAATTCCCACATCCGGATTAGACTGCCGGGCCAGAATATCGATCGCGCACGGACGCGCCTCGTCGGGAGCCGACGCGCGTCCACGTTGACTACGAACGCCGCTTCCGATGGTTGAACCCGTGGCCGAATCCGAACCGAAGAAATCTACCCCGTTGCCGTGGGTTCTGTTGTCCGGCATCCTCGGCATCTTTGCCGTCGGGGTGCCGCAGACGACGAACGCGCCGAGCGCGAAGAAGGAAGAGAAGAAAGAAGCCGATGCGGTCGTCCAGGCGATTCCCGATGAAAAAGGGAATTCGCCATCGCTGGTCCCCGTGTTCGATTTTCACAAAGCCGTTCGCGATCACGGCAATCTGCAACCACTCGATCAGCTTCGCCAGAATCTTCATGGCTACAAGACCGAGTTCCTGATCGCCACCGTCCCCGATCCAGTTGACTCACCGTACGGCAACGCGTTCGACTATGCGGTCGATGCGATCCAGCGCGCGATCGAGAAAAAGGATGGCTACGTCCTCGATCGCTGTTGGCTGCCCTGGGACGTCGATCGCAAGGCCAAGCCGAAGCCAGGCGATCCGCCGAGCAATCTGCGCGAACGGCATCCCGGCGTGTTGCTCTTTCGCCATGGTCGTGACAAGGCGCGCAATGTCAAAACGCCGGGCCTATTCGTCGTCTTTCTCGTCGGCGAGACGCCGATGAGCGGCATTCACAAGCAGGCCCTCTACTCGGCAATCAAGCTGATGGCCGAGGTCGGGCATCCGGAAAATGAGCCGGTGCGCATTGTCGGCCCGTACTTTTCGGGTTCACAGACGTCTCTTCAATTCGTCATCGGCGACTGGTGGAAACTCGGCGACTCGCTTTATTCCAGCCACCAGGAACACCCGACCTATCGCTTCAACATCATCACCGGCAATGCCACGGCGGTGCGCAAGAGCGAGTATTTTGGATTTGACGCCAACAAGGAGACCTTCCCCTCCTGGCGGCAAGACGGAGTCACGTTTGGCTCGACTGTCATTCCGACGCGCACCACGCTGGGGGCCTTGCTCCACTTCATGACGCGCCGCGACGGCTCCGGAAGCCAGGAGCCGCTGCCGTGGGGTGTCGATCTACTGCCGGGCAAGGTCGCGATTCTGACGGAAAGCAACACGGCTTTCGGCAAAGCATTCGACGACATCAAGAAAGATCAGCTCATCACGCTGCGCTTCCCGTTGCACATTTCGCGCGTGAAGAACGAGTACAACTCGGCGACCAAGGAGAAGGACAAGAAGACCACGCCGACGGATGACGATCCGCTCGCATCGCTATCGATCGCGGACGATCAGAGTGCCACCGAGGGCGTGCCATCGCAGGGCGGCTCGGCGACCACGGCGATCAATGGGCAGGTGTTGTCACGCATCCTGCAAACGATCGCGCGCGAGCAGTGCCGCTACGTCGGCGTCATCGCCAGCGACTCGCGCGACAAGCTGTTCCTGATCCGCCTGATTCGCGAGCACTGTCCGGACGTGCGCGTCTTCGTCACCGACGGCGACTTGCTGCTCACCCATCCGGAATACCAGTACTACATGCGCGGCGTCATCATCGGTTCGACGTATCCGCTGGTGCCGCGCAATCAGAACTGGGTGAACGGCGCGACGCGCGATCGCATCCTGTTCGCGTCCGTCGGCGCTCAGGGTTCTTACAACGCCACGCTGATGCACCTGGGGCTCAACGATCAGCTTCTCGAATACTCGGCGCCGGCGTTCGCGCTGCGCGATCCGAATCGACCGGACATTGCCGACAATCGGCCGCCGATCTGGGTGAGCATGGTCGCGCCGAACGGGACGATCGTGCCACTGCAACTGTACACGCGCTATGACGACAAGTACGGCTATCTCGCGCCCAACGAGTTGCCGGACGAAGTCGATGGCCGGCCGGCCCTCTCCGGGATCGATTTCCCCGGCGCGATGCTGCCGGTCGGGCTCGGGATTTTGACGTGGTGGATGCTTTTGATCGTGCGCGCCTGGGGCAATCCCAACACTCGCCTCTTCTGGCGCAGCGGCTCACTGCTGACGCTGCCCGACCTGTTCTATCGCAACATCATCCTCGGCTCGCAGGTGCTCCTGGCCGTTCCGGTGCTCATTATTACGTGGACATTCGCGGAGGCACGCGGCTTTCAACCCGCCTCGTCGATTGGGTTGATCGCGATCAGCGTGTTCTTCCTCGCAGCTCTGACACTCGGCATGGTGAAACCGCTCTGCCGCCGGGGCGTCGGCGTCGTGTTCCGCGGACGGCCGCTCGCGAGCGATTCGGGCGCGCTCAACACCGGGCCGCCCGACTCGCGAATCGAGACGATCACATGGTTAACGCTCAATCTCGGGCTCTTTCTGCTCGTCGTCGGCTTCTCAGCGCTCTGCCTGTTCCGCTTCTGGATGCTCGGCGACTTCGCGCGGCGTGCGCTGTTCTTCATTCGTGCCGTCGACCTGAGCACGGGCTTGTCGCCGCTCACGCCGCTGTTCTTCGTCTGTTCCGGCTACGCGGCGTGGGGTTTCTTCCAGCTCAAGCGCACGCACCTGGCCGAGCGCTTCCATGTGCCGACGCCGTATCCCGCTGACGAGATGTTCCGCCGGCTGCAAGTGGCCGATCTTGAAGTTCGCGATGAAGTGACTTATGAAGCGATCGCCGTCCGCCATGCGAAGCCGATCGCCGGCGCCATGATCGGGCTTGGTGGCTTTGGCCTGGCCGTGTGGCTCCAGTCGTTGCCGACGGTCGAGGGCTGGGCGTGGGACCTGCTCTTCTTCGTCGGCTTCGCCGGCCTGTTCCTGCTATCGGCGACCACGCTTGTGCGCCTGTTCTTCCTGTGGGGCTGCGTGAAGGTCCTCCTCGATGCGATCGCGTCCCAGCCGATGATGCGCTCGTTCGGTCGATTGCCGGTCAAGGTGACCGAAGTGTTCGGCCGCTATTTCTTCACGCAGAATCCGCACTTGTCGCATCTGCAAGTGCCCGCCCATCAGCTTCGCCTTTTGGTTGAAGCTGTTGAAAATGATCCGCAAGCGCCGGATGGTTTACGCGGCCTCAAGGGCACGGCCGATGAGATCGAATCGACACTTTCCGTTCATCTCGCCGCGGGACGCCAGCGCGGCGCGGCCCGCCGTGCCGAGCGCCTGGTCCGCGAGAAGCTGTCCGTGGTGGCTGGCCGATGCCTGGAAGTGCTTGCGCCGCGCGGCCGCGAACTGGCGGTGGACGATGCGTTCGGGAGCGGACCGAGCAAAGACGAGACGGCGACGGCCGAGCCGGCGTGGGTGCGCCTCGCCGAATCGGTGGCGGCGACTCAGGTCGTGATCTATATCTCGCAGTTCTTCGTGCAACTCCGCAATTTGGTCTGGGCGGCGGTGGTCACGTCGTCGCTGCTGCTGATGGCGGCGACGTCGTATCCATTCCATCCAGAGAAGCTATTGCTCCTGGGACTGATCGCATTGAGTGGCGCGGGCATGGTGGCCGTGATCTATGTGTTAATTGAAATGAACCGCGACGAGGTTGTCAGCCGAGTGACGCGCACGACGCCGGGCAAATTCTCCTTCGACAGCGGCTTCCTGGGATCGTTCTTCACCTATATCGTGCCCGCCGCCGGCGTTCTCGTGGCGCAGCTCTCCGGCAGTTTCCGCTGGCTGCTCGAGCCTATCTTGCGCGTCATGAAGTAATGGCGGCGACTTATGGCGTAGCTGGATTCGTGAGAATTCAGGGCTTGGCTAGCCCCAACTCTGAATTCTCGCGCATCCAGCTACGAACGCCGGCCGTGGAAACACAGACCAGTCGTCGCGCCGAGACTACTTGGCGCTCAATCGCCCCACCGCTTCCTTCGCCGCGCGCGTCGTTGGCGAGTCGCCGCCGGCGGCCAACTCTTTCAAATGGGCAATCGCGTCGGCGTTGCCGATGCGTTCGAGCGCTTCGACTGCTCGCAACGGCCGCACCCAGTCGGCGCCGGTGTCGGGCTTGTTCACGCTATCCGAGAGTTTTTCGAGACGCTCGCGAACCTCGGGGGTGATCGTCGTTTTCTTGAGCGCCTCGGCCACCGCTTCGCGCGCCAAGTTGCCGAGCCGTTCCAGATCACGCATCGCGGCCTCGCGGACTTGAAAACGCGGCGCGTCCAGGTCGGCGATCATCTTCGCGATCTTGGCCGCCTCAGGCTTCACGGCAGGGACCGGCTTGAGCTGCGTCTTCAGAAACGGCACCGATTCCGCGGGGCGCGCAATCAGAGTACGCAAGGATTCTTCACCCTTCTTCGCGCTGGGGCTTTCGAGCGACTTCCACAGGTCATCCAGGTTGGCGGCAGTCAGAGCCTCCGCCTTATCGGCTTTCTTGTTTAGGTCGAAGAGATACGTTGTCGTGTCACTGCAGCCGGCCGCGAGCATCGAGTTATCGCGGCTGAACGCGAGCGCTGTGATGTTGCCTGGCAGGCCGTTGAATTCATAGCGCAAGGATCCAGACGAAACCTCCCACACGAGGATCTTGCGCGGCGAAGAACGAACGATGCCGTCGCCGGTGCTATAGTCGTTTCCGATCGGACTATGGGCCAGCAGCCGGCGATCGGGCGAGAGTGCGGCCCCTTGGCCACCTTGCAGGTTTTCGTTCTTGGCCAATTCCATCGTTCGTATTTCGCGCCCCGTCATGGCATCGTAGACTTTGATCGCCTGCTGGTAATTCGGGCTAAACATCACATAAAGCCGATGATCGATGAACTGCACCATATTGAGCTGCATGTTTGGAATGTGAACCTTCGAAAGCACCTTGCCAGTTGCCAGGTCCCACGCCCAGGCCTCGGAGATCATGCCGCCTTGCGGCAGATACGTATAAGCCGTCGTGACCAGGATGCTGCCATCGGTGGAAAAACCCGCGCCCGTGAAGTCGCCCTTCTGACCTTTGAGGGGCGGTTGCGGCAGGCCCGTCTCCATATCCCACACCGGAATCGCCATCGTCGAGTCGCGGCCGCCGTAGCGGTTCATCGCGATCAACTTCGACGAGTCGGCGGAGAAGGCGATGATGCCGCCGCGATCGATGTAGCCGCCGGCACTCGTGAGCGCGAACATTTCAAGACCGGCATCCACATCCCAGACCGCCGCCGTTCCGTTCGATCCCGAAGCGATCAGGTATTTGCCATTGGGCGAGAAGTGGTTCTGGCCGGCTTGGGCCGGATAACCGTTGTTCCGCCGCTTGGCGTCGCTGATCTTCATTTCAAACGGCCCGAGTTCCTTGCCGGTCGTCAGGTCCCAACGGATCATCCGACCCTCGTTGCCGCTGGAGATGAGCGTCTTGCCGTCGGCCGCGAAGAGCAGGGCCGTGACCGGCGAAGTATGCCCGCCAGCGGGCGTCAGCAGTTTTCCGGAGGGCACTTCCCAGATGTCGAGCGCGTTGATGTTGGTGGCCCAGGCGAGCAGCTTGCCCTCCGGCGTGTATTGCAAGCCAGCGACGTTGAGGGCCGGCCCATCGCACATGCCGGCCCGCTTGCCGGTCGGCACGTCCCACGACTGCACGCAGCCATCCATGCCGGCCGCAGTCAAGGTCTTGCCATCCGGCGAAAAGAGGAATTGCGTGCCCTGCCCGGATCGGCCGGCGAACTGACGTTCGAGCTTCCCGGTGGCGACGTCCCAGAGTTGGATGATGCCGTAACCCCCGGCGACGACTTTCGAACCGTCCGGCGAGAAGCGCACGCATTGAATCTGGTTGATGTCGGAGACGATCGCGGACTTCTCCTTGCCCTCCTTCGCATCCCAAAGCTGCAGGGTGCGGGCGATGCGCAGATCGTCCTCGGGTTTGCCGTTGCCGCGGTTGTAGTGCTGGCCCCACGTCGCCAGAAGTTCGCCCTTCGGCGACATGGCGCCGAAAACGGTCGAGTTCTGTGCGGGCTTGACCACGCAGAGTTGGTTGCCCGTCGTCAGATCGACGACTTTGACGACGGAGTTTTCGTACTGGCTGCTGATCGCCGCGACCTTGCCGTCGGCGGAAAGATGAATCATGCCGTCGCGGCCATCCTTGTTCGCGTTCATGGCTTGCTTGATGAGCTTGCCGTTCTCGGCATCCCAGATGTTGATCCCGTTGTAGCTGGTCGTCGTGATCTGCTTGCCGTCGGCCGACCAGAAGATTTGGTTGGTGCGCAGATACTCGCGGACGCCGATGCGGCGAATTTCGTTACCAGTGGCGACGTCGAGGAAACGGATCGTCTGCTGGCTGGAGCCGCAAATCGCCATGACCTTGCCGTCCGGCGACAGGCTGGCGGTACTCAGATAATTCGCGTCGCGGAACTTGTTCGACCCGAGGTGCAGGCGGACGCCGTCGGGGAGCTTGCCTGCTTCAAGCTTCGGCGCATCGCCCTTTGAGGTACTTGGCAATGGTTCCGCCCGCATGGGTTGCGCCGCGGCGAGTGCCGCGCTGGCAAGCAGAGAAAAAGCGGTGGTGCGGAATGACAACGTCATGGGAGAGGCCCGAGCGGGTTCGCAACGATGGGATGGATTTAGCGTAGGCGCGGACGTACAGGCGGAAAAGCGAATGTTACGGGGCGGAGACGGAAGAAGCCCTGTTTGCACCGGCCTGGTTCGAACGTATACTACATTCTCCTGCCAGAAACTCTCGTTGCCTGCCCGCCTCCTCCGGATTCGTTGATGCGTCACGGTTCATTTGTGTCGGTCTTACTCTGCGCGGCCCCGGTCGCGGCCGGCGACTTTGGGCCGGAGGCGGTCGCGTTCCTGCAGAAGCACTGCGTCGCCTGTCATGGCGAGAAGACGAAGAAGTCGGGCATCACGCTGCACACCACGACCAGCGATGCCGACGTGCTCAAGAACCGCAAGGTCTTTACCAGCGTTCTGAAAGTGCTCGACGCCGGCGAGATGCCGCCCGAGGGCAAGCCGCGGCCGAACATCGAAGAGGTCGAAGCCTTCAAGAAGGCGATCACTCAGACGTTTGCGGCCGCCGACAAGAATGCGAAGTCCGATCCCGGCCGTGTGACGATTCGCCGGCTCAACAAGACCGAATACGCCAACACGATCCGCGATCTCGTCGGCGTCGATTTCGACCCGGCCGAGGATTTTCCGGCCGACGACATCGGCTATGGCTTCGACAACATTGGCGATGTGTTGACGCTGTCGCCCGTGTTGATGGAGCGCTACCTGTCCGCGGCAGAGGCGATTGTCCAGCGGGCGATCACGCCGAATCCTCCGAAGGTGCCGCAACGCTACGTCGGCGGCAAGTACCTGGAGCCGGCCACCGACCCGAACAAGGTCGGCAAATTCCGGCCGATCACGAAGGACAATCTGAATTCGAACTATTCGCTGTCAATGGAGGGCGACTACGTCTTTCGCTTCCGAGGTTATGCAACGCATACCGGCGACGGACTCAAGGCATCAGTCACCGTCGATGGCAACGAGGTAAAGTCATTCACGCTGATGGATGGCGACGAGAAGAAGGTCGGCACCCATGAGGTCAAGCTGACGCTCAAGAAGGGCGAGCACCGGATCGCCGTGAAGCTGACCAACCCGACCAAGGACGACAAGGGCGAGCGGACGCTGCACATCGAAAACTTCAACCTCGAAGGCCCGGCCGACACGCGGCCGGAGACGCACCGTCGGCTGCTCGCTTGCGATGCAAAAAAGTCGAAGCACGATCAAGCGGTCGAGATCATGACCCGCTTCGCGACCAAGGCCTATCGCCGGCCGGCGACGACGGATGAGGTCGCGCGATTAGTCAAGCTCGTGGAGACCATTGAATCGAAGGGCGACAAGTTCGAAGCCGGCATCCAGATGGCGATGCAGGCGGTGCTGGTGTCGCCCAAGTTCCTGTTCCGCGTCGAACTTGACGATCGGCCCGATTCGGCCGACCCCCATGCGATCGATGAGTTTCAGCTCGCCTCGCGGCTGTCGTATTTCCTCTGGTCGACGATGCCGGACGACGAGTTGATGGCGCTGGCCAGCAAGAAACAACTTGCGGCGAACCTGGAGCCGCAGGTCAAGCGGATGCTCAAGGATCCGAAGGCGGCGGCGCTGGTCGACAACTTCGTCTTGCAATGGCTCCAGCTCAAACGGCTCCAGACGTTTGCGCCGGACGCCAAGATGTTCCCACAGTTCGACGATCGGATGCGGGCCTCGATGTTGAAAGAAACTCAACTCTTCTTCGGCGAATTGATCCGTGAGGATCGATCGATCCTCGACATCATTGACGGCCGATACACATATGTGAGCCGCCCGCTGGCCGAGTTGTACGGACTCAAGAATGTGTCCTTCAACGGCGGCGGCCGGCGCGGCGGTGGTGAGTTTGTTCGCGTTGAGTTGCCGGCCGACAGCCCGCGCGGCGGCATCCTCACGCAGGCGAGCGTGCTAACCGTGACGTCGAATCCGACGCGGACCAGTCCCGTGAAACGTGGCAAGTGGGTTCTGGAACAAGTGCTCGGAACACCCCCGCCTCCGCCGCCGCCGGACGTGCCCGAGTTGAAGGACGACGCGAAGGCGATCTCCGCGGGCTCATTGCGGCAGCGGATGGAAGAGCATCGCAAGAACCCGGCGTGCGCCAACTGCCACACGAAGATGGACGCGATGGGTTTCGCCTTCGAGAACTTCAACGCCATCGGTGCCTTCCGCACGAAAGACGGCGACTTCCCGATTGACCCGGCCGGTGTGCTGCCCGATGGCAAAGCGTTCAAGGATCCAGCCGCGTTGAAGGTGCTGCTGAAGGAAAAGAAGGATCTAGTATCGCGCAACCTGGCCGAGAAGATGCTGACCTATGCCCTCGGCCGTGGGTTAGAATGGTACGATCGCCGGGCGGTCGATACTATTGTGGCGGGCACAGCAAAGGGCGAGTTCAAGTTTTCAGCGCTGGTGACAGAGATCGTGCGGAGTGAACCGAGTCGGATGCGACGAGGTAAGAGGCAAAGTTAAGGCGAGCGGAGCCACGTAAGCGGCCCGATAATTTCTTCGAAGTCATTATCGGGCCGCTTATGCGGCTCCACTCGCCAGGTTACTCTTGAGGATCATGACCATGCGTCCCATCGACCGCCGGACCATCCTGAAGGGCCTCAGCGCCACGCTGGCCTTGCCCTGGCTCGAAGCGATGGGCCCCGTCACGGCCTGGGCCGCCCCGGCCGCGGGCAGCAAGCCGGCGCCGAATCGCATGGCCATCCTCTATGTGCCCAACGGCAAGAACATGGCCGACTGGACGCCGGCGGCCGAAGGCGCACTCGGTGAATTGCCCGCGATCCTGAAGCCGCTCGACGGGATGAAGGATCACTTCTCGATCCTCACCGGCCTGACCGCCGACAAGGCCCGTGATCATGGCGACGGCGGCGGCGACCACGCCCGCGCTCTCGCCGCGTTCCTCACCGGTTGTCAGCCGCGCAAGACCGATGGCGTCGACATCCGGGCTGGCGTCTCGGTCGATCAGGTGGCCGCGTCGCGGATTGGCGATCAGACGCGGCTGCCGTCGCTCGAGATTGGTTGCGAAGCCGGGTCGATGGCTGGCAATTGCGATAGCGGTTACTCCTGCGTATACTCCTCAACCATGTCGTGGCGCTCGGCGACGCAACCGTTGCCGAAAGAAGTGAACCCCAAGCTCGTCTTCGAACGCCTGTTCGGCTCGGGCGGCGATACCGAACGTGCCAAGCGCGACGCCGCCCGCAAGAGCGTGCTCGATTTCGTGCGTGACGACACCGCCGATCTCAAGGGCAAGCTCGGCGCGACCGATCAGCGCAAGCTCGACGAGTATTTCTCCTCCGTTCGCGACATCGAGCAGCGCATCGCCAAGGCGGAGAAGCTGCCGCCAGTGAAGACACCCGAATACAAGGTACCGGCGACCGTGCCGGCCGTCTATGAGGAACATCTGCACCTGATGGCGGACCTGATGGTCCTTGCTTTCCAGGCCGACGTGACACGCGTGGCGACCTTCGTACTCGCCAACGAGGGGAGCAACAAGCCGTACCCCTTCGCCGGTGTACCCGAAGGGCATCACGACCTGTCGCACCACGGCAACGACGCCAAGAAGAAGGCGAAGATCCGCGACATCAACACCTTCCATGTCAAGCAACTCGCCTACTTGCTCACCAAATTGAAGTCGATCCAAGAAGGCGATGGCACGCTGCTCGACCACTGCATGGTCGCGTACGGCAGCGGCAACTCGGACGGCAACGCCCACAATCACGACAACCTGCCGATCCTGCTCGCGGGTCGCGGCTGCGGCACGATCAAGCAAGGCCGGCACATCAAGTACGCGAAGGAAACGCCGCTCAACAACCTGTGGCTCGCGATGCTCGATCGCATGGACGTGAAGATGGCCGGCCTCGGCGACAGCACGGGGGCGCTCAAGGGCTTGAACGGGTAGGTCAGGTTTCCAACCTGACCCATTTGTCGGGACAGGTTGGAAACCTGTCCTACAAATAACTTCCCATGTCCGACACCGCGGCCGCTACTTCCGACGACCGCGAGCTTGCCCGTGAAGGCTATCGCCCGCAGTTCCGCCGTGGGCTCGGCAGCTTCACTGCCTTCGCAGCCGGGTTCTCGTACTTGTCGATCCTCACTGGGATCGTGCAGAATTTTTACCTCGGCTATCGCGAAGCTGGCCCGGCGTTCGTGTGGACCTGGCCGATCGTCTTTGCTGGACAGTTTTGCTTGGCTTTATGCTTCGCGGAACTCGCACGCAGCTATCCAATTTGTGGCGGCATCTACGCGTGGTCGCGACGTGCAGGGTCGCCGCTCGTCGGTTGGATGACAGGTTGGGTCTATCTGGCATCGCTCATCGTGACGCTCGCAGCGGTCGCCGTCGCTTGGCAAGTTGTTTTGCCCACCATCTGGCCTGGGTTCCAATTGGTCGAATTGACCGCCCAAAACGCATCCGGCAAGAATGCGGCGATCCTCGGTGCCATCCTGATCGCCATCAGCACCGTACTCAATGTGGTTGGCACACGGTGGCTGGCGGCGATCATGAACGTCGGCGTTGTGCTGGAGTTGGTGGCAGCGGTCCTTCTGGTGATTCTCTTCGCAGCTCACGCGGTGCGCGGCCCAGCGATTGCGTTCCACGTGCATGGCGGTGAAATTGCCGATGGCTTCGGGACAATCGGCCCGTTCCTCGCTGCAGCGGTGATGGCTGCATACGTCATGTACGGCTTCGACACGGCCGGCACGCTTGCCGAGGAAACCGTCGATCCCCGTCGACGGGCGCCGCGTGCAATCCTTCAAGCATTGGCTGCCGCGGCCTTGCTCGGCGGTTTGCTGCTGCTGTTCGCGATCACTGGGGCACCCGATCTCGGCGACGCCAGTTTGGGCGATGTCGCGGGCGGGTTGCCCTACCTCATCAAACAAGTGCTCGGCGACGGACTCGGCACCGTGTTCCTGGTCGCGTCGGCGATCGCCATCTTCGTCTGCACGCTAGCCGTTCATGCGAACACGGCCCGCGTGCTCTTCGCAATGGCTCGCGACGGAGCGCTGCCGTTCGCCGGCCGGCTCGGCAAAGTGCATCCGGACAAGCAGACGCCGCACCGGGCCGCGATCGTCATCGGCATCCTCGGGGCGGCACTCTTACTGGTGAGCATGAACTTCGAGCAGCTCATGACCGCGCTCGTGTGCGTCAGCATCGTCTGGGCCAACCTGGCATACCTTTTCACAACGGCCCCGCTCCTGATCGCGCGCCTGCGACGACCGAGCGAAGGCTCGTACCTTGGCCGCTGGGCTTTCCTGATCAACTTGCTCGCGGTGATCTGGGGTATCGTTCTCGTTGTCAACATCGGCTGGCCGCGTGAAAGTCTCTATGGCACGGAGTGGTACGAACGCTTCGGCGCTCCGCTGTACACGGGCATACTGCTCGTGGCAGGCCTTGTCGTCTTCGCAATTGTGCGGCCGGATCGTCGGCTCGGCGGGGACGTCGCATGAGCGAACAACCCCCGCGAATCCCCGCTTGGAAAAAGGCGCTCGGCTGGGCGGTCCACGCCTATACCGGGTGCGGGCTGCTCATCGCCGCGTGGATCACGATGATCCTGATGAAGCCTGATCGGGCCGTCGACGACTATCGGTTTTGCTTCTTGCTCATGGCAATCGCCATGGTGATCGACGCGACCGACGGCACTTTCGCACGGCTCGTGAACATCAAGGAAACTGTCCCCGAGTTCGATGGCCGGAGGCTCGATGATCTGGTCGACTTCCTGATGTATACGTGCCTGCCGCTCTTGCTCATCGATCGGGCGGGCATCTTGCAGCCGGAATGGCGCTGGGTCTTGCTCGTGGCCCTGGCAGCGAGCGGCTATGGTTTCAGTCAATCGGACGTGAAGACGGCCGACGGCGCTTTCCTCGGCTTCCCGTCGTACTGGAACATCATCGCCTTCTACCTGTATGCGCTCCCGGTCACCGAAGAAGCGGCCGCGATCGCGATCCTCGGCTTCGCCGTGCTGACGTTCGTGCCGAGCCGCTATCCGTATCCAACGCAGCCGGGCCTTGTCAATCGGCTCATGCTTTTACTGAGTGTGCCGTGGGCGGCCCTGGTGTTGATTTGTGTCGTTCGCCACTGGCACCATCAGCCGCCGCGTGGGATGATCGGACTATCGGCGGGGTATCCAACGCTATATCTGGTGGTGGCGTGGGGCATGTCGTCGTGGCGGTGGAGTCAGGTGAAGTGAAAGCGACGACGGCGAGCGTCGAGGCGTAAGCCCGACGTGTGCGGCTTGTTCACACGTCGGGCTT
>DATANR010000324.1:0-57519 GCA_036266155.1 Gemmataceae bacterium | reverse complement strand
GATCAGGGAACCAAATCGCGATAGAAAGGACTTCATGGCGTGCTCTCGGTAAGTGAAAGTGGTGAGACACCTTCATCTTCCGAAGCACGCCTACTTCATCCATTGGGAAGCGGGCAAAGCCCGCCCTGAGGTCTCCGCCGCATTCAACCAGTCTCGAGGTTCCAACAATGCCTATCATGTCCACCACCCTCCGTTAATCTTCTCCTTCATGAAGCCCTGCCTCTTCTCCATCAGCTACGGCGGCCTCTGGGGCCAGGCGGCTCTCGATTTGCAGTCGTTCATCGCGAAGGCGGCGGCGCTTGGCTATCGGGCCGTCATGCTCGCCGGCAAGCGGCCACACCTGTCACCGCTCGACTATCCGCCCGAGCGCATCGCCGAGTTCAAGGCAGTACTCGATCGCCATGGCGTGTCGTGCCCTGTCGTTGCCGCGTACACCGACTTCGCCGGCATGGCCGCGGCGGAAGTGCCGGCGACTGAGCTGCAGATCGCTTACATCGAATCGCTATGCCGGATCGGCCGCGTGCTTGGGGCCACAATCGTCCGCGTATTCACGGCCTATGAAGCGGAGACGCAGCCAATCGGAGCGCTCTGGAATCGCGTCGTCGCGGCTCTGCGGGAGGTGTGCGACCGTGCCCGAGCCTATGGCTTCACGGTGGCGATCCAGAACCACCATGACATCGGCGTCCACAGCGACGCCTTGCTCGAATTGTTGACGGACATCGATCGTCCGAACTGCAAGCTCGGCTTCGATGCCTGGTCGCCGGCGCTACGCGGCGAGGACTTGTACGAATCGGCCAAGCGGATGGCGCCCCATACGATCATCACGACCAACGCGGACTATGTGCGCCTACCGCGCTTCCAGTATCGCCCGGCACTGGTGAACTACGAACGCGTCGAGCCCGCTCTGGTGCGCGCGGTCCCGTTCGGCACGGGCTTCATCGACTACCGGGCTTTCTTCAACGGCCTGCGCGACGGCGGCTTCAACGGCATCGCGACCTATGAGATGTGCTCCCAATTGCGTGGCGGTGGATCGTTGGAGAACCTCGACCGCTGTGCCGCGGCCTACCTGAAGTGGATGGTCGCCGAAGGTTTGACCGAGGGCGCATGAATTCTGACCTCCGACCGACGCGCGTCCGCTATATCATTGTCGCCGTCACGGCCGTGGCGGCGTTGTGGATGTACATCGACCGCGTCTGCTTCTCGACGCTGTCACCGAACATCGGCGCGGAACTCGGGATTAACGCCAAGGACATGTCGTTCGTCCTCGGCGCGTTCTTCCTCACCTATGCGCTGTTCCAAATTCCGATCGGCAGTCTCGCCGACCTCTATGGGCCGCGCATCGTGCTTACGATCGCGATCGTGGCGTGGTCGCTCTGCACGGCTGTCACCTCAATCGCCGGCGGGGCGGCGGCGCTGCTCGCCGTGCGCCTGTGTCTTGGCGTCTGCGAGGCGGGCGCCTACCCGGCCGCCGCGGGGCTCATTCGCAAATGGTCGTCGGCCGCGGAACGGGGACGGCTCAGCGCGTTCGTGGCGTTCGGCGGCCGCTTCGGCGGCGCTGTGGCGCCGGCGTTGACCGGCCTGGTCGCTATCAACATGCTCGGCAATTCCGCGATCGGCGTCGCCGAGTGGCGGGGCGTGTTCCTCATCTATGGCATTCTCGGCGTGCTCGCGGCGCTGGCGTTCTGGCTTCTCGTCCGCGATACGCCAGCCAAGCATCCGATGGCCAACGCCGCGGAAGCCGCTCGGGTCCCACCGGCTGGCCCGGTGCAAGCATCGCCGACGCCGTGGCTGCGCCGGCTACTGGCGCTCGCCGCGAGTCGCAACATGTGGCTATTCGGAGCGACGCAGTTCTTCGTCAACGTCGGCTGGGCATTCCTGATCACCAAGATGCCCGACTATCTGACATCCCGCTTCAAGGTGGAGTTGACCGACATCAAGTGGATGCAGACGGTCCCGCTCGTCGCTAGTTGCATCGGCACTCTGTGCGGCGGCTTTTTCGCCGACCTGATGTTCAAGGTGTTCGGCCCACGCTGGGGCCGTGTCGTGCCAATCGCGAGTGTGATGGTGCTATGCGCGATTATGTATGTGGTCGCGATCCAGATGCCGACGGCGTGGGGTGTGGTGACTGCTCTCGCGATCATGGCCTTCCTGGTCGACCTCGGCGTGCCGTCGATCTGGGCGTTCGCGCAGGACGTCGGCGGCCGCAATGTGGGGGCCGCGCTCGGTTGGGGCAACATGTGGGGCAACTTCGGCGCGGCCGCGTCGCCGGTGATGCTCCAATATGTCAATGCGGCGTTCGGGTGGGACGCGGCCTTCGCGGTCTGTGCCGCATGCTTTGTCTGCGGTGTCGTGACGGCGCTCAATCTAAATGCCACGATCCCGGTGTCGCCGGGGGAACAGCCGCTCGACCCCGAGATGGCGGACTACCAGGATGCGTGATGCTCCTGCCAATTGATTGCTTTCATGTCATGTACCCCCTAACTCGTTTCACCGATTTTTGCGCAACGAGCTGAAATGAATCGAACTTGATCGGCCATCGTCGACAGTTACCACGTGAATATTTGGGCCGAGTCCATTCGTAAACCATTTTCGCGCGATTGCAACTGCGTCATCGTGTGCGCAAATGTAGTCAGGCGTTACCCCGCTGTTACGCCATTTTGGGTAATATTCTCCTCGTGCGAACTGTGGAGATGATGATGAAACGCGCGCGAATTCTCCTGCTGGCGGCCATCGGCGGCGCAATCTTGGCCGGTTCGCAACTGCCGGCCGAATCCAAAAAGCCGGAGGCGGAGAAGCCGTTCGAGAAAGAGCTGCTTCAGGTCGCCAAGGATTACAAGGTCTGGGGCCGCGTCGACGACGAAATGCGCTTCGCGCCGTTTCTTTGCCGCATGCCCGATCCCGGCCGCGCTCATGTGAGCGCCAGCCAGGACGCCGACACGCACGGTCAGAAGCTTTATTCGCTCTTCGCGAAAGATCGCCAGGCTTATTTCATGCTCGGTGAGAAGAAGTCGGTCGCGGTTGGGCAAGTGGTGGTCAAGGAGTCGTGGTTGCCCGAAGAAGTAAAGGATGCGAAGCCGGCAAGGGTCGATCATAAGGAAGTGATCCGCAGCAAACCGGAGGGCGACGTCCCCGCTGCCTTCAAGGACGCGAAAACCTACGGCGATCACTTTTATCCGTATGCCACGAAGGCCGGCAAGGTGTTCAAAGCGACCAAGCCGGCCGGCCTGTTCGTGATGATGAAACTCGACCCGACGACGCCCGGCACCGATGAGGGCTGGGTTTACGGCACGGTGAGCGCCGATCTCAAGTCCGTAACCGCCGCTGGCAAGATCGAGTCGTGCATGAAGTGCCACCAGGACGCGAAGTATGATCGACTGTTCTGGTTCGCGAAGGGGGAATGAGGTTTCGTAGCTGAATTCGTAAGAATTCAGTTTGCTAGCTTCGCCAAAGACCTGAATTCTTACGAATTCAGCTACGTGTGAGCATCATTGCCTAATCACGGCCCCACCAAGCCAACAAAGTCGTCATCGCGCACGCCGGTTTGTCTCTCTTGCTCTTCCCGGTTAATGCTCACCACGGTGACCACACTGGTAATCCGGCCATTCTGCACTGACACCATCAGCGGTCGGCCAAAGTCATAGCGGAACTGCACGCCCTCGTCGGCGAGAGTCACCAGATCCGGCGCGCCGAGGACTTCGATCAAGGTAGACGCGGGTAGATCGTGGAGGGCCCTGGCGATCGTGGACACTTCCGTGTCAGTCAAACTGTAATGGCGCTTGACTACTGGGATCGGCTCGGACGCGAGGCCGACGGCTTCGTCCATACTGTCGCTTGCAAACGACGATTGTGTTGCGGCCAACACGGCGAATGCAGCAATTACAAAGAAGACTCGCGGCATGCCATGACTCCGTTCGAGATTGATGGCGAAAGTATGCGCTGGATTATCGCGCACCACAAGGCCAGCCGCTCATTCCCCCTCCAGCCCCCGCTTGAATTGTTCCAGCTTGCGTCGATCGATCCCCGACACTGGGTGGTCGATTAGGTATTGCACGTCAGCGAGTGCTTCGGGCTTCTGGTCCTTCGACAGGTGAATACCGGCGCGCATCATGCGGCTCTGGCCATCGCTGGGGTCGAGGATCAGGATGCCGTTCAAATAGCGCAGGCCGGCAGTCGTGTCCTGGTCGCGCTGGGCGAGGCCGAGCAGGTTGTGCAGCATCCGCACGACGATCGCCTTCTTCGTGACCGGCTTGAGCACTTCGTCGTCGACTTCGCGGTCGAGTGCGTCTTTAGCTTTCTTCTTCGCTTGCTCGGCCGTCAACAACTCAGCGCGTTCGAACACATCGATGAACTTGGCCTCGCCTTCCTTTGGCATGTGGCGCGCGACGAAATGGCCCGGCAGGCCGATACCGACGACCGTGACGCCCATCCGCCGGGCGAGGTCCAGGTACAGCACGCAGAGCGTGATCGGCAGACCTTCGCGGTCGTCGATGACTTCGTTGAGGTAACTGTTCGAGCGATGGTAGTAGTTGCCGCGACTGCCGTGGAAGCCGCGTTTCTCGAAGAAGTAAGTATTCAGCGCCTTGAGCTTCGCCTCGTCGGTCGCATCCTTGGCCAGGCCCTCGGCCGCCTTCTTGGCCATCCGTTCTACTTCCGTCCGATAGGCATCGATGTCGACTTCCTCGTTATCAAGCTTCGCGAGCAAGAGAGCCGCGTGAATCAGATCGATCTGAGGCTCCGACCCGCTCAACACTTTCTGCAACTCGTCGTACACGCGTCGTTCCTGGACCTGGCCGGCGAGTTCCTTGAACTTCGCCGCCTGCTTCTCCAACTCCTCGGCACGGGCGCGCAGCACGTCGGTGCTCGACTTCTCCTTTGCAAGCTTGCCGACGAGGTCGGGGCTGGGCTTGCCATCAACTAAATTGAGAACCGTTTTCGCATCAGCCGGCTTCGGCGCGAGATCGGAACCGACGCGAAAGTTCCTGAACTCGGCTTTGGTGTCGCGGAACTTGGCGAGCCCGACTTGTCCGTCCGCCCACTCGGCATCGTTCGATTCAATCGCGAGCTGGCCGTTGACGAAGCACTTCACGCCGTCTTTCGCGATGCGCACGCGAAGCGTGTTCCATTCGCCCTGCTTGTAATGCGGGTTCGGCACATCATGGAGGATCTTCCAGGAATAGACGTCCGGCCCATCGAAACGCGTCAAGCGCAGCTTGCCGCCGGTCGGGTAGAAGCCGTAGTGTTTTTCGCCGTCGTGGCGGAAGATCAGGCCGGCAGCGCCTTTCTCGTCGTCGAGCTTGACTGTCACGGTCACGTCGAACGGCAGTGCCGGCGGCTTGCGCTGCCAGACGCAAATGCTGCGCCCGCCGAAGCCGCTGCCCGGCTGTTCCACGCGCAGTCTGCCGGCCCGCTGTGTCCAGCGAGCGTCCATCTCGCTTTTCCATTCATCAGGGTCAAGCGCCCCGATTGTCGCCCATGCGGCCATCGCCACGGGGTTTGGCTTCTGGACGAGCGGCTTCAACTCGTTGATGGCAACAGCAAATGCGAGGTTCTCTGTCACGAGCGACTTGATCGACACGATGCCGAGAACGTGGCCGCGAGCATCGACGACCGGCCCGCCACTGTTGCCCGGCTCGACCGCGATCGCGAGCTGGATCATCTTGCGCGTCTCGACCTCGCGGGACGCGGAGACGACGCCGCTCACCACGCTGAATTTCAGGCCCTTCGGATTGCCGAAGGCGACAACGGGTTGACCATCTTTGATCGCATCCGAATCGCCCAGTTCCAGCGGCTTCAAGCCCTTCGCGTCGATCTTGATGATGGCGAGATCGCGCTTTTGGTCATGTGCGTGGACGGCGACCACGTCAAACTTCTTGCCATCCGCGAACTCGACCGCGATCGGCCGGCCCTCGCCAATGACATGTGCGTTCGTGGCGATCAGTCCATCTGGCGAAATGACGAAGCCGGTGCCGAGGCCCTTCTCCGAAACGTCGCGGCCCCGCGTGGTGATGACGCACAGCGACGGCTTCACTTGTTCGGCCAACTCCTCGGCCGTCTTGTCGGCAGCAGCGAGAGACGCGGTCGCGATCAACAGCAATGCAATGGCGTGACGGGACATGCGTGCTCCAAATACAGGCTCACCACAAAGGACACAAAGGGACACGAAGAACGGCAAGAAGGCAATTCCAAAGACAGCCTCGATTTATCCGATTGTTCTTTGCCATCTTCGTGCTCTTTGTGACCTTCGTGGTGAATTCCTAGCATGTCGGAACAGGAGAAGCACATGCAACTTGTTCTGATCCCTGGCGACGGCATTGGGCCCGAAGTGACTGAAGCGACATGTCGTGTCATTGCGGCGACCGGCACCAAGATCGACTGGATCGCGGCGCCCGCCGGGCTCGATGCGGCCGAGAAGCTCGGCGACCCGTTGCCGGAGTCAACGCTCGACTTAATTCGCAAACACCGCGTCGCGCTCAAGGGGCCGTGCACAACGCCCGTCGGCAAAGGGTTCCGGTCGATCAATGTGAAGCTGCGGCAGGGGCTCGATCTGTTCGCGAGCATTCGCCCGGTGACGAGCCTGGCGGGCGTGAAGACGCCGTTCGAGAACGTCGACCTTGTGGTCGTGCGCGAGAACACCGAAGGGTTGTATGCGGGGCTCGAGCACGTCGTGGTGCCGGGCGTGGTCGAGAGCCTGCGCGTCATCACGCGGCCGGCGGCCGAGCGGATCGTGCGTTATGCGTTCGAGCTGGCGCGCAACCAGGGACGCTCGAAGGTGACGTTCTGCCACAAGGCCGACGTGATGCGCATGAGCGACGGCCTGTTCCTCAAGTGCGCCCGCGAGGTAGCCGACGAGTTCCCGTTCATCACGTTCGACGAAAAACCGATCGACAACGTCTGCCTGGAACTCGTGCTCGACCCGACCAAGTTCGACGTACTGGTGATGGAAAACTTGTTCGGCGACGTGATCAGCGACTTGTGTGCCGGCCTCGTCGGCGGCCTCGGCGTGGTGCCAGGCGCGAACCTGGGAACCCGTTTCGCGGTGTTCGAAGCGGTCCACGGCAGTGCCCCCGACATCGCGGGCAAGGGCCTAGCCAATCCGATCGCGTGCCTTCGCTCGGCGGCCATGATGCTCGACCACGTCGGCGCTCGCGACGCGGCCCGGCGCATCGAGCACTCAGTGCGCCTGACGCTGGAGAAGCGCATCGGGCTGACGAAGGATCTGGGCGGCGATGGGAATACGGAGACGATCACGCGCGAACTGATCGCCAATCTGGCGATATGATGCTATTTACTTCGCACCGCCGGCACAACGACCGCGCGCGTCACCTTGCGTGAATACTCATCGGACCAGGCGCGAACTGGATGATGCCCGTCAGAAAAGGCTTCGTCCGGCAGCCAGGTGCGACCGTCCGCGACGATGGCGCCGGTCGAGCGCAGTTCATTCAGAAACGCCGCCAGCTCGATATCGACGTGGGGCGGATACCACGCGCGAATCGGCGATGCTTCGGGTGTGACCCACACGGCGACCGTTGTGTCATGCTCGTGAGCCGAGCGGATCAAGTCGCGCAGGGCCTGGGCCGGTGCATTGTCGAATCGAGCATGCTGCATCGGCTCGAACAACAGCTTCCGATTCTGTTTGATCGCGGCAGCAAATTGTTGCGGAATTTGAGCGAGCGCGAATGGCCGTTGCCAGCCGAGGTCGGCGGGCAATCGCGTCTCGTGGCGCACGACGTTCGGTGGCAACCAACTTGGTTTGAAGATGCCGAGCAATTGAAAACGGAAGCCAAACCACGGGTTCAGATTCGCTTCCCAGTATTCCTTCACAATCGTGTCCGCGAAACCGTAATTGCGTACGATCCGCGATTCGGGTTGCGTGAGTCTATCGCCGTGCAAGAGCACCGCTTCATCGGGTACGCCGTTCTTGTCGAGGACGAATTGCGATGGCGTGATTTCGATGACCACGACGTCGGGCCGGAGACTGCGTTCGAGCAAGCGGTTCCAATGAACCAACTCGCCGACCGGCCCGTTGCCAGGCACGTGCAGGTTGTAGGCGATGCACGGCTTGCCCGTCTCGGCCGCAAGCGTCTCCTGGACCACGCTCGGCCGAATGCCGCCGCCCGTTCGCGATGAACCGAGGAAGGCAATCTTCAAAGTGCTGGCGTCGCTCGCAGCGATGCGCTCCTGAAAGCGCTCGGTGGGGATGTCGAACAACGGGTCGCGCAAGCCTGTCTGCGTGTTGACGTAGGCGATCATGCCAACGTTCAAAACCAGCAGGCAGACGAGCGTGCCGATCACAGTCGACCGCGCACGGCGCACCCTGGGCCGACAACGATGCGGCGACCGAGTCGGCAACGGGATTCCGTTGTTCACACCCACATTTATCAACCATCAACGTTGGAGTCCCGCCTTTAGGCGGTCTGAAGACCGGCTAAAGCCGGGACTCCAACTCGGTTTCCTATCGCACAGCTGGTACGATCGCCTCGCGGGCCAAGCGCTCGGTGTATGGCTTCGCCCACGTGCGCACCACGTGATGGCTATCGACGAACGCCTCGTCCGGGAGCCAGGTGCGCGCGTCGATCACGGGCACGCCATGGTCGCGCCGCAAGCGCTCCTGAAACGCCGCCAACGCATCTTGCACACCAGGCGGATACCAACTCCGGAATTCCGACCCCTCCGGCGGCACGACCACGACAACACGCACGCCATCCTGTTTGCATTCATTCAACAATTCGTCAATGGCCGGCACGTGCGGACCCTTCAGGTCAATCACATGCAGTTGTGAGCCATACGCCGACTTCACCTCGGCGACGCGTTGCCGCTTGACCTCCGGCGACACGGCATCCCACGGGCCCCAACCGCCCGTCTCGCCGATGTCGCGGCGATGCTGCACGATTCCCGGCGGCAGCCACTTCGGCTCCAGCCGTGCGAGCAGTTGAAAGCGGAAGCCGAACCACGGGTTGAACGTCGTCTCCCACCAATCCTCACGCGTCTCGGGAAGCGGAAAGCCATATGCGCAGACCGTGTCGAGTTCGTCGCGACTCAAACGATCGGGCCGCAGGATCGTCGCGTCGTAGGGCCGATTCTCGTGGCGCTTCGGATCGAGGAACCACGCGAAGGCCGACGGCAACAACTCAACGACCACGACATCCGGCTTGATCCCCGCGTCGCGAATCCGTCGATAATGCACGAGCTGGCTGACCGGCCCGTTCCCCTGCACGCCCATGTTGAACGCGACGCACGGCCGACCGGTTTCCGCCGCGACCGCGGCCTCCAGCGACTTCGGCTCCACCGCCGCCGCCGTCCGCGATGATCCCAACACGACCACCTTGATTGGTTCGCCGCTTGCGGCGAAGCGTGCCCCCAGCGCCTTCACCTTCGCGTCAAACAGCGGATCCCGAAACCCCGGCCGATAGTGCACGAAGACCCCGAAACACACATTCAACACGAGCAGCGTCGCGACCCAACAAACAATCGTGCTCCGTGCCCGGCGAGCGCGGCGGCGAGGGTTCGCGAGTGGCGGTGCGGGCAGGCCCATGATTCAAAACTGGAAGTACATGAACGCATTGGCCGTATCCGGCGACAACACTTGTGCGGTCACGAACAAGATCGCACACGCGGCGCCAAGGACCGGTCCGGGCAGCCGCCGCCAGACCCATTTCCACAAGCCGAGCAGCACGACCACGTGGGCGGCCACGACCAGATAGACCGTCCACCAGAGCCGATTCTGATCGACCGGCAGTCCGACGATGTCCGGGCCCACTTGCCAGACGAACATCTTCTTCAACACCGTGAGCGCTGCCGTCAGCGATGGCTGGGCGAACGCCATCGACAGCGTGACGAAGAACAGCGTCACCAGCCAGCGTACAGTTATGCCGACCTTCGTTTCCAGTGCGGCCTTCAGGCTCGGCCGCGCTTCGGCGAACTCGCGGAATGCGCGATGCACGATCAACATGGTCGCGTGGACCAAGCCCCAGACGAGCCAGCACCACGTCGCCCCGTGCCAGAGGCCGCCGAGGCCGAAGGTGATGATGAGATTGCGTGCGGTGAACCAGAAGCCGCCGCGACTGCCGCCGAGTGGGATGAAGATGTAATCGCGCAACCAGTTGGAAAGGCTGATATGCCAGCGCCGCCAGAACTCCGCGATGTTCAGCGAGATATACGGCATCCGGAAGTTGACCGTCAGCTTGTAGCCGAGCAGATGGGCGCAGCCGAGCGCGATGTCCGAGTAGCCGCTGAAATCGCAATAGACGCGAATGGTGAACGCGATCACCGCCATCCACGCGGCCTGCGTGCTGAGCACGGCAATGTTCTGATCGGGCAACCAGACGCGGTCCGAATAGATCGCCATGAAGTCGGCGATCGCGAGCTTCTTGAACAGCCCGATCACAATGAGCTGCACGCCGTGCTGAGCGCGAATCCAACTCCAGCGTTTCGGTCGATGCGCTTGGCGCAGGAAATCCCTGGCGCGCACGATCGGCCCGGCGACCAGATGCGGGAAGAAGAGAATGAAGAGCAAAAAGTTCGGCAGGTTGCGCTCGGCCTTGATGCGCTTCTGATAGACGTCGACGGTGTAGCTGATCGCCTCGAACGTATAGAACGAGATACCGAAGGGGATTATGACTTTGAGCAGATAGCGGTCCGCCTCCGCGATGTTGAAGGCTTCATAGAGCGAGGAAAGGAAGAAGTTCGTGTACTTAAAGAAGCCGAGCACGCCGAGGTTGACGGCAATGCTCGTGCCCGCGAAGAAGCGGCGCAGACCACGGCGCTGCACGGAGTCGATGCCCCGGGCGAGGAAATAATCGAGGGTGGCCGTACCGGTGACGAGCAGCGCGAGCCACTGATTCCAGGTGGCGTAGAAGTAGAAGCTAGCCGCGAGCAAGAGATAGACGCGCAGGCGCTGCCAGGGCATCGCCCAGTAAACCGTGAAGACGACGACAAAGAAGATCAAATACTGATGCGTGGTGAACAGCATGCCCGCCGGCCTCGGACGCGGGAACAGGAGTGGGCGTGGCGGGCGGCGGTATAAGGGGGGTCGGTGGGGGAGTCAATCCCACACCGGTTTGCCTGGATTACCGATATTGCGCAATTTGTCCAAGTTCTAGTTCGTTGCATGCATTGCAACTTGTGTCGAAGTTTGCCCCGGTTTTTGGGCCCGGGCAGTTGGCGATCTTCCTTTTCAAAAAAGTGCGTTTTCCGCGGGAATTTGAGTAAGGTCGCCAAGATCGCCACGCTTTTGCCACACCCCCCTGACGATTGCATTGCATTGCGTTGCACGCGAAAGTCGGCACACTACGCCTTGCTTAATACCAGATCGACTGCCCAGCAGCCGCGTGTATGTGGACCACGATCATGACAGTGACCGAGAAGGTGGTCGTCCTCGCAACCGGCGTCCATCAGTGCGTCCGCCAAGATCGGCAAGCGGCCGAACGCCCGGTCCTCGTAAATGGCGCGTGCCAGGCCCACCGTGTCGTCGGTTCGCCAGCGCGAATCGAACGCAATCGTCCGAAACGGATTGCCGACGATGTCGCGAAAGATGGCCGACTGTAGCCGGAAGTGCTCGTCGCGCAATTCCTCACTACCGACCTGACTCGCGGCCAGTTCGCCGTTGGCCCAACCGAACGCGAAGATTGTGAGTTGAGCATTGGCCCAGACGCCGCGGTTCGGCTGATCGTGGCCGAGCGCCTGCTGCGCGATCTGGGCCGCGTAAGCATAGACGTGACGCTTGCGCAATTCGGCCGCTGTCGGGGCCTTGTGCGCCCACTTGATCAGCTCCTCGACCGCATCCTTGGCCGCCAGCAGGATCGCTTCACGCTCCGGCGTGTCGGGGCAACCTTCATCGATGTGCTGCTCGGCATACCGGGCCGCGGCGCGACTGCGGGCGTCGGTCAAATAAGGTCGAAGCGAATGGCAACACCAGCCGTTGAACAGGTCGAGCTTGCGCTCGCTGACGCGACCAGCGCTGAGCCGCAACATGTCCCGCAGACCGGCTTGTTCCCACAACTCGGCCGACATGACCAACTCCGTGGGCGGCATCCATTTCAATTCCATTAATAGGCCGCCTGGAACGGACCGCCAGCGACCTTTCATTGGCGAATTGCAGTGTCTTCTTGAAACCTACATGGTCGCCGCTGACGCCGACCCCCGCGCGGCAATTCATGTACGCAATTTTGCCGCGATCGCGTCAACATCATAAACACATCCGCCCCACACACCGCCGCTGGCATTCTGCAGCGCCGCCCACAGTCTCGTATCGTCGGGCAACGCGTCGTCCGGTGCAAGGTCTGAACGCATCGCTCGCTTCGTCAATTCCTCAGTCCCCCATGCCGCGTCGCGAACGCCGCTCGCGTCTCCCACCAAGTCCACTGTCCCGTGCAGCGTCTTTCGATCAATGATGATCTGAACCTGATCCCCCTCACGCAACTTGCCAATCGGGCCGCCGGCCAACGCCTCCGGCGACACGTGGCCGATGCACGCTCCGGTCGACACGCCGCTGAAGCGGGCGTCCGTCAACACCGCGACGTGCTTGCCCCAACTGATGTACTTCAGGGCGCTCGTCATCTGGTACGTCTCTTCCATGCCGGAGCCCATCGGCCCGCGGGCGCAAAGGACCAGCACGTCGCCCGGTTGCACCTTGACCGGCCCCTGTCCCTTGATCGCCGCGATGGCTGCCTTTTCCGTGATGAACACCTTGGCCGGGCCTGTCTTACGGTAGACTCCGTCGGCATCGACAACCGACGGATCAATCGACGTTGATTTGATCACCGACCCCTCGGGACAAAGGTTGCCGCGCGGGAAGGTGAGTGCGGCAGTCAGGCCCTTGGCCTTGGCGCGCTCGAAGCTCATGATCACGTCGTCCGGGTCGATGTCATCTTTCGTCGCGAGGATGTCGCGGAAGCGGCGGCGGCGCTCACTCTTTTCCCACCATTCGAGGTTCTTGCCGAGCGGCTCGCCTGTGACCGTGCGGCAATTGAGATCGAGCAAGTTCGCGTTGCGCAGATGCAGCATCACCTCCGGTACGCCGCCCGCCAGGAAGACGCGGATGGTCGGATGACCGACCGGTCCGTTTGGCAACGCATCGACGATCCGCGATACGTGCCGATTGACATCCGCCCATTCATCCACTGTCGGCCGACGCAATCCCGCGTGGAACGCCACGGCCGGCGTGTGCAACAGCAGGTTCGTGCTGCCGCCAAAGGCCGCGTGTACCGTGATCGCGTTGCGGAACGAGCCGTCCGTGAGGATGTCCTTCGTGGTGAGTTTTCGTTTAGCGAGGATCTTCAATGCTCGCGCCGAGCGTCGTGCCATATCGAGCCAGACCGGCTGGCCCGATGGCGCCAGTGCCGAGTGCGGCAAACACATGCCGAGCGCTTCGGCGACCACCTGCGACGTCGCGGCCGTGCCGAGAAACTGACAGCCACCGCCCGGCGACGCACACGAGTGGCAGCCTTCTTCCGCCGCTTGCTCAAGCGTGATTTCTCCGGCCGTGTAGCGGGCGCCGATCGTCTGCACCTTGCCCGTGTCTTCGTGCCCCTCGGTCGCGAGCATGACGCCGCCCGGCACGAGTACCGTCGGCAAGTTGTGCTCGCTCGCCAGCGCCATCATCATCGCCGGCAGGCCCTTGTCGCAGGTCGCGACGCCGAGCACCCCGGAGCGCGTCGGCAGCGAACGCATCAGTCGCCGCATTACCATCGACGCATCATTGCGATACGGCAGGCTGTCGAACATCCCCGGCGTGCCTTGCGTACGGCCGTCGCAGGGGTCAGTCACCGCGCCCGCGAACGGAATCGACGCGAGCCGCCGTAACTCCTCGGCCGCGGCCTTCACGAGCAGGCCGACCTCCCAGTGACCGGAGTGATAGCCGAGCGCGATCGGGCTGCCGTCGTCGGCCCGCAAGCCGCCGTGCGTTGAGAGGATGAGAAACTCTTGCTTGCCGAGCAGTTCCGGCTGAAGACCCATACCGACGTTCTGCGTCCAGCCGAACAGATCGCCGCTCGGGGCGTGGCGGAGCATGTCGTCGGTTAGCGGCAGCTTGCCTTTGGGACCGCTCGTGCGGGTGACGAGGGAATACACGTCGTCGGAAGACTCGACGACGGAAGCGAAATCGTTCATAGGGTTCATTATCGAATTGATGTGTCGAGTGGTCCATTGCAGCACATTTTGGGGGCGGAGTTGGAGTCCCGGCTTTAGCCGGTCTGGGGCGGCTAGCCGCAACCGCCTAAAGGCGGGACTCCAACTTCTCCTCAATTTAGGCGCAATGAGCCACTAGCCAGCGACTGCGAGGCAGTCCGGCCTTTCGTGCCGGGAACTGTTGATGACCGGATTCACGGGCACCACTTCCATCCGATCCGCCGGGAACGGCTGGAGCAGCGGCAGCAACTTCGCGGGGTCAGATTCGCTCGGATTCAACCACGCGTCCCACGCCTCCGGCGGCAGGATCACCGGCATCCGATCGTGAACTGGTTCAACGATTGAATTCGCGGTCGTGGTGACAATCGCGCACGTGAAGAGCTTCTCCGTCGGCCCCGGCCACACGTCCCAGATGCCGGCGAGTGCCATGATGTCGTGGTCCTTCAGCCGAAAGAAGAGTGGCTTCTTACCCTCGAGCGTGGTGCGCCATTCGTAAAAGCCGTCCGTGAGGATCAGGCAGCGGCGTTGACGAAAGCTATCGCGAAAGCCGGCTTCTCGGCAATCGTCTCCGCTTTGGCGTTGACCGGCTTCAAGCCCTTGGCGTCCTCGGCCCAGTACGGGACGAAGCCCCGCTTGAACATCGCCAGCCCGCGGCCGCCCGATGCTTTCGAGCCGACGACGGCGATCAACTGCGATGGCGCGACGTTGTAGCGCGGTACCAGCGCTGGCAACTGATCCAGGCGAAACCGATCCGCGATCTTGGCGCCCTACGTGAAGAGTGTGAAGCGCGCACACATAGTCGACCTCCGCAAACGAACGAAGCCGGACCCGAAGGCCCGGCTTCTGCATTTTACGGTAATTGCATTGGCCTAGCGGCTCACGACGGTCACGCGGCGATCGTCTTCGCGACGAACGAGCAGCGTGCTATGGTAGCTCTCCTTGCCATCGGCGCCGACGAGGTAAAGGGTCCATTCGCCCGCTGGAACTTCGACCGCAAAGCGGCCGGCGGCATCGGCCTTGGCCGTCACCTGCTGGTCCTGATCGCCAACGAACTTCAGCGTCGCGTTCGCTCGCGGCGTGATGCGGTCATCGCGGACAACCTGGCCAGCCAGACGGCCGCCTTCAAGCGTCCGGCTCGCGGTGCGATCGGCTCGCATCGGCACGGTCGGAACCGGCGTCACCTTCTTCGAACCCGATTCTTGGATGGCCGGCGGCTTGATCCTTGGCGGCTCGCCCGATTCACCAATCGTCGGAACCTGCCCGCGGCTCGGCTCGGCGATGCCGGCGGCCGGAGCGATTGCACCTGTTGCAGCACCGCCGCCGCACGACGGGCACGGGTTGCCGCACGGGTCGGTGTAGGTCACCACCGGCTCTAAGTAGAACGATTTCCGCATCTCGGTCACCGGCACCATGCGGCAACGCTGAACGTAGCTCTGAACCGCGTTGCACCGCTGACGCAGATAATACGACGTGCACGGCGTCGCGACGGTCTGCGAGCAACCGGAGCATGGGTCGTAGTAGCTCGTGTAGCGGTAGCTCGTGACCGGCTCCCAGTAATTGGAAGTGCGGTACGTCGTGATCGGCTCGTAATACGACTCGGTCTTGTACGTCGTGACGGGCTGATAGTAGCAGCGCTGCACGTACGAGGTCGTCGGGCAGCACGGCGTCGGGGCCGGGGCGAAGTAGTAGCTGCGCGTCGATTCCCCGCAACAGGCTGTGGTCTGGAAGACGTTGTTCCAGGCCGCGTTGGCGTCTGCCGCCCCGCCGGCCAGACAGCCGAGGGCGAGCACGACCGCCGTCCATGTGGTGCGTCGCATGTGTCACTCCAAAGCAGCGTTAATGCCGGCGCCCTCGGTCGAGGGGGAAGGACCGGCACATGAAGCGTAAGCCGGGAAACCGTCAAGCTGAAGCGAATCGGACCGTTGTGCGCCCGGATTCGCCATATGCCGCCCGCACAGCCGTTAAAGTCAACCCAACCTGACAGTCGGACGAGTGTGCCGAACCCTCAGTCGCACGGATTCTACGCGGGCTAGACCGCATCAATGGAAGAACAAATGTAGCGCACGGGTGGACAGTAGAGAGCCTGCGCGGAAGATTCGTTTCAACCGCAAAAGGAGACATGGCCACCAGAGATGTCCAACCTCCCATGAGTTGGCCGGCAGGTCCGAATCGCCAGCAAGTGCTGTTCCTCCGCATCGGCGAAAGCCGGCCGAAAGATAGGTAAATGATGCGCTTGAGGAAGCGACGGCAAGTTTGCGATCATCCGTTCAACGGGGCCAACCAGCCCGTTGTTCGCTATCCCTGCATGTATCTGAATCGGGAGTTTGTATGGAAACCATGACTGTCGCCGTCGCTCGCACATCGGAGGCCATCGGCAAGCAGGTGCGCTTGCAAGCCTGGGTCCGCACGCGCCGTGATTCCAAGGGCGGCTTCTCATTCCTCGAACTTAACGATGGCTCCTGCCAGGGCAACGTCCAGGTCGTCGCGCCCGGTGAACTGACCAACTACGAGAGCACGGTCAAGCACCTGCATACCGGTGCCAGCGTCGTCGTCGACGGCGAAGTCAAAGCCTCGCCGGCCAAGGGGCAGGCGACCGAGGTTCACGCGGCCCGTGTCGAGTTGGTCGGCGACGCGCCGGCCGAGACGTATCCGCTCCAGAAGAAGGGGCACACGTACGAGTTTCTCCGCACCATCGCCCATCTGCGGGCGCGGACAAACACCTTCGGCGGCATCGCCCGGCTGCGTAATCAAGTGTCAAAGTCGATCCACGACTTCTTCCAGGAACGCGGCTTCCTCTACGTGCACACGCCGATCGTCACCGCCAGCGACTGCGAAGGGGCTGGCGCCTTGTTCCGCGTCACCACCATTGATCCGGAAGCCCCGCCCAAGAGCGAGGGCAAGGTCGACTTTAAGCAAGACTTCTTCGGCAAGCCGGCATTCCTCACGGTCAGCGGCCAGCTTCAGGTCGAGACGCACTGCTGCGGCCTCGGCAACGTCTACACCTTCGGGCCGACATTTCGGGCCGAGAACTCGAACACGCCGCGGCACCTCGCCGAGTTCTGGATGATCGAGCCGGAGATGGCCTTCTACGATCTGACCGACAACATGGACCTCGCGGAGGCGTTCCTCAAGCGCATCATCAAGGACGCTCTCGACAAATGCTCCGAAGACCTCAAATTCTTCGCCGAGCGCATCGACAAGGGGCTCTTCGCCCGGCTCGAGAACGTGCTGAACAACCCCTTCCGCCGGTTGCCCTACACGGAGGCCGTCGACATCTTGCAGAAGACCGGCCGCACGTGGGAGTTCCCGGTCGCCTGGGGCAATGACCTCCAGAGCGAGCACGAGCGCTACCTGGCGGAAGAACACTTCAAGTGCCCGGTGATCCTGCACGATTATCCGCGGACACTGAAGCCCTTCTACATGCGCGTCAACGACGACGGCAAGACGGTGCGTGCGATGGACGTGCTCGTGCCCGGCGTCGGCGAGATCATCGGCGGCAGCCAGCGTGAAGAACGGCTCGACATTCTGGAAAGCCGCATGCGCGAGCAAGGCCTCGACCCACAACACTACTCATGGTACCTCGACCTGCGCCGCTACGGCACGATCCCGCACTCCGGCTTCGGCCTCGGCCTCGAGCGCACGATCCTCTTCTTGAGCGGCATGGCCAACATCCGCGACGTGATCCCGTTCCCGCGCACGCCGGGCAATGCAGAGTATTGAATTCAAAGAGCGCCAACCAAAGAGCGCCACGAAGAGCGCCAGCATATTTCCCTGTTGGCGCTCTTTCACTGAAGAATTGTCGCAATCTTCTGTCTTATAATAGGTTGTGACTTTGGAGCGTAGCCGAAAAGTGGCTTCAGTAGCCTGCCAAAAAGTGGTTGTTCGCGAGGTCCTTCGGCTACTTTGAAAACGCACCGTTGGTACAGAACAACGATTGTAAAATTATACGAATCATTTAGGTTCTACTTGACTGCAACACGCGAAACGTGAATACCCCACCGTGACTGGGCGGCAAGGGGGCACATGGCGACGCATTTCGGCAACCGCGGTGTCGTTTTCGTTGCAATGTTAGTCCTTGGCTTGTCGGGCTGCACGCTTTACCAACCGCGGCCAGTCACGATCACCGTCCGCGATGGCGACACCGGCGAGCCGATCGAGGGCGCGGAGGTCCGGACTGCGCATATGGTCATGTTCGATTTCGGTGTGTTTCTCTCAGCCATCGGGCCAGAGGACGGTCGGACCGATCCCGACGGCAAGCTGACCTTGATAATCGATCCGCACAAGGGCAATTTCCATTTGGACGTAACCGCAATCCCATACTCCAACGGTGATTTTGCGACCGGACGGAGACCGTTCGCCGACATCGTTCGTGGGCCCTGGTACGCCTGGCACGACGAGATCCACGTCGACCTGTTCTATGGACCAAAACCGATCGCCGAAGTCACCTTCCCCGACGACTATCGCGGGCCGGTTGCTGTTCGAATCGCGGAGCAAGGTCGCGACCGACCCAGTAATGGCGAACGTCGATTTCAGTATCGAGCTTCGACACACGGCGCCGTCGAGATTCGCGAACGCAAGCTATTCGAGAGCTACGCCGCTTACGATTGTGTCGAAGCCACCTTCGCGAATGGAACCAAGATTCCCACGGTTGTCCCTAAGTCCATTTCGAACTTGGCAACTGGTGATGTCGGCGACGATGCGGTCGCTCTCCGCTTTGTCACGCCGGAATGGGAGCAACATACCTGGTTCTACTTCATCGGGACCTTGGTCGAGGCCCAGGCGTTCAAACGCAACGTCTGGCCGGATGGCAGGAATTTCAACGAGGCGGAGTTCAAGAAGATCGTAGACTCGGCCAAATGAACGGCGGGAAGTATCAGCTCGGTCGGGAGTCTTCGTTCGAGTCCCGGCTTTAGCCGGTCTGGTTGGCCAGCCGCAACCGCCTAAAGGCGGGACTCCAACTGCACTCACAGTTCAAATGTAGTGAGTCACTAAACCAGTTTGACTTGAAGAGTTTCGTCGGCCGTGACGGTTGGCCGCCAAGGTGTCACCGCGATGGTGGTATCCGTCGGCCCGAAGTCGTAGCCGACCTCGCTTGAAGCGCTCAGCCCGCCCGCATCGCGGACGGTGAGGCGAAACGTGTAATGACCGGCACCCTGTGCGTTGTCAGCCAGCGCTCGCGTCGTGCCCGGGAACAGGCCAGGCAGTTCCAGCAGCGGGCTGATCACGCCGTTCGGGGACGACACCATTTCCCAGGAGTACGTCAACGCGGATAGCGGGCCGTCGTCCGTCGCTTGAGCACTGAGGTTGAGGTGACCCGGTCCGACCAACTGGACCGTGATCGGCGACACGACCGGCGCTTGGTTGACCGGCGCCGCGTCGGCTAGGGTCCAGGACTCGATGGCCTGCCGGGCGAACAACTCGCCGGTCCCGGCGGTGAAGCCGGCGTACGCCATCGACCCGCCAACCGCAGCGGGGATGTCCACGGCGAACGTGTGCGACCACGTGTGAGTGGGAAGAGTCATGTCCGTGAGTGTGACCGTCAGAACGGCGCCGTCGTAAGTGATGTCGGCCCGCATGGGGTGTTGGGCATGCAGATGAATGGGCGAGCCATCGAGGCGGACGGCCGGCATGTCGGGGTCGGCCCCGCCGGTGAAAACGCCGACCGAGTGGCCGCCTTCGCCGGCGTTGTCAACCAGGTCGAACTTGACGGCCACGCTGTCCATCAGCCCGGCATATCCGAGCCCGCCCCCGGCCACACCTGGGCCCGCGGGTCGGTTAGCAATCAGAGCGAACGTGAACCCGTCCCCGAGCCGGCCGGGTTCGCCCTCCAGGCGGAACACGAACGACGTCTGGAATGTCTGAACGTGGATCGGCGTCGGTGCCCAGACGGCGGCGGCCTGGAACGGACCATCGGTCAGCAAGAGCTCTCCGGTTGCATTCCCCGCAGGGAGCCCGTCCGGGAGAGCGTCCTTACTGAACCCGGCCGCGAAGTCGATGATGGCCGGCACGTCGCGCGGCTCAAGGGTTTCGGCGTGAAGACGGGTGAATGACCGGTGTCTGGTTCGAGTCGCCATTCCATGTCCTTCTTTGCGCGGATTCATTCCGACTCTGAAGCCGTGAATTAGTGACCGCGACGGGTAGCCGCAAGTGCCACCAGTCGTTGTCAATGAAAAGGCAAGGGTGAACGGTACAACGAGACTGCCATCGATACCGTCCAAAATTCGACCCTTGTCGGGGGTCGGCCACATCCCCCGCGAATCGCAACGGGCGAAGGCCACCATAGCCACAAGCTGCTAGCTTGTGGAAGCTTTGGCGCCCCGCGACCTTCGCGAGCTGTCCGAAAGTTCCAGCACGCACAAGCTGGCGATGGGAAGCGTAACTCGTCGCGCCAGGGTCATTCGTCTATCCTAACTACATGGTCCCTCAATCGCGGGCATGTCTGTCGGCCGCGTGGGACCGCTCTCCACTCTTTCGGGAGTCTTTGTGTTTGCCAAATCAGCACGCCGGGGGTTCACGCTCATCGAACTCCTGGTGGTTATCGCCATCATCGCTATCTTGATTGGACTCCTGTTGCCGGCCGTCCAGAAGATCCGCGAGGCCGCCAACCGGATGAAGTGCTCGAACAATCTGAAGCAAGTCGGCCTGGCCATTCACAACAACAATGACGTGACGGGCAAGTTGCCGCCATCGTGGAAGGGCGAGGGGACCGTCGTCTGGTTCTTGATGCCGTACCTGGAACAAGACAACGTGTACCGGTCGTGCAATGAAAACGTGAATAACTGGTTCGCGGTCAGCGGCGGCAACCAGTATGGCAGCAACACGATCCAGAAGAGCCAGCTCTGTCCGTCGGACACCTCCGGCCCCGACGTCGGGCTGTGGCCGCGTGGGGCGCTGGCGAGCGAAGTCGGCAACTGGGGCTTTGGCAACTACGGCAACAACTTTCAGGTGTTCGGCAACCCGGACGCCGGCGACAACGCGGGCATCAACATGGAAGGCGGCCTAACCGTCGCGACGATCCCGGATGGAACTTCGAACACGATCTTCTGCGTCGAGAAATATCGCCGGTGCGGCAACAACGGCAGCCTGTGGGGCCACGGTTCGTGGAATGTCCCGTGGATGAGCCTGTTTGCCTACGGCAATCGCGCGGGCACGGCGGGCTACGGCTCCAACAGCAACCCGGCGGGAGTCGTCGGGCCGGGCTCGAAATTTCAGACGCAGCCGAACCCGTGGGCCACGGCCTGTAATCCGAGCCGAGCGGCTAGCGCGCACCCGGGCGGGATCAATGCCCTCATGGGCGATGGCAGCGTGAAGTTCATCCGCAACAGCGTGGACGCCAATGTTTGGTGGTCCGCTTGCACCCCGAACGGTGGCGAGGTCCCCGGTGATCTCTAAACCGATCCAACATCTCCGCAGCACGGTAGCTCGTTTGTTCGCTCCCGTGCTGCTGGCCGTGATTACTTTCGGCTCGTTTGGCTGTAGCGCGGGAGTCGGCACGGTCGCGGGTGAAGTCCGCTTCAAGGGTGAGCTGTTGCCGAACGGCCGCGTGACTTTCATCTGCCAGGGCGGCAACCACCCTGCCATGTCGGCGGACATTATCGACGGCCGCTACGAGATCCGCGATGTGCCGGTCGGACACGTTGACGTCACGGTCGAGACCTTTAACTTGCGGTCCGACCCGGTTCCGGGCGGCCTGCCGCCGCCGCCGGTACCCAAGGGTTACAAGTACGTGCGCATTCCGGACCGCTATGGCAGCGCTGCCGACTCAGGGCTTGGTTTTGACGTGGCGCGCGGCGACCAGAAACACAACCTGGATTTGAGCCCGTGATGGGCCTTGGTTTATCGAGACCGCCTACTTCTTCGGCGGCTCCAGGCCCACCTTCTTCTCCACCGGCTTCTCCGGCGGCGCTGGGACGACGAGCAGGTAGTGGGCCTTCTTCAATGAGCCGGCAACATCCGCCTTCGCAACATCCGGCACGCCCACCATGCTGATGATTGCCGCCTGGACGAGCGGTGCCCGTGTCGCCAGGCGGGTGGCGGTGCCGAGTCCGTAGTCGCTGTGGAAATTGCCATTGCAGTGGATCACCAGCGGCTGGCGATGCGGATTTATTGCGAGATAGTCGGCGATCCCTTCGGCCATCGCGTCGTCCTTTGCGCACTGGGCCTTGTACATCCGCTCGACGCCACCCTCGGCGCCGGGATGGTTCTTCATGGTCTCGACGAACAACTCCCAATAACGATCCAGCGGTGCCGTCGTCGTGCGCGGCAGGAATGGCGACATCGAACCTTCCTTGCTGGCCACCTTGCTCGCGACGGGCCTGGGCAAATTGCCGGCGATCACGTCCAGCTTCCGTTCACGAGCCAATTCGATCAACGGTCGATAGTCGCGCGCGTAATCCTTCCACGGCCGGCTATGCTTGAGGAACGCGACCTCATCGATTCGGCCACGCAGGTAGTCGTTCACCACGCCCTGCACGTCGCGCTCGAACATCTCCATCGAAATGACGAGATCGGCACGCCGGTCCGCGAGAAGCTTCGCCAGCTCCGCGTAAACCTGGTGTCCCGCGACGTTGTCGTGCAGTTCGCCGAAGTAAACGAGATCGCGGGCGGCGAGTTCATTCGCCAGTTGTGGCAGCGTTAATTCCTTCGCGGTCCGGCAGTGGATCAGCCGATACGTCGGCGGCTTGGCATCCTGAGCCACTACGCGCGTCGCCATCAGACCGAAGGTGATGGTCAGGACCGCGAGAGTCGTATTCTTCATGCTGGTCTCGATACGACTCGTACGCCAATCTGTCCGCGCATCTCCGGAGCGATCGTCCTGCGAAAAAGTGGAGAAGATTCTTCGTGGAATCCGCGTCGGCATTTGGTGAAAGTCCAGCGAAGTTACCGAAATTTGCTTTGCATAAGCCCGACTCCGGTTTAACATGCCTTCGGTTGACGCGGCCCATCTCGAGAAGTTTCATGTCGCGCAGTTCTCTCGCGGCCTTAGCGCTATGTTTCCTGATTGCGACCGGCTGTGGCCCGTCGAAGGGTTATCCCGTTTCCGGGAAGGTGCTGGTGAACGGCCAGCCGGCCGCGGGCGCCATTGTCGTGCTGACGCCGGTCAGCAATCCGGGCACGATGGACAAGAAGCCGAGCGGCATGACCAAGGAAGATGGCACGTTCGAATTGATGACATTCAAGGAAGGCGACGGCGCACCGCCGGGCGACTATCTCGTCTCGATCATCTGGCCCGGCAAACCCAAATCGAGCGGGACGCCGAAGGGTCTTTCCGGCGGCGAAGATGAGCGGGCCAGCTCGACCGACCAACTGCGCGGCAAGTACAGCGATCCACAGAACTCCGGACTGACGGTGAAGATCGAGGCGAAGGCCAATCAACTGCAGCCGTTCGATTTGAAGAACTGATTCGCGTTTCGTCTGGCCAATCGGCCGGTTTTTGTTTTCCTCATTCTCGGGGATCAAGTCATGGTACTCTCGGTTTCAGTCGGTCGCCGATCGGCGCAGCGCCGCGCGTTCACGCTGATCGAATTGCTCGTGGTCATCGCGATCATTGCGATTCTGATCGGCCTGCTCCTGCCCGCGGTACAAAAAATCCGCGAGGCAGCCAATCGCATGAAGTGCTCGAACAATCTGAAGCAGATCGGCCTGGCGCTGCACAACTACGAGGGCAGCTACGGCTACTTCCCGCCCTGCGGTGCGGATTTCCAGACCGCCCCTCCCGGCAACGCGTTCGGCAATCAAACGCAGGGGCCGTCGATCTTCACCTATATCCTGCCGTACGTCGAGCAGGACAACGTCTATCGACTGGTGCGGTTCGATCGCTCGGTGCTCGATCCACTGAATGTGCCGGCGCCGCTCGGTAGCAACCCGGCCGCGAAGACGCGGGTCAAGACGTACGTCTGCCCGTCGGCCCCGGTCCGTGATTGCGACTACGGCGCCGCGGGCCTCGTGCCGTTCCCGGCCGGCTATGCCGTGTTCGCGGCCACCGACTACGGCTGCATCACCGGCATCGGCAGCAACTTGCCCGGCTATGCGGGGATGCCATCCAGCACGCCGGTGGGCGACACGGGCACGCTCCTCTATTCGACCTGCGACGCCAACGGCGGCTTGATCGGGTACAAGTCGACGATTGCCAGCGTGACCGACGGCCTGTCGAACACGATCCTGATCGCCGAGGACGCGGGTCGCGTCGAGCGCTATCAAGCCGGCAAGCTGGTCCCCGGCCAATACAGCTCCGGCGGCGCCTGGGGCGATTACAACAGCGAATATTACGTCCACGGCGCGAGCCCGGCCGGCGTCGTCAGTGCCGGCAGTTGCACGGTGAACTGCACCAACGACAACGAGATCTACGCCTTCCACCCGCAAGGCGCCATGGCCCTGCGCGGCGACGGCTCGGTGTTCTTCTTGAAAGTCACCACCAGCCCGCAAGTCGTGATCGCCGCCGTGAGCCGTGCGGGTGGGGAGACGTTGATGTTGGATAATTGAGTGAGAGATCAAGAAGGGGGCACTTCGAGTGTCCCCTTTTTCGTTGACTGGGCCGTCGAACGTGGCAGTGATGCACAGACAGACGCCTGCATGGGCTGACCGGTTCGTCGCGTCGCGTACCAGGTTATGTTGGAGTTAACCAAATGAAGTCCGACTACTGGAACGTGACTGACGATCAGGTCATCGAAAAAACGGGCAAGGCGCTGGCCCATTGGAAGAAAGTTCTCGATGCGTTTGCGGCCGCGGGCAAGAAGTCGAATGACGTCGTGGCTCACCTTCAGAAGGAGCACGGAGTCCCGCGCTATTGGGCTCGAACTCTGACTACGTGGTACCTGAAGCAAAAATAGCAGAGGCCGAATTACCGAGAGATAAGCCGATGGCCTTCGAGATGCCGCAAGTGCCGCGTGGGAGTGGGGAGCACCCGATCGCTCTGGTGGTCGTGACGGCGAACGAACTGGCTGCGTCGAGTGCGTTCTACTCCAAAGTGTTCGGCTGGCAGGTGCATCCATATTCGGCGGAACTGGCCGGGGTGATCGCACCGGGCGGTCCGACGGCCGCTTTGCGCTCCAACGTCCCGGCGGGATTCCCCGGCATGGTTCCGTACATCGGCGTTCGCGACGTGGACGCCATGTTGTCGCAAGTCGCGGCGGCCGGCGGCACGATCGAACGCGCCGCTCGGAAGCTGCCCGGCATCGGGACGCTCGCCCTGTTCAAAGACCCGGCAGGGACCATCTATGGCTTGACGGATGCCCTGACGCCCGGTGGCTCTCCGCACGTTCCGATGCCGCTCGGCCCGAACCCCAAGCCGCCCGCCAGCGCGATTTGCTCGACCGAGATGTACGCGGCCGACCGAGCCGTCGCTGCCAGTTTCTTCGGGCAGTTGTTCGGCTGGGGCACGCTGGAGACCATGCCGCAGTACATGGCTTTCGATCCCGGCGCCGGCATCGGCGGCGTCTTCCAGTCGCATACACCGACATTGCCGGCGGTGGCATACATCTACGCGTTCGACGTTGAGGCGAAGCTGGCCGAGATCGAAGCCACGGGCGGCAAGCGCCTGGGCGACGCCATGCGGTTGCCCGGCATCGCGTGCTTCGGTTACTTCAAGGATCCGTCCGGGACCAGCATGGGGCTCATCGGAACGTAAATACTAGTCCCCTCACCGTTCACGACCCCGAAAACAAAACCTGTTCCGGGTCTGGCAACGCCGGTTTCGGCGCAACGGGCGTCCCCTCAAAGTACTTCTGCGGCGGCGGGGGCAGGGCGCGCTTATAGTTGGTCAGCCCGACCTTGCCACTGGCATAAACATTGATCTGACTGAATCCATAGAACGTCCCGCCGTTGGGCTTCCACTTCGAATTCAGCTGGCTGCCGCCGTTGCCGGCGATCACTTGATAGACCTTCGGCGCCTTGTCGAACGTATCACACTGCCAGAGATGTTCGTGTGCACACAGATAGGCCCGCACCTTGTCGTTAGCGGCAAACAACTTCACAAGTTTGTTGCCGAGCTTATAGTCGCCTTCGTTGACGATCGCGTCTTCTTCGTGATGCGGATGACGCTGGATCGGCTTGTGGCCGAGCAGGAAGATCGCACTCGTTTTCTTGTTCGCCTGAGCGGCTTCGACGTCCTTCTCGATCCAGTTGTAAGGAATCCAGCCGGCATATGGGTGCTTCGTTTTCGGATCAACAACGTCTGAAAGCGTGTCGGTATTGATGACGACGAAGTGGATGTCGCCGACGTCGAACGAGTAGGTCAATTCGCTTTGATCGTCGACGAGGTGATCGTCCTTCGGATGCCCCGCGGTCGGGCCGTTGGCGGCATTGGCGAAGGTGTCGAAGCCGCTCTTCTTGAGCCACTTGGTAAACACCGGCCCGCAGTGCTTGTTAGGCACTTCCTCGTCGTCTTCTTCCTTGAGCTTCCTGAGCACCTCGTGGTTGCCCGTGAATGGCACGAGCCTGAGCTTGCCATTGATCGGCGACTTCTTGTACAGATCGGCCCAGGCGTCGAGCTGGCCCTTGAGAGTCGTGCCGTCGTCGTCCGCGAGATTGAGAACGAGATCGCCGGTGAAGAAGAGCATCGAGGGCTTCTGCTTCAGCCCCGCGATGTCCGTGAATGTCTGCTTAAGCTGCGGCAGATTGGCCGAACTCGGGTCGTCTTTCTGGATGATCTTCCAGTCTTTATGTTGGATGCGATTGCAGCCGAGGAAGACGAACGACAGCTTGACGTCGTCGGCGCTGGCAACAGTCGTTGTGGTGAAACTGAGGCACAGCGTGAGGAACAGAGAAAGCCAGTAAGACGCGCTCGTTTTGTGGTGGCTCATGGTGTTTGCGCTTTCTTGGTCGCTTAAAACCTCTCCCCTAACCCCTCTCCGAAGCGGAGAGGGGGAACCGTTCATTACCTCTCATTCCGCCGAATCTCCACTTCGTCCGTCAGCGGGTTCACGTGAGCCGGCCCCGCGAGCGGCAGCAACTTCGCGGGCACTGCTTTCGACTTGTACCGGTCCGCGACGAGCTTCGATCCTTCGTTCCGCCAGGTGCGGAAGTTCTGGATGGCGGCGGCCATTTGCAGGCTGAAGTCGGTTGGCGCCACCTTCTCGTCGAACGCTTCGCCGCATTTGACGTTCTTGAACCAGCGCATCCAGTACTCGGATCCGGGGGCCGGCGGGTTCGTCGTGAACAACGGGCTGATCGCCGACTTCTGCGGCGCCTCCGCGGTCATGTGGCAACTCATGCACGAACTCATCGGGTTGTCGAGCGGACCGTTGAGCCGGCTGTTCCAGCCGAGGTGCGTCGGCGGCAACTCGTTCGTGTCGGGGTTGATGATGGTTTCTTTCAGCTTCGGATTGATGACCGTCGTGATCGGTTGCGGATTAGAGACGTTGTCCGTGTTCTCCGGATCGTTGCCCCACTGGATGCCGAGGGGGACGAGGTTTTCCCAATTCGGCTTCTTGGGGTCGGCGCCGGGGCGCTGGCCGTTGTACTGGAAGTTGCCGAACACCCAGCCGTTCGGCGACCCCTTGTGCTTCACCATGATGTCCATCTGAATCAGCGACATTGCCTTGAAGCCGCGATTGGTCGACGCGTAATTGTCGGTGACATAGGCCCGCCATTGCAGCGGCGGGTTGAGCGAGGGAACCTGCGCGGGCGGTATATCGGTGAAGAGCAGCTTGAAGACGACGGTGCCTTCCGGGAACATCATCGCCTTCGGATCGTTGGCCGGATGTTCGTGATCCTTCCAGACTTGCCCGATCGTGTATCCGCCCAGCGCGTTGTAGAAGCCGACGGCATACGCCTGCCCGCCGGCATAGGTTTGCGACCAGGCCAGTTGTCGCGGTTGAACGGGGGCTTCCTTGGTCAGGCCATGCACTCCCTCGCGACCGTTCGGGCCGAAGTGCTGCCAGGGCATGTGAAACCATCCCGTGCCATTGTGCGCGACATCGAAATCGTCCTCGACATTGGGGCCGGCGGTGTTGCCCTTGAAGCAGTAAGCACGGACGTCGAGCAGATATTGCCGCCAGTTCTTCTTCACGTCGTCGAAGTCACGGGTTGCGAAGTCGGGCACGGGCGCGTTCGCCTCTTGTGGGTAGTTCTGGCTCAGATGAAAGACGCGGCCCTCGTATTGATTGGGCGGCGGCAAGAAGCCAAAGTCGGGATAGTGGTAAGCGACCTTGCCCTTGGCGGGTGCATCGCCTTTCTCCTTGTCGTCCGCGGCCTGGGGCGCCGCGCTCCCGAGTATCAACAAACAAGCGGTGGCGGCAACCAGAAGGCAACCGCCGACGATGGTGCGCATGGAACATCCCTGGTGGTAAGTTGAGAGGAGAGATTCTGGTCACGCGCCGATCACGTTCGCAAGGGGTAGCTTTGGGTAAATTGCGACGGGCTTCGCCCAAGTGTCTTTGGAATCGCAGGTCAGTGTCTGAACGAATGGCCACGTTGCTCGATGGCGTGAAATTGAGCGCCCGCCCCAAACCCAAGTGTCTGCTAGTGCGGAACGAACGGGTTTTCCCGATCCGAAGTTGATTTTGCGTCCGATACACTTATAATTCGTGGAAAGCTGCACCCTACCCTCCCTACCCGCGAAACGCGCTTGCCCCGCACTCTCCCACTGATCGGCCGGCATGCATGGCTTCGGCCAACGTGTCGAATCCTCTTGCGCGTAGACGGTTTAGAAGATCGCGCGATCCCGTCGGCCGGTCCGGTTGATGTCTTCACCGCGATGGTCAGCGCCGGCAGTCTCAAGGCAACTCCTTTCGACTCACCAGACTATCGGATCGATCCAAACGTCACCTCGTCGCCCTACGCCGGCGTTGGCAGCATTCAGGTCAACACCAAGGGCACCTCGTTCATTGGCACTGGGACCGTCATCGGGAAGCGCTATGTGCTGACGGCTGCACATGTTGTGGATTTGAACAACGACGGTAAATTCAACGCGAAGGACGGGGCAACAGGCGTCTACTTCCTGCTCAACAACGACGGCGACGTGACCTACAAGATCGCCGTTTCCTCGTTCAACTTGCACCCCGACTTCACCGGGTTCAATCGTCCCGCTGTTAACGACGATTTGGCCATCCTGACGTTGGCCGAAGACGTTCCGGCCGACGTGCCGATCTACCCGATGAGCACGAGCGAGGTGAAGGCCGGGACCGTCATAACCATGGTTGGCTACGGTCGTTCCGGCGACGGCGTGCATGGCTATACGACGCCGGCCGATCCGGCGGTCAAGCGCGTGGGTGAGAACACCGTCGACGCGTTCTACGGCCAGGACGACAAGGGCAAGCCGGAAGGAAACGAAGTCTTCCGCTACGACTTCGATGGGCCGAACGGCAACGGTCCTTTGGGGGGCGCGACGCTCGGGAACGACCGCGAGACGACGATCGGCGCGGGTGATTCCGGGGCGCCAGCGTTCATGACCTCCGGCGAACAACTGACGTTGGTGGGCGTGGTCACCTACACGCAAGGTGCGAACGCGCCGAAGTTTGGGTCGCTCGGCGGCGGCATGCTGATCGCACCCTATCTCGGCTACATCAACTCGATCATTCAGCCGGCCAACAGCGATCCCACCTATTCGGGACCGCCGCCGTCCGTGCCACCGCCGTTGCCCGGACTTGGGTCAGCTGGTGGTGGCGGCGTTCACATCGGCGCTAAAGCGCTGCGAGCCCAGCTTCCACCGTCGAGTTTCCCCCCGGCACAGGAACATCCGCCGGTGCCGCCGACGCCGCCCCCAACACCGACGCCGGACCCACCGCCGCCGTTGCCGCCCCCGGATCCGCCGCCGGTCGTCAATCCCCCGCCGCCCACCGACCCACCAACCTCCGACCCACCGCCAACCGGCGGCGATTCGACGGGTGGTGACGGCGATTTGCCTATCGATCCCGCTGACATCGGTCATTTAGGTGGTTTGCCGGGAATAATCGGCTTGCGAGGGGCATTGTAAGACCTGTGAACATCGGCCGGTTCGCCGCTGTACTACTCTTGTCAGCGGCTCATCCACTGCAAGCGAATCCTGACGTCGTCGTCGATGCCGGAAAGCCTCAAGGCGCCGTTCGCTCTTTGCACGGCGTGAACGGCGGCCCCATCGTGGCCGGGGGCACGCTCGACCTCTCGGCTGAATGGCGTTTGCTCGCCCCGCCGCTCGCTCGCCTGCACGATTGCCGCTGGCCAAACGCCGACGTTGTCGATCTCCATGTCGTCTTCCCAAACCCATCAGCCGATCCAGAATTGCCAGCGAGCTACGACTTCGCACGGACTGACGCGTTGATCAAATCGTTGGTCGAAGCCAAGGTCGGCATCGTCTTTCGGCTTGGCGAAAGCATCGAGCACGACAAAGTCAAGAAGCACGTGCATCCGCCGAAGGACCCGGCCCGCTGGGCGGCCGCGTGCATCGGCATCGTGCGCCATTACAACGAAGGCTGGGCCAACGGCTTCAAATACGACATCCGCTATTGGGAGATCTGGAACGAGCCGGACAATCGCCCGGCGATGTGGAGCGGTACCGACGACGATTACCTGAAGCTCTATAGCGTCACAGCGAAGTCGCTCAAGGAGCGGTTCCCGAATCTCAACGTCGGCGGCCCTGGACTCGGCAACAGCGGCCGACTCGTTGGCGACAAGCTGGAACCGTCACCCCTGTTCGCAAAGTTCGTCAAGAACTGTCGCGATGAACGCGTGCCGCTCGACTTCTTCTCCTGGCATTGCTACACGAATGACCCGACGGAACTGGTTCGCCAGGCCAAAGGGGTGCGTTCCGTGCTGGACGCGGCCGGCTTCCCGAAGGCCGAGAGCCATCTCAACGAGTGGAACTACCTGCCGGACAACGACTGGAAGGGTATGCTGGCCGCCGACGCCAAGGCCCGCGAGCGCTGGCACGAACGGATCGGGGGAACCGAAGGGGCCGCGTTCATCGCGGCGAGTTTGATCCGACTGCAGGGTGCGCCAGTCGACGCTGCCAACTACTTCACGGGCGAACCCGGTGGCATGGGCTTATTCAACTCGTATGGCGTGCCGCGGAAATCCTACTTCGCAATGAAGGCCGTCGGCTCACTCGCGGCGATGCGGCAACTGCCCGTGCGTGGCAATCCCGAAGGCGCCGCCATCCTGGCCGCGGTGAACCAAGACGGGAACGAAGTGCGCGTCGTTCTCAGCCATCACGCCGGCAAGAAGCTTGCGATTGCTATTGAGAATCTGCCATGGAAAGGCGCTGCCCAGTTCGAGCTGAGCACGATCGACGACGAACGAAGCCTCGAGATAAACGGCCGCGGCGAGTTCGTTGGCCAATTGGACATCGATCTCGTCGGCCCCTCAGTGGCCCTGCTGCGCGTCTTCCGCAGCCGATGACCAACCGCCTGCACGATGAGAAGTCAGTGGCGCTTTAGCCATCGAGCGGGAACATCGGTCGTGGAATGTTCCGATAGGTGAACCGCGACGGGTTCACCGCGGTGACCCCCGGCGTATCGACTTCGATGATCTCGGCTGCGATGGGTGCGTAGGCCGCCTTGTAGGCGACGGCGGCCTTGACGACGATCATTTGCGCCGCATGCACGTCAATGTTCAGACTGGTGAGTTGGCCCAGGCTGAATGGCGGAGTTTGCAGCGAGTTCAGAACGAGCGTGATTCCGCCGTCGAGCTTCACGACCGCCGTCGGTCCCTGATCGTTGTGCCGGCGTCCGCCGTGCCGGGCCTCGGCTTCAACCCACGTCCCATGGAATAGACCGGTGATTGTCCCCGCGACTGCGACCGGGTTGCCGTGCAAGCGATCGACGGCGCCGCCAACGTCGCCCGCGAAACGTGAACCAGTGCCGAGGCGCTGACACTCCTTCACAGATTCCGGCGCAAAAAACACAACCACGCCGGAAGCAACATCCTGCTTCAACATCTCCGCGAGCAGGACCGTCCCGTCGCCGGCCGACCCGCCGCCAACGTTGTCGCCTAGATCGACAAGCACAACCGGCCCACGTGGGGCGTCCTTTGCCCACTTCACGGCCTCGTGCGGTAAGGCACAGGGCACGTACAGTTCATGGCGAACCTCCCACATGCGATCGGCGAGTTGCTCAGCGGTTGTGCGCGCCAGTTCACGGTCGCGGTCGGCCACGGCAATCACGCTCGGCCCCATGGACGGCACATCGGCGTAATAGAAGCCGCCCATGACGCTGGTGGATAACACGCCGGGCTCTTGCTCCTTGACGCGTGCCGCCGCCATGAGCCCCTTCATCGGCTCGCGATCGGTCGCCTGGCCGAGGATGTTCGCAATCATCGGCCGCTTGGCGATGTGCGTCACCGGCTCGACCTCGCCGCGAACCGCACGCACCAGCAACTTGGCTGCGAGCAGGCCGCGTTGCCGTTGGTCGATGTGCGGATAGGTTTGATAACCCACCAGAGCATTGGCATAGTCGGCCATTCGCGGATCGCAGTTCGCGTGAAAGTCGAGCGATGCAATGAGCGGAACACTGGGCCCGATTTCTGCGCGGACCCGGCGCAACACCTCGGTATCGGCACTCGGATGCTTTGCCGTCACCATCGCCCCATGCAACGCGAGCAGGATGCCGTCGGTGGGCGCCCTACGAAAGTCGGTGACAATCCGGTCGACGACTTCATCCAGCACGGAATCATCCACGGGCCCCGATGGCGTGGCCCAAGCCATCACGGACGGAACCGCTTCGTAACCGAAGCGCGATGCACCCTCGATGAAGCCGCCGAATTCGTGATAAGCGTCCTTCCAGATAGGGATGACATCGGGGCCGACGGCGAAGGAGCCCTCCGCAAACCGACGGTGATCGGCGGGGGTTGAAGCGAAGGTATTCGACTCGTGCATCAGGCCGGCAATCAGAAGTCTCATGTCGATGTCCAGGCTGGGAATCCAGAATAACCGCGCAGAAGATTAGGATTGAGATTGAGATTGAGATGGAGATTGGGACTCTGGGGGCGGTAGCGGCTTTCCGTAGTCGCGAGTTGAATTTCGTTTGATGAGGCCAAGCAGGAGTCGAATGACTTGCTGAAGACACTCTTTCCCGGGTCGAATCTGGTCGGTTGTGAGTTTGCGGCGGGCGACAAGGATATCAAGGCCGGCGGCGCATTCGAGTGCCGATCCGTGCGCGGTATCAAAAAAGCGGCACCGATCCTTGGGAGAGTATTTGCCGTTTCCTTCAGCAATGTTCAATGCGACCGAACTCGAGGCTCGTTCCAGTTGATCCTTGACCTCACCCAAGCGGGCGGTCGCTTCCAGCAGTTCGGTAAGCCAAGCAATGAACGCGATTACCTGCCGATAAACTTCTAGTTTCTCGTGAGCAAACCAGACTTCCGCTGAAGACCCCATCGCATCCCCCGTATTCAGGCCCTCAATCTCAATCTCAATCTCAATCTCAATCTCAATCCTAATCTTCTTCGTTTGATGGCAGGTTCGACCGCGAGCATTGTCCGCGGTAGACTCGATCAATTCGTTCCCGATTCAGCCCCAGAACCCGATCGAACCGACTGAGCTTCATTCCTTCAATGCTCGTCTCCTGACTCGCCAGCCCCTTCAGAATATTCAGATCCAGCTTGATCTCACGATCCAAGTGTTTGCGCATCAACCAGCGAAACAAACGCAGGCCGCCGGCGGGGCCGGGCCAGCGCGATTTGGCGAAGGCGAATGTCATCAACTCAGTTCGCTTCTCATCGAATGGCGTGAAGAAGATATACAGCCGCCAGCGGACCATGCATTGTTGCACATCGTTGGGATCGGCCCACCAGTGATCGTAGATCGAATAGACCGGCGAGAAGTGCGTCGTCCAGTCATCGTAAAACAGAAAGCCGCGGCGAACACCGACCAAGGTGCGCAACACCATGCCGAGGCGCTTCGATGGGCCGGTGTTAATGATGCGCACGGTCGTGTCCGTCGGCTCGAAGCGCACGTTGACCTCGTGCATACGCTTGAGATCGTAGCCGAACATCGCGTGCGTTGTGGGCGTGTGCTCGATCTCGCAGAAATTATCGGTGACGAGTTCGAGCGGCGCTTCGGCCGTGTGTTTCAGCACACAAATGGGAAGGTAGCCGGCAACGTCGAAAACGGGGAATACGGCGTCGATTTTCCGCGGCTTCACCCAAACGGCCCCATGCTCTTCGCGAGTGTCAAAGGCATTAGCGCACGCGTGCAACTTTGGAGTGCCGGGGCTTTCGCCCTGACCGTCGGGCGTGAAAGTCCAGCCGTGATAGCGGCACTGAAGCTTGTCGCCGATCACGGTGCCGAGGCTTAGGCGCATCCGGCGGTGCGGACACTCCTCGCCGAGCGCGGCGACGCCGTTGGAAGTCCGATAGACGGCCAACTCATTCCCGGCGACGCGGACGGCAACGGGTTTGCGGCCCAGGTCGCGACTGCGGACGACCGGGTGCCAGTGGTCGATCATGCCCATGATCGGTTACATACCAGAGAAGTCGGCGTGTGCACAGGGGAGACGTGACGCTCCCGTCATTCCGCGAGGCACTCGATGTTCGAACATCGCCTCATGATTGCGCAGGGTTTGCTGGCCGCCGCCGGCCTCTTCGTCTTGATTGCGATCATCTGCTTGATGACGGGCGGGTTGATCGCCGGCGTCGTCTTTGTCTTTTTGGAACACGCGGTCGCCGCACTTGGCTGTGCGGTCCTCGCCGACTCACGCGGCTATCCCGCGGCGCTCGGCATACCCATTGGGATCGGTCTCGGTGTGATGGGATCGGCGATCCTGCTCGTTCTGCCGGACGAAAGCACGGACGATGAGATCGCGCGCAAGATCAAGCTGGCAAGCGAGGGCGTCAAGAATGCGCGCCAGCGTGATCCGGGATACGAGGTGCTGGACGACGATGACTGAATACGGTCAGGTCTTTTCACGCCGTTCTATGCCGGCGGTTTGCCGCCATCGTTGATCGTCAACGAATACTTGCCGGCCTGATCGCCGATTCCAGCGGCCGGAAAATGTAAGACATTTGTCTTCTTGCCGTTCTGCGTGAACTGAACGGCCTTGCCGCCAACGAAGCGGCTGTAAGCAATCACGAAGTCCGCCGTGATTCCGTAGGGACTCACCGGCGCGGGCGACGCATCCACGTCGTTCAGCAGGACTAGTCCAAGAATCTCCGCCGTCACGTTGGTGTTCGTGAAGTACGGCGTCGGATCGCCCTTGATCCCGCGGACCTTGAATACGCCGATGTTTTGCCCGGCCGCGTTGACCGTGCAATCGGTCATGCTGCCGACGATGAACGACGCGGCCCCGCCGTTCAGGTTGAACGTCCCGTTCTCCGCCTTGCCGAGAATGAGCAGATGTTTGACCTCGCCCGCGGTGATCGTCGCCGCGCCTGATGTTCCCTTGACCCATGTGCCAACCGTGACTTTGCCGATGGCGCCGGGGGTCTGGATGGTTCCGCTCATGTTGCCCAGCGTGATGCTGGTAATCGGGATCGGCAAAGTTGATTCGAGTGTTCCCTTGAAGTCGCCGTCGATCAGGACCTTGCCAATCGCCTCGGTCCGAACCGTGCCGAGGACTGGCAGCGACTTGTTGTGAATCCGCAGCAATTCCAGGAACGTGCCGGCCCCAGCGCCACCCTGACCGCCGTTGAAGAAGAACGAAGGTGCGTCACTCGCTTCGATAGAAGTGACGTCCGCGAAGACATCCCAGGTTCCATCAAGTGCGCCCTTCACCTCCACGTCGGTGAGGCTGAGCGTCGTCCCCGGTTCCGTGCCGGTCAGAGTTAGGTTGGCCGAAAAGTCGCCGATATCGGTTTTGATACTTTGCATCCATGGGGTCAGCACACCCGTGGGGGCATTCCAGCCGTCGACAACGATGGATTTGATGCCACCCTGGTCGGCAACGAGCGTATCGAGCTTGGTGACCGTCTTGGCCTGCAGCTTGGAGATCGCGATGTTCGTTTTCGCGTCCACGGCCGTCGCCTGGATGCCGGTCGTGTTAATATCGCCGCCAATGTCGATTGAGCCGAACACGGTCGCCTGGAGCGTCGGTCCAACCAGCGACGGGCTGTCCAGATTGCCGACAACCGTCATCTGATAGATTCCGCCCTTGGCCTTGAGCGACCAATTGTGGGAATCGCCAACATCGAGCCGGCCGATGGCAATTGCGGGGAGGCCGGCGGCATAACCGCCGATGTCCCAGTTGCTGTCGTGCACCGTGCCCGCAATCGAGACCTTAGAGAGGCCGGTCACGTTGGGGTCCGCGGTCAGAATGTCGATGTCCGCCGCGAACTCACCGCCAACACCCTTGGTGCCAGTGATGTCGAGCTGATCGATGTATGGGGCGACCAGGCTGTTGGTCCCGCCGGTACTGATCCAGTCGATAGCCGTGAATTGTTCGATCCCTCGATCGGACGCGATAGTCGTGTCGTGGACCTGATGAAATGTCAGCGTTGCCGGATCCAGCGACCCGCTCGTGAGCGCGAGATTCGATCCGCTGCCGCCGAAGTCGTGCAACTTCAGTTCCTTCAGCGCCGCACTGGATGTCACCGCGCCGTCGGCATCCAGATTGGAAAGGTCGACGATGCCGATGTCGGCCAGCATGGAGATGTTGTGAACCTTGCCAATGCTGCCGCCGACAATTTTGGCCGTCACTTTCGAATCTGTCGTTGTGCCCGCGAAAGACAGATCGGTGTCTGTCCCGTTGACGGTCACGGTTCCGGTGCCCGGTCCTTTGACCGCGAGAGTGACTTCACCGCCAGCCGCAGCGTAGGCGATGCCATTGAGGCCCGGGGCGGAAGATGGTTGGCGAATCGTCACCTTCACGTTTTTGCGTTCGCCGACCGTGCCGAACTGGTAGACGAAGTCGAATGTGCTGGCGCTCGTGCCCGTCTTGCCCTTCCACGCCGGATCGAGTTCGACGTAGTACTCGTACGTGCCCGGATCGATCTGGTTGGGATCGCCGATGTCCGGGAACTTGAACTTCAGGGTGAAAGTCTTGCTCTGCTTGGGCTTCAGCTCGAGCTTGCTTCCCAGGGGAACGTCATACTCAGCGAGCAAGTACTTCTTGTCCGGCCCCGTGTAGAGCTTGACGAGCGCGGTTCCGCCGTTGGCCGTCAGCTTGTCCGTGCTCTTGTTCTCCACGGTGATCTTCACAACGTTGGACTCGCCGGGCGCTGCTTCGGAATCGAGCTTGGGGATCACGCTCTTGATGCCGACGTCTCCACCGCCACCCGTCCCGAGCGCATTGGAGAACACGGAGGTGTTCCCATTGACGTCCGTGGCCGTTGCAGTCACGAACGCGGTCAGCCCGGCGACGCTGGCCGTGAACGGCGTGGTTGTCACCGTGACGGTTCCCAGAGACTTTTGACCTTCGACCGCCCCAGCCGGATCTTTACTCGCGCTCGTGAAAAACTCGACCGTGAACGGCGTGACCGCCGACGCTCCGGCGAGCGTGCCAGACACGTCGGTACTCGTCATTCCGGTCAGGGCCGGGGCCGGCACGTCGTCATTCGCTCCGGCCGCCTGGAAGATGCCCCCCTTGGTGTTGGCCGACATCCGATTGCTGGTCAGGGTGGTGAACCGCCCGCCGTCCAGCCGCACGCCGTAATCGCCATTGAAGGAGATGATGTTGTCCTGGACCGTGTTCGAATAGGAAGTCCCGTCGACGTACACCCCTGACAGGGCGTTGGCCGCCTTGCCAAGGTCCTTGTTAGTTCCGATGTAATTCCCAACGATCAGGTTGTTGTGGCTGCCGTCGGTGATCAACACGCCGTCGGCCGCCCCGAACGTCGGGTTGGCTCCGGCGTGCCCGGCGATCAGGTTGGCTGTGGACGGCAGGATCCCGCCAATCGTGTTGGACTGATTCCGGGCGTCCGCGCTGGTGAACTTGTATTTGCCGATGTACACCCCGGCCTGCCTGTCCCCCCAGGTCGTCTTGCCGTCCGCCTTGAGCCCCAGAAAGTTGCCCTCGATCGTGTTGTTCAACGCGTCCTGGTTGCTGCCCCACGGGGTGAGCTTATCCCACATGTCGACCCCGCGGAACGACAGGCCGCGGATCAGGTTGTTGGACGACCGGACCCCGATCCGGAACGGCAGCTCGATCCGCACTTGGGCGTTGATCGGGTCACCCGGGTTGGCGTTGTTTGGGCTCGAGCCTGGTTGAGACCAGCCGTCGATGGTCGTGTTGTCCTGGAGGATCTGCCACCGCGGGTCATCCGACTGGGTCTCGCCGGAGGCGTCCACGAACGGGAAGGTGTGAACTCCGGTGCCCGGGAGGTTGAACTCGATCACGTTTGGACCGGGGTAGAGGTAACCGGTCCCGTTCGCGTCCGACTGATGCATCGCCATCAGGGCTTCGTAAAGCGTGACCGGCGAGCCGTCCGTGTTGGATGCGTTTCCGTTGCCATCGAACGTGAGCTTGCTGAAGTCCCGCGACGTGCCCGTGGTCGTGATTGTGTAAGTGTGGGCCGGCGTGATCCGGTCCTCGAAACACGTCAACATTGGGCGCGCGCATCGACTGTGCTTTCTGGAAGCGGGTTGTGACGTGAACCTGCTAATCCAAGACGTTAGTTGGCGGCCCAATCCATTGATGTTGAAACGTGCGGACTTCACGAAACACCCCTTCAAGTGTGTCGGATCAGACCTTCAAAGCGCTCGCCGGCCTGATCCGGGCGATGAGAGATTGTCGACGATTTCTGAGCAGGCTCAAGTGATCGTCAGCGAATAGTTTCCCAAGTGGTCGGCGACGCCGGGCGGCGGCGCGACCAAGAGATGGGTCTTCTTCCCGTTGACCGTGAACTCGAAGGCTTTGCCGTTGACGAACCGGGAGTAGCCGCCCACGATATGGGCGGTGATGCCGTACGCCGGGGAGCCGGAGTCCTCGTCCACATCGTTGAGCACGACCGTTCCGAGTACGTCGGCGGTCACGTTGGTCCGCATGAAGTAGGGAGCCAGACTATCGTCGATCCCGCGGATCTTGAAGACCGCAATGGTCTGGCCCGCGGCGTTGACCGAGCAGTCCGCCATGCTGCCGACAATAACCGAACCCGCCCCGCCATTGAGATTGAAGGTACTGTGGTCGGCGCTGCCCTGAATAAGTAGGTCACGAACCATGCCAGCGGTGAGAGTTGTCCGCGTGAAGTTGGGCACCGGATCGGTCTTCGTGCCGCGGATCTTGAAGACGGCAATGTTTTGCCCGGCCGCGTTGATCTGACAATCGGTCATGCTGCCGGCGATAAACGACGTGGCGCCGCCATCGAGGTTGAACGCGACGTTCGTGGCTGAACCATCGATCGTCAAATGCTTGATCGGCCCGGCGGTGAAAGTCCCACCGGTCCATTTGCCAACTTGGACGTTGGTGGCGCCGAAAGGCAAATTGAACGTGCCGTTCATGGCCGTATCGACAACCTCCAGGTGTTTTGCGGAGCCGGCGTTGAGCGTTCCGCCGGTCCACGTGTTGGCGACCAAAGTTTTGACGCCGGCCAGAGCGGTGATCGTGCCCTGCATGTCGGCGACGCCGAGTTCCTGGATGGGAACCGGGAGCGTTGCCTCGAGCGTGCCCGTGAAGACATTGCCGCCCAGGATCACGTGATTGAACGCGCTCGCTTTGATTGATCCGTTGGCGTTTGTGACGTGCAAGTCAGTCACGAGGCAGCCCGGCGAGCCGGCGTCTTGTCCGCCCGTCAAGGACCAGCCATGGGCGTCATCGCTGGCCGAAATCTCATCGACGTCGCCGAACGCGGAGAGTGACCCGATCAAACGGCCGAAATCAAGTTTCCGCAGGCTCGTGTCGGACGTCCCCTTGGTCTTGGTCAGTTGCACGTCGGCGGCAAGCAGAGACGGAGTGCTGAAGGAAGTCTTCTTTTCTTCGATCGTGTCCGCCCACTGGGCCGTGATCGCGATGTTGCCGCCGGAGGTGAAACCGAGGCCCTGGAAAGTCGACAGCTTGCCAATCCCGCCGGCCGGGGCGGTCAGCTTATCGAGATTCAAGAACGCTGTTTCCAGCTTGCGGATGGCCACGCCATCTGCCGCGCCGGTCACCTTGATTTCCGGTCCCTTGAGCGTGCCCATTTGAGCGGGTCCGCCCACGACAAGTTCCCCTACCGACTTCGCCTCGAGCATTGGGCCCGCTAGGCTGTTGTTCCAGGAGTCGGCAACCGTGAGTTCATTCACTGGTCCGGTTGTGGTCACTTGCCATTCACTGCCGTCGTGGACCTTAATCTCTTTGGCTCCCCCGGCCCCCAGGTCCCAGGCGCCTTTTGCCGAACCGTCGATGTCGGCCTTGTTCAAGGCGAACTTTTTGTTGGTCAAGGCCGGGCCCTGGAGCTTCAAAGCGGCCTGCATCCCTCCGGTGGTCGAGGCGTCGTCGGCCTTCTTAACCAGGAGTTGGTCGACGAACGGGGCGGTCAGCATGTCCAAGGTGGCCGGGTCGGAATCAGTCCACTCACCCGTCCCCAGGAACGCCACCCCGTCGTCGACACTGATGTTCACGTTGTTGATTTTGTGGACCGCGAACGCAACCGGGACCGGCTTGGGGTCTGCCTTGCCGATGGTAATCGTGGCCGGTGTCGCGGTCCCGCCCAGGTCGTGGGCTACCAACCCGCCCAAACCGGCGGTGAAGCTCACGGTGCCGGTGAAGTCCACGTTCGGCATGTCGATTTTCTTGACCGGAGTGTTGGCCGACAGGTTGTGGATTTTCCCGGTCACCTTCGGGTCCTCGACCGTCACCTCGGTGGCGGCCGTGGTTCCGGTCAGCGAAACGTCGGTTTCCCCGCCATTCACCGTGACGGTCCCGGTTCCTCCGCCCTTGAGTGACAACTTGATCGTCCCACCCGCGGCTACAGTCGCGCCGGGGATCGAGCTGCTTCCCCGGACGGTCGCCGTCACGTCCTTGCGATCGCCGACATTCCCGAACTGGTCGACGAATTGCAACGGTTCGCCGCTGGCCCCCACCCTCCCCTTCCAGACCGGGTCCAGCTCGACGTAATACCCATACGTGCCCGGCGCGATCTCGTTAGCGTCCCCGATCGCCGGGAAGTCGAATGAGATCTTGTATGTCCGTCCCGTGCCATGTTTGAGCTTCTCGATCTTTCCCGCCGGCACTACGTACTGGCCGAGCAAGTGCGCCTTATCCGGCCCGGTATAGGCATTGATTAGCTCCGTGCCAGCGGCGGCGGAAAGATCGTCAGCGCTGTCATTCTGGACGCGCACTTTAACCCAGGCCGATTCCCCTGGAGCAGCGACGTGGGGATATTCGGGTCCACTCCCAATTTGACGTCGCCCACCGGGGCCCCGGCGTTGAGAGCGTTCGAGAATACCGACGTGTTGTCGTTCGCGTCGGTCGCGGTCGCCGTGATGAAACCAGTCGCTCCAGGCACGTCCACCGTAAATGGGTCGCTCGTCACTTGCACCAACAAGAGCGACTTCTTCCCCTCGTACGTCCCGGCGGCGTCTTTGCCGGTGCTGGTAAAGAACTCAACCGTATACGGATTGGCGGCCGATGCCCCGGCCAGCGAGCCGGTGACGGTCGATCCATCGAGACTGGTCAGCACGGGGGCCGGAGCGTCGTTGTTCGTGCCGGCGGCCAGGAAGATGCCGCCTTTGTCGTTCGAGAACATGGAGTTGGTAGTGAAGCTGTTGTCGAACCCGTTGTCGACACGCACTCCGTACTCGCCGTTGAAGCCAATGATGTTTTCGTTGATCAGGTTGTGGTCGGCGGGTGAACTGGCGATGCGAATGCCGTTGAGCGTATTACCCGCGTGATGCGACCCGGTCTTGTCCGTGCCGATGTAATTGCCGACGATCACGTTGTTGTGGCTGCCGTCGATGAAGATGCCGTTGGCGACCGAGCCGAATTGCGGGTCGATGCCCGTGTGCCCGGCGACGAGGTTCACCAGGGACGGCAGGCCGCCGCCGACCCAGGTGCTCGGCGCACCCTTTCCGATATAGACGCCTTCCTGGGCATCCCCCCACGACGTCTTGCCGTCGGCGTGGACGCCCAGGAAGTTGCCTTCAATGTGATTGTTGAGCGAGTCGCGACTGAAAAACGTATTGCCAGCCAAGTCGATGCCGCGCAGGGACATGCCGCGGACGGTGTTGTTGGAGCAGGTGAGCTCGCAGCGGATGTCGAATTCGATCAGGATCTTCGCATTGATCGGCGACCCCAGCGGCGCGGTGTTCGGCTTTGCGCCGGGTTGCGAGAAGCCGTCCAGCGTCGTGTCGTCCTGACCAAAGCCAAATGTCTTGTACCCGTGCGTTTCGATGCGATGGACGCCCGCTCCGGGAATGTTGAAGTTGATGACGCTGGGGCCCGGATGGAAAAAGACCCCGTTGTTGAGGTCGAAGGTATTGATGGCGCCGAGGGCCTGCTCGAACGACAGCGGCGAGTGGTCCGTGTTGTACGCGTTGCCATCGCCGTCGAACGCCAGCTTGCTGCCGTCGTTGTTGTAGGCTGCCGTGGTGATGGTGTAGGTCAGCGTCGGCGTGATCCGGTTCTCGAACCCCTCCAGCCCCAGCCGCACGCGACGGGTCTTCGCACGAACGGAGCGGGTCGGCAGCGCGCGGAATGCCGGAATGGGGCGGGTGGGTCGAAGGGAGGATTTCATGAGGACCTGTGCGAGTGGTCGGAAGGCGGGCAAGAGGGCATGGCGCCCTCTATTAAGTGCATCAACGCGGCGCGATGCGAAGTGACATGGAATTTGGCAAATATGTCGAAAAGAGCACGGGTCACGGCGAGTGCAATTGCCGAAAACGCTCGAGCCAATCGGCCGATTCGAGTAGCCGGGGACTGTCGCCAGACCCAAGTTGTTGAGCAGATAGAACTTCCGCCGTGCGCCGGAGTTCCTCAATTGATCCGGCCGCAGGCATCGGGACCCGCCAGAAGCGGGCGGTTCGGTCCCAACCCCCACTCGCGCAGGTCCGGCCGTCAGGATGAAAGGCGACGGATTCGATTTCACCGGAATGTCTTAACGGCGGCCCGATCGGCCGCCCTGTCGCCGTGTCCCACAAATGGGCCGTCTTGTCCCAGCTTCCAGTAAGGACGAGGTCGGTGGAGGGACTAAAGGCCACGGCGCGAACCGTCCCCCGATGTGGTAGCCGGGGGCCGGGCCGGAATTCGTCGCCGTCGCGAAGCCAGATCTGACCCCAGTTGTCATCCGTGCCAGTGACTGCCAACTTGCCGTCCGCAGTTAGATCGGAGGCCCCGACAGAGCCAAAGTGCTTGAGGGAGTCACCGATGCGGTTGCCGGTCGCCACGTCCCACAATCGGGCCATACGATCGTAGCCGCCGGTCAGGACGAGCCGGCCGTCGCGGCTGAAGGCGACCGTCCGGGTAACGTGTGAACTCTCCAGCTTGGTGCCGGTTGGCTGACCCGTATTCCGATCGAAGAAGATGACACTTCGATCGCCATGCGCTACCCCCCAGCTGAGAGCCAACGTCTGTCCGTTCGGAACGAAGACAGCGGCTGCAAGCATTCCGTCGCGGACAATTGGCTCACCCCGGGGCGCGCGCGTGGCGGAGTCCCACAGCCGGACTTTGCCCGTATAGGTGCCCGTAAGAAATAATCCGCCGTCATCGTTGAAGGCCACATGGCTGACGGCGTCGTCGTGCGGCAACCCGGATCCGGCGCGCGACCGGGACATTGCGTCCCAGAAGACGGCCTCGCCCGACTTCCCGCGCTCGCCACTGCCGGTCAGGACCAACTTACCATCGGGTGAGTAGGCGACCGCCCAGACCGTGCCGGCATGAATCAGCGGTTCCCCGGCCGCTGTCGTTTGCGGACGTCGCCAGATGCGCACCAAGTGGTCCTCGCTGGCTGTGGCAAATGTGCCGCCGTCCGGAGCGAACGCGACGGCCGCGACGTGGTTGGCGTGCTGGATCGGCATGAAGGCGAGCGCACCGGTCCGCACGTCCCAAAGCCGGGCTTGGCGGTCGCGGCTGCCGGTCAGCAGACAGCGCCCATCCGGACTGAACGCGACCGCGTGGACGCCGCCGTGGTGCACAAGCCGGAAAAGGAGCTTGCCCGTGTTGGCGTCCCACAGCCGCACGTGATTGTCCTCGCTGGCGGTGGCAACAACTCGACTGTCCGGGCTGAATGTCACACCCGTGACCACACCCGGATGCTCCAGGGTGGCAACCGTGCGCCCCGATTCCAACTCCATCAAACGGACCGTTTGGTCACGGCTGCCAGTGACAAACGACTTGCCGTCCGGGCTGAACGCGACGCACTCGACTCGTCCACCATGCACAATGTCCGCGCCCGCGGGCCGGCCGTCGGTCGTGCTCAGCAACTGGGCCGTGCTCGACGTGTTGCCGACGAGAATCAGCGGTCGCGTCGGGTGGTGGGCGAGGGCGGTGACATGGTTGGGCTCCCGGAGAGTCGTCGCCGACTCAGGCGGAGCGCCCCGTCGGAGAATCAGGGTTCCCCGCCCGTTCCCGTAATTGCCGACGGCGATCGTCGACCCATCTGCCGAGAGCGCTAGTGCATAGAACTCCGTTCTCTCGCTCGCGAGCAGCACTGTGGACCTGCCGGTCGACGGGTTCCACCGCACGAGACGGGCGTCCGCTCCGGCAGTCAGTAGCGACCCGTCGGCCGGGTCGAATGCGATCGCGCGGATGTCACTGGGATGCGGCAGCACCTGGATGCACTCGGGCATCTCCGCCGCCCAGGCCGCAAAGTTCAGACGCGCCACCCGTTCGTGGTCTGGCGTCGTCGTAGGGCTTAGTTCCAGGCTGCGCACCATCCACAACAACCCCGGGCCGACTTCGCCTTGTTCGCACAGGCTAAGTCCACGGTCGAGCGCCAGATTGGCCGCGAGCGCCTGGGCGCGATCGCGCTCCAGCCGGTAGCGGTCGCGCTCGCCGCTCACGCGCCAATAGCTGAATCCGGCAACCGCAATGATGACAATGAGGGCGACACTCAACGTGCCGGCCAGCGACGGGTTCCGGCGCACCCAGCGCTTGAGCTGGCCCAGCGGCCCGATCCGGCGGGCCCGAATCGGCTGATGGTTCAGATACCGTTTCAGATCGTCAGCGAATTGCCCGGCGGTTGCATAGCGATGGACCGGATCCTTCGCCATCGCCTTCAAGCAGATCGTTTCCAGATCGAGTGGAACGTCGGTGCGGATGGTCCGCAGCGGCGTCGGCTCGTCATGAATGACTTGATGCAGAACGGCGGGGGTGCTGGCCCGGAAGGGAAGCTGGCCGGTGAGCATTTCGTATAGCATCGCGCCCAGGCTGTAGATGTCGCTCCGGCCGTCGACCGCATACCCGCGGCCGCTGGCCTGTTCCGGCGACATGTAGGCCGGGGTCCCGATCACGTCGCCGGACCGGGTCAGCCGGGCGATGTCCTCCGTGTGCAGCGCGAGGCCAAAGTCGGTCAAGACCGGCTCGGCGCCGGCACGCATGATGACGTTGGCCGGCTTCAGATCGCGATGGATAATTCCGGCCCGATGCGCGTAATCCAAGGCCTCGGCCAGTTGAGCGATCCACAACGCCGACTGCCGCGGGGCCGGGCGGGTTTGGCGGAGCAGCGCCGCCAGCGTCGGACCGGGCACGTACTCGTACACGAGCCAGACCTTGGCCCCGTCCTGACCAACCTCGTGGAGCGGCACAATGCCGGGGTGCCGCAATTGCGCGGCGCTGCGCGCCTCGCGCGCGATCCGCGATCGCACTTCGGGGTCCGCCAGCAAGTCCTCGGCAGGGACTTTGACGGCGACGTCGCGTGCCAGTTCGGAATCATGCGCACGAAACACGGCCGCGAACCCGCCGCGGCCGAGCCGTTCAAAGAGTTCATAGCGGCCGAGCCGGGTGTCGTTCGCCGGGAACCCAGACGGCAACGTGGGGAACCGACCGCGGTAGTCTTCATGGTGAACCGCTTCGCCGCGGGCGCGCCGCAATTCGATCTCGATCCGGACCAACTCGCTCAGCACGGCCGGCCGATCGGGATCGTCGTCCGGCGGCAAATGTTCTTCGATGCGGGCTTCACCTTTGGTGAGCCACTCCTGTTCGAAGCGATCATAGGTCGCTTCGCGCCGGCGCCACGAATCGCCCGAAACGTGAGACTTGCTTGAGATCACGATGGCGACTCCGCCGAGCGGTTCGCCGATGCCACCACGCCGGCAAGGACGCGCAGCACGGTCCGCTGCGACCGGCCGACCTTGTCGGCGATCGCGGCAATGGGATGACCCTCGAGCCGTAGCACCAGAATATCGCGGCACCGGTCGGGCAGCCCGTGAACGAGTTCATCGAGCGCTTCCCACAACACGTCAACGTCGTCCTCCTGAACGACGAGTTCGGTCGGCTCGACATCAGTCGCTTGTTCCGGCCACGGGTGCTCGCGGCGAGCGTCGCGGCGAGCGCGCAAGTGAAACTTGCGTGCGTTCGAGACTTTGCGAAACGTGATGGTGGCGAGCAGACGCCAGAGATCGTCCGGCCCGTCAAATTGAAACTCGCCGTCGGCCAGTCTGCGGAAAAAGGACCGGTAGACCGACTGGAGCACGTCCTCCGGGTCGAGCCGGGGTTTAATCTGCCGGGGCAATCGGCGGCGAGCGAGTTCAAGCAGGCCTTGGGTATAGCGATCGACGACTTCGCGTTCAAAGCCCGATTCTTGCTCCCGGACCCGACCTATCCAATTCGTCATGAGGTTCTTGCGGAGAGTGCGCGGCAGGTATGGGGATTGTCGCTTGCAAACATACCTCAATGCAAGTGAAAACGGCGGCTTGGCGGAGAACTCGATGGACCATCGTGCCGCGCGGCGATCAGAAATTCTCGATTCACGCGGCGGAAGGTCGGCCCCGACGGTTACTGAATGGTGGGGTGGCCTCTCCGGCCTCGGTACTGGTTGTTCAGACTCAGCGGCTCTTAATCAGCCAGGTCCGATCATCACGATAGACGTGTCCGCCCGGTGGATCGAAAACGAACTCGGGCACACCCACTTGAGGAGTTATCGATGCGACGATTGATGTACGCGGCCAGCGTGGCGATCGGCCTCGCCGTGGCTGCCACGAGCCTGGCTCAACCTGGGCCAGATGGACCCCCACCGGGTGGTCCTGGCGGCGGTCCAAAAGGTCCAAACGTCGGTGGACAGGGCGGACCCGGCGGCGGCCCACGGGGTGGTGGAGGCCGACCGGACGGCCAACCTGGCGGCCCCGGCGCTGGTCCTCGAGGCGGTGGGCAACCGGGCGGCCAACCAGGCGGGTTCGATCAGGCACGACTCATGAATGTGCTTGAACAACTGACCGCTCGGCTAAACGATTTGGAAGCGAAGCTCGCGAAGGCTCAGCAAGCGCAAGGTCCAGCTCGACGTGAAGGCGGCAACGCGGAAACAGGCCGACGTCAGGCGGGCGGGCCCGATGCGGGTCACGGGCCGATGGGACCGGGCGGCGGACGTCCGGGTCAAGGTGTTGGTCGTGGACCGGACGGGCCGCAAGGTGGTCGAGGTCCGGCGACGGCAGACCGGCGTGGTGGCCCGGATGGTGGACGACCGGGGCCGGCCTTTGGTGGCGGCTTCGGTCGTGGTCCGGATGGCGGGCGGCCTGAGCCCGGCATGCGCGGCATGAACGCGTTTCCTCCTGGCCCAGCCCGCTTCGGCCCAGGCAACCTGCCGCGTCAGGGCGGCGAGCCCGGTCGCGGCCCGAATTCGGGTGGATCCGACGACTTCGCTCGTCGCCTAGACAAGATCATCAGTGAATTGGAGCAGCTCAAGAGGGACATGAACGGCCCCCGTCGTCGCTAACACGCGACGAGTGCCAATTCGATCAGGGCCGACGTCGTTGACGTCGGCCCTCTTTCGTTCAGGCGTCGAACCTTGCACTTCTGCTCCGGCCGACGAGAATGCTCAAGTCGCCTGCCGTGCGCCTGCATTCCGGAGACCTCATGGGTCACCCTCTCCTCAATCCGGACGATCTTCGCCCCGAGCCGGATCCTGGTCTGGAGGTCAAGGACGCTCAACTGATCTTCTCCGCCGTCTGGGACGACGTGCTCGAGAAGTATGGCCGCGACAACCTGCGCTTTCCGCGTGAGTTCATCTGGCTCGGCGGCGCACCCGGCGCCGGCAAGGGCACGAACACGCCGTTCATTACCAAGACGCGCGACATCACGGCGCCGCCGATCGTCATCAGCGGCCTGCTCAGCAGTCCGCAAGCGGTGGCCATCAAGAATGCCGGCAAGATGGTCGGCGACCGCGAAGTCATTAGCCTGTTGTTTCAAGAATTGCTCAAGCCCGAATACCACGATGGCGTGATCGTCGACGGTTTCCCGCGAACGTCCGTTCAGGGCGAGTGCTTGCAACTCTTCTATCGACGGATGCTCGAACTGCACGCTGCCTATCAGGGCACGCCGCTCGCACAACATTTTCGCAAGCCATCATTTCGCATCGCCCTGCTCTATGTGAGCGGTGACGTCAGCGTGCAACGCCAACTCAAGCGTGGCCGGGAGATTCAGGAATACAACCAGCGCGTCCGCGAAACGGGCGTGGGCAAACTGCTTGAAGAGCGGCCAACCGACCTCAATCCGGACCTGTGCCGCAAGCGCTATCAGACCTTCATGGAGGAAACCTTCGCGGCATTGGAGAAGCTGCGCAAGATCTTTCACTTCCACTTCATCGACGCCGAGGGCGACCTTCCGGAAGTTCAACGGAACATCGTTCAAGAATTCGGCTACCAAAGCAAGCTGGACTTGAGCGATGAAGTCTTCGCGCTCGTCCGCAATATTCCCGAAGCCCGGCAACTCGCCGTCCACGCGCGCCAGGAACTCGTTGAACGACTCGAGGACTACGCCGAGACCAATCGGGCCAAATTCGAGAAGGTAGTCAAACTCGTCGAAGAGAAAATGATCCCGATCGTGCGGGCCCATGCGATGTCGGGCAACGCACGTATCAATAACGAAGATCAATTCCTCGACGATCCGTTGATATTGAAGATGATGATCGACGTTTTTAGCGAGCGTGGCTTTCACGCCTCGGTTGACGTGCACAAGATGGATGTGCCAGAACGGATCGACCTAACGACGGGGCAGATCACCTGCCGGACCAAGAAGGTTTTTCGCATCGAGGTGCGCTTCCCGCATTCGGATATTCGGCGAGGACATTGATTACGGGCAGACGGCGATTGCATGATGAATCGCGCGAATTGATTTGACTGTTCCATGCACGCCGCTCACAATCAATCACCTTTTACACAGCCCTCGATGGAGTACGCCCATGTCCGATTCTTCGCAGCCGACACAGGCGGACTACGACTTCGCGGTTCGGAAGTTCGGCGATGGCCTGACGGCCGAGGCCGTCGAAGTTCAACTCGTCGATCGCGGCCTCACCGCGGACGCTGCCAAGGAAGTCGTTGTCGATTTGATGGCGCAGATGATCCGCCAGGAAGCCAGCCAGATGCTTCAAGATGGGTTGCTGCCTATGCAAGTCGAAAAGCACCTGCGCGAACGCGGGTTCTCCGCGGAGGCCGCACAGACGATCGTCGCCAATGCCCAAGCGCATCCCATGCACGCCAACTACTCCGAAACTGTCCCGGCCGGCGGCGGCAATGTGATTGTGATGGGCCTGGGCGCGATCATCTTCGTGATCGGCGTGTTCCTGTTCATCGGCAACGTGACCGGCATGTTCCCCACGGTCCCTTGTGCCGGCTGGCTCGGCATGGTCATCGGCGGCGGCATCTGGGGGGCGGGGAAGAAGGGCGGATAGCTTTCGGTGCAACGGCATCATCCTCGGCGGCGCAAGAATTGAGAGATTGCCAACAGAGATTGCCAAACACATATAGGGGGTTGGCAATCTCTGCCCGCGAAAACCGCATTGAACTGATTACGGAGCAATCAGATGCGCCCAAAAATCGCGACCCAAAATACTAGCGCCAGGAACCCCCAGATTTGACCACTCCCACATACTCCCGATTCGTTGCACCGAGTTTTTTGCAATGAAATGCAAGGCATCGCGCCGTGACCGGTGCGCGACGACAAGCAAGATCCGGCCGGCGGAATCTCATTAGCAAACACGAAAACGGCCTGTAACAGCCAGCCCAGCCCGGCCCGGAATGCGTTGCCCTGCCGATCGTTTCCGGGTACGCTAATGCACACTTCCTTGCCGACCAATTCGGCCCGTACCCAAAGGGAACTTCCGTGCGCCAACTCATCACCCTTGCCGTGACGGCCGCCCTTGTGCTCGTTGCTCGGCCGTCCGCCGCCCAGGATTCGGCGGAAGTTCAGAAGGAAATCGAGGCCTACCAGAAGAAACAGGCCGAGACCCTTGCCCAACTGGCCAAGAAGGCCACGCACGACCAGGTGACGGAGATCAAGGTCGCGCCGAAGGAGGGTCGCTCGCTCCAGACGCTGTGCCTCGATGGCGACGGCCGGGTCTTGGCCGTCGTTGCCCCGCCGCGCGGCTACGGCGCGCCGGTCAAAAACGCAACCTCCGAGGTGCAGGTGTTCTCGCCAGACGGCAAGGCGGTCACAAGCTGGAAAGTCCCCTTCCACGCACACGCGATCAATGCCGGCCCGGACGGAACGGTGTACGTCGCCGGCGACGCCAAGGTGGCCCGGTTCGACAAGGCCGGCAAGGCGCTCGGCGAGCCGGTTGAATTGCCCCACGTCGCCGAACTGACCAAGGATAAGGACGCGCTGAAGAAGAAGGCCGAGGATCGCTTTAAGAGGGAGAAGGTCGAGAACGAACAGTCGATGAAGGAAATCAAGAAGCAGTTCGAGGACCAGATCAAGAAGCTGGAAGCCAAGAAGGAAGAGGACCGGACCAAGACGGAGAAGCGGCAACTGGAGCAATACAAGGCGATCCTCAAGTCGTACGAGGAGAACGACAACTACTACGCCAAGCGCACGGTCGACGACGTGCTCAAGGACATGGTCGGCCGGCTTCAAATCATCAACGGGATCGCGGTTGGCGAGACCGACGTGTTCGTGGCCTGCGGCGAGATCGAGGGCTGGGGATACGCCGTCTGGCGGCTCGACCGCGACCTGACGAATCCGAAGAAAGTCCTGAGCGACGTCGGCGGGTGTTGCGGGCAGATGGACGTGCAAGTCATGGGCAAGGACTTGCTGGTGGCCGAGAACACCAAGCACCAGTTCGCTCGGTACGACCGCGACGGCAAGAAGATCGGCGGCTACGGGAAACGCGGCGAGGACACCAACCCGGCGTGCTTCGGCGGATGCTGCAACCCAATGAACGTGCGGGCCTGTGGTGGAGACATCCTCACGGCCGAATCGGAAGGAGTGGTCAAGCGGTTCTCCGGCACCGGCGAGTTCAAAGAAGTAGTCGGTACAGTGAAGATCGGCGGCGGTTGCAAGAACGTGGCGGTGGCCGCCAACGCCGACGGTTCGAAGGTGTACTTCTGCGACCAGCCGGGCGGCCGGTTCTTCATCATGAGCAAGTCGGCCGGCAAGAAGACCGGCGAGACCACGAACCAGTAACCCAAACCGAGAGCTAAACATGGACCGCCGCGAACTACTCCTCACACTCCCGGCCGTTGGGTTGGCAGCCGCCACCGCCGGGGCTGGCGAGAAGGACCCGATCGTCGTCGTCATCATGGACCCGCTGGCCGCTCCGCTGTCGTGCCCGTGCGTCAAGGGGTACGCCCAGCGCGACTACGACAAGCTCGGCGCTTACATCTCCAAGAAGGTTGGGCGTCCGGTGCACGTGCATTATTCCGAGACGCTCGCCGGATCACTTTTGAAAAAGACCGACGGCAAGGCCGATGTCATCATTGGGAAGGATTCGGTGATTCGGGCCGAGGCGAAGCTGAACAAGCTGGAAGTCACACACGTCGCCGCGCTGACGGGGAAGGATGGCTCGACGACGCAAAAGGGCCTGATAGTCGTGCCCAAGGACGACCCGGCCAAGACGGTCGAGGACCTGAAGGGTTACAAGATCGTGTTCGGCCCGTCGACGGCCGATGAGAAATACTCGGCCGCGATGGCCCTCCTCAAGGACCTGGGCGTGCCGATCCCGGCCAAGCTGGAGACATGCTCGGCGTGCAGCGACGGGGCCACCACCGTTCTGGAATTGCACAAAAACGGCGAGAAGGCGGCGACGGTCATTTCCAGCTACGCTCAGCCGCTTCTGGAAGGATGCGGAACGATCAAGAAGGGCGACCTGCGGGTGGTTGGCGAAACCGACCCGGTCCCGTTCGTGGCCGCGTTCGTTACCGGTCGGTTGTCGGGTGTCGACCGAGACGCAGTGAAGGCCGCGCTCCTGGAGATCGGCAAAGACAAGGACCTGTGTGTCGCCCTGGAGACGAAAGACGGGTTCGTGACGCCGCCGACGGACGGGGCAAAAAAAAAGTAGGTGACGCGACGGACGTCGACTGGCCCGACTGGCGCGGCCCTGGCCGCGCCGGTCGGGTCGTTTCATTGCCGGCCCGGCTGCCGGACAAACCGAAGATTCTTTGGTCGCACGACCTGACCAGCCAGGGCCTGGGCGGCGTGGCCGCGACCCGCGAATTCGTCATCGTCTCCGACCGCGGGCTGAAGGATACAGCCGACGTCTGGGTCTGCCTGGCGGCGGACACGGGCAAGGTCGTCTGGACCCACCGCTATCCGGCTCCCGGCAACTTGGACTACGGCAATTCTCCACGATCAACTCCGGTAATTCGCGATGGACGAGCGTACTTGCACGGGGCGTTCGGCCACGTCACTTGCATCGAACTGGCCACCGGCAAGGTCATGTGGGAACTGAACACCCACGACGAGTTCGAGCCGGAGGAGAAGCCGCGCTGGGGCACCTGCGCCACCCCGCTACTCCTTGGCGACAAGTTGCTCCTGAACCCGGGGGCCAAGGACGCTTCACTCGTTGCCGTTGATGCGAAGACCGGCAAGGTGGCGTGGAAAACGCCCGGATCGCCAGCGGCCTATGGCTCCTTCATCCTGGCTTCGCTGGGCGGCAAGGAGCAGATCGTCGGTCACGATTTCAACTCGCTCGGCGGCTGGGACCCAACGACCGGCAAACGGCTGTGGAAACTGATCCCCGAGAGGCCGAACGACTTCAACGTGCCAACGCCCGTTGTCGTCGGCGACCAACTCTTGATCGCGACCGAGAACAACGGGGCTCGGTTATATGCGTTCGACAAGGACGGAAAGTTCGTGCCGAAGCCGACCGCGAGTTTCCGGCGACTGGCCCCGGATACGCACACGCCCGTCGTAGCCAGCGGCCGCGTGTTCGGCGTCTGGCGGCGGTTGTTCTGCCTGGACGTGGCTGGTGGACTCAAACCGGTGTGGGAAGGAGAGGATCGCGCGTTTGGCGGCTACTGCTCGATCGTCACCGATGGGACGCGAGTGCTGGTCATCAGCATGGAAGGCGAACTGATCCTGCTCGATGCCGCTGCCGACAAGTTCGACCCGGTCGGCCGGCTCAAAGTCTTCGACGGCGACCGCAGTGTGTACTCGCACCCGGCGTTCGTCGATGGTAGGGCCTATGTCCGCGGGAGTTTGTCGGTGGTGTGTGTGGCGCTATCGACGTGACACTACTGATTGAGCGTTACTTGCGTACCGCGCTCAGCGGAGCGATCGGACAGCTTCAACCCATGCCGGATCAAGCTTGATGATGCAGCGGCCCGATTCCGCGTCCACCAGGACGACATCACGCACTTTGCCGCGGATTGTGGCGCGGAACGGCCCGGTCTTGATGCCTTTGAGCGGTGCGTTCCGGCCGTCGGACAAATAGAAAGTAGCTTCCAGGGACAACGCAGTTGCGGCGTTCGGATCTTGGGCGAAAGAAAGATCGCATTCGATTTCGTCGTCTTCCATGTCGCGCACGTCCAGCCGTTCGACGCTGAATTCGACGATCTTGTCCTCGTATTTCGCGCGCACGGCTTTGCGGTCCGCCTGAATCTCTTTGGCGAGAGCCGCCGGCTCGGGGCGCAGGACTTCTGCCTCGGCTACCACGATGGGCGTTCCGCCGTCGCGGCATCCTACGAGAGTAAGCGCAATGGCCGCAATCCAAAGTGTTCGATGCATCGATATCACCCAGAAATTCATGCTTACTTCTCCGCCCGCCCCAGCGCCACCAGATGATGCTCCGTCCGCACCAGCAGAAGCCCATCCGCGATCGCCGGCGTCGCCAGGCACGTTTCGCCGAGGGGGTTGATCGCGAGCATCTGATATTTGGGCCCCGCCTTCACGACGCGGACGCCGTTTTCTTCGCCGGTGAAGTAGAGGCGGCCATCGGCGGCGACGGGGGAGGCGGTGAAGCCGTCAGCGCCGCCGAGGCGTTCCGCGTACATCTGTTTGCCGGTCGCGGCTTCGTAGCAGGTGAGCAGGCCGTTGTTCGCGCAGGTGTAGAGGTAGTCGCCATACACGATCGGCGTCGGCATGTAGGGGCCGCCCTTGGCCTTGCTCCAGGCGATCGACGCGTTGCTCGTTTCCTTGTCCTTCAAACTAATGTCGCCAGTGGCGCCCGGCTTGATCGCGTAGATGGGTTGGATCGGCCGGTAGCCGCTCGTGATCCAGATCAGGCCCTTCGCGAGGAAGGGAGTCGGCACCGTGATCTCGGCGTTCTTGCCGAGCTTCCACAATTCGGACCCCGTCTTCGGATCGTAGCCGCGCACGAACTTGGTCGAGTTCGTCACCAGTTCCGTGCGCTCGGGACCAACGACAATGGTCGGCGTGCCCCACGACGGAATCTCGTCGCGCGGCGTCTGCCAGATCGGCTTGCCGTCGGCGAGTGAGTAAGCGGCGATGAACGAGTTCTTGCCGACGTCGCATTGCACGATCGTGCGGTCTTCGTGAATGATCGGCGACGAGCCGAAGCCCCATTGATAATCGGGGTTGTAGAACCAGCCGCTGTCGAGGTTGCCGAGGTCGCGCTTCCATTTGAGATTGCCATCGCGGTCGTAGCAATAGAGCCCCTCGGCCCCGAACGAGACGACGACGTGCGTCCCATCGGTGGCGACCGTCGGGTTCGCGTGCGTGCCCTTGAGGTGGCGCTTGATTTTCGGCACGCCGGCGCAGGCTTCCTTTTGCCAGATGACGTTGCCGGTCTTTTTGTCGAGACAGATCACGAACCACTTATGCGATGTATCGTCCTTCACGGATTCGACGTCGCCGTACTGCCCCGGTTTGATGCCGGCCTTCGGGTCGCCGCTGACGGCCGTCGTGATGAAGATGCGATCTTCCCAGACGACCGGGCACGAGTGGCCGAGGCCGGGGATCGGCGTCTTCCAGCGGACATTCTTGTTCTTGGGCACGTCGAAGCTGGTCGGCGGATACTGGCCGTCGGCGACGCCGGTCGCGCCGGTGCCGCGGAACTGCGGCCAATTGAGCGGCTTCGTCACTTTCTCGGTCGGCTCGGCAACATCGGGCAGGACGGCGTCTTTCTTGGCGACCGCCTTCGGGTCGACGCGCGCAAAAGCCTGTTCGTTTCCTTTGCCGGCTTTGACCGTGAAGCCGGTAATTTTGCCGTCCTTGCGCGTGAAAGTGAGCGTGGCTTCGTTGCCTTCGATCTTGAACACGTCGTCCTTGTCGCGGATGAGCGTGAAGAGCTTCTTGCCGCCGAGCGATACCGCGAGCGAGCCGCCGTCGGCGTCGACGGTCAGGTCGCCGGCTTCCGCGTTGCGATAGGTGCCGATGAAGGCTTTGAGGTCGTCGGTTGGTGCGGTGGCTTTCTTTTCCGGTTTGTGCGCTCCGGCTTTGGTGAGCAGGTCGATGACGTCATCTTTCGTCGCTACGCCGCGAGCGGCGGTCAATTGCTCCACGGTTGGTTTTGCGTGGGCGAGGATCGCCTTGACCATGTCGACCTTGCCGTCGGCGGCAGCCGAACGAAGGAGGCCTTCGCCGCCGGTGGCCCCGCCCGCGAGTAGCTCGGCGAGCACGCCCGCATGGTTGTTCATGCTCGCCCACATGAGCGGCGTGGCCCCGTAAAAAGTGTCGGCCGCGTTCGGATCGGCCTTGCGCTTCAGGAGCAGCTTGGCCATTTCCACGTTGCCTTTGTCGGCCGCGAAGTGCAGGCCAGTCGCGCCGTAGGCTGTCTTGGCCTTCGGATCGACGCCCTTGTCGAGCAACGTTTCGACAGCCCTCACATCGCCACGGCGAACGGCGGCGAAGAAGTCGTCGGTCTTGTCGTCGGCTCGAATTGGCAAGGCGATGGCGACGACCGCGACCAGGCTCAACAAGCGGTACATGGCGGCTCCTGCACGGATAAGTGGCGAGGAATGTTCTATCGGTGAAGGATCGATGCGTGGCGGTCACAAGTTACGCAATCCTTGCCTGTTGTGAGTCCGTGTCGAAATGTCTAAGGTGACTAGAGGCGATTTGCACGGTTGGGGGAGCGCAATGGCGGGCACGCGGTTCATTCTGACGCCGATCCGCACGAGCAAGCAAGGACAGCAGATCAACGTTGGCAAGGAAAATGCCGAATATGAAACGATGGTGACCACGCTGTCGATGCACGCGGACGACATGAAGGAGTTGGGGATCGCGTCGGGGGCGGCGATTCGCGTGCGGACGGATATTGGCGCGGCGGAGTTCATCTGCAAGGAAGGCAAGGTGCCGCGCGGTTTGCTGTTCGTCCCCTATGGCCCGCCGACGTGCCGGCTCATGGGCGGCGAGACGGATGGCACGGGGATGCCGACCTCGAAGGGTTGGGACGTCGAGGTGGAACGGATCGGTTGAGAAGGAGTTTGCGATGCACAACGAAGCCATTATGGTGGATGCTCAGGAACGTGAGCCGATCCGTGTCGAAGAGATGGAGGACGCCATCCCGGCCTGGACCGAGGTCGAGGCCGGCCGCTTCATGCCGCGGCGCATTCGGGGCAGCTTCCGCGGCAACAAACTGGGGTGAGCATTCGTTGTTCCGTCCAGTTCGGACGGCTCGAATGGATAGTTGAGGATCACCGCTGGAGTTGACTTATGGGGTTGGCAAGAGCCGGGCATTCATGTGAAGTGCAATGGCAAAACACCCAAACAAGCACATCCGAGAAGCCGTCAAATACAGTGTGTCTAGGGGTTGGCGACTGCTCAAAGCTGGCCCGCGAGCCCATGTTTGGGGACAGTTTTTTGTCCGGCCGGACATCGAGGCGGCTGCATTATCCGGGTCTTCTCAACACCAAGGAACGCCGAGAATCACGCCCGAAGAATTCGCGAGGAAGTCGATCGCTGTCCCCACGCTTAACGCTGGTGCCTGGAGCAATCGATGAAGAGAAAGAAGACCTACGAGTTCTCGATGGTGTTGAGTGCCCGCACACTTAGTCCCGATGAGTGTGAGGCGCTCTATGAGGCCGGTTGCGACGATGGCACGATCGTGACGCGCAACCGAGTGACATACATCGCCTTTGACCGGAAAGCGGACTCCTTGGAACAGGCGATCCGATCGGCGGCCGCCGATGTGCAGGCGGCCGGGTTCGAAATCAAACGGGTGGAGATGCCCGTGTTGGCCTAGGTACGAAGCGGTTTTGCAACGGAGCGTGACGTGGAACTGACGGTCACCAAGAACGCGACTTGCACTTTCTGCGGTTGCGTGTGCGACGATATCGAATTGCACTCTGATGGTGTGCGCATCACCGAGACC